>NZ_JBIEIS010000056.1:10250-79665 GCF_043496855.1 Nonomuraea sp. JJY05
CCCCCCCCCCCCCCCCCCCCCCCCCCGACTCCACGTGAAGGGTAGGGCGAACGCCATCCAACTTGTTGAGCACGTCGGCCATGATGACTGCCTCCGCGAGGGAGAACTGGGTGGAGGGGAAGGTCCCGTCCGGTGCCTGACGTGTCCCATCCAACACATCGACATGCGGCGGGTGCAGCATGTCGATGCCGTAGTCGGTTTGTAGCAGCAGCACCAAGATGCCGGTGTGGCTGCCGATCTGTCTAGCCTGGCTCCGGTGGGTGCGGACCTCGGGCGGGTCATGATCGTGACTGGAGACGCACCACGCCGGACAGGGCCACATGACGGCGGCGGCCTGTATTTGGGCGATGGCGTCGGGGCCGATCGGCGGCTGATCGGACGGGCTCGTCACCGTTCGTTTCCTGATTCGGCAAGGCCGGCCATCTCCAGCAACGCGGCAGCGAGCCGGGCGGTAGGGCCGTCTGGGCTGAGGACGGGACTGCGGTTGCCCGCCCCGGGCCTCTTGGAGGTCGAGTGCTCGCCGATGGCGCCCCGGCCCACAGGCGCACGCAAACACACAGCAGACACCCGGAGCCCACGCCACCATAGAGCGCGCGACCCGAGCGAGCACATCATCGTGCAGGTACTGAAGCGGAAACCGCAGGCATCGACCGGCGTGAGGATGTTCCACTCTCCACCGGCTCGGAATGCCCGGAATCGCGCACTTCGGCGGGGGCATGGCCTTGGCAGTACCCATTGGCGACGATCAGCCGTCCACGGGCAGCAGTGTAGGCAGCGGGGTGCGTCGCGGGGATCACGCCTTGGCACGTCCGGCAGATGTCCGGCTGGTCGGCTGTCATGAGCGCCCTTTCAAGGACGTGGAGCGAGCGGTGTGGGACACGCTGTGGATCCACGGCTTCTGTCCAAGAAACGATAGCCGGATATAGATTCACGTCGATCAGACCCACGTCATTTGGGCACCAAATTTCAAGGGTGAACAGAACACCATCGGCATTGAAGCCTGCGTATACCGAAAACGAGTCGTCGATACCCTGCGCACGAATGCTGAGGGCGCCTCCAGGAGCCGTCACATCCACTACGTTTCCGTAGGCAGACAACTCGGCTCTGACCTGCGGTTCGTCCATGCCGAAGCGCAGGCTGTCCACCCCCGAGCCGACATGGACTTCGAGCGTCCGTTCAGTCATCACTGTGTGAACTCCTCACGGACATGTGGAACCGCCTGTGACTCGCTCCGGGATCGGTGGAGCCCTCCTCCGCCCAGGACCGAGGAGCCGCGGGTCGAGGTTAAACCCATTTCCTGCTGGGATTGAGGAGTTCACGGGGTTTGAGGTGAATCCGCTTTCCCCGCTCCGGGTCGCACGTCTGGCCGCGCGGGACAAAGCTGATGTCGGCGTTCACCCCGAGGTCCTTCAGATCCTGTTCAAGCCGCTCGGACTCTCTGAGCTCCTCGAACTCCGTCGCTGACGTTCCACGAAAGCGAGCTAGCCATTGCCGGCTGTGCCAGGGCGAAACTCGATGCGATCGCGATGGCGCCGATGGCGGCGGTCTTGAGCAGCTTCTTCATGAGGCTCCTTCTGTCGGGGCGGGTTCTGGTGCCCGCCGAGAAGGAGCATGGGTCAAGGGTTGAGTCAGGCGACAGATCCCTTGGACACAGTTCGGCCGGCAGCCGTGCGGACTTTGGTCGTCGGCTGCTTGGTCGTCGAAACCTAGCGTCTGACTAGCGTCCCACCAGCGCGCTCCGAGTGGTCTGATTGGGACATACCTCCGCCATACCGCGTCTCCGTATGGTCTCACCTCGACGGGAAATCAACGGAGGGAACCATATGAAGATCATGCGTACCGCGGTCGTCGTCGGGGCCATGGGGGCCGTGGCCATGATGGGCGCGCCCGCGCCCGCGCCCGCGTCGGCGTCGGTGACCGCGTCCGCCTCGGCGTCCGCGCCGGCGGCGTCGGTGACCACGTCGGCAGCCAAGGCCCTCGTCGCGACCTGTTCGAAGGGGTCCTACAGGCTGAAGGTGACCGTCACCTACATCGACACGACGTATGGGCACCGCTTCAGCCGTGTCCACTGGACGGCCTCCGGAGGCCCCACCACGGTCAAGGTCAGCCTCGTCCAGGATCGGGGCGGCCTTCCGGACGCCGAGTTCCTGGCGACCGTGATCACGGGCAACTCCGGCAGCAGGGCGATCTCGGCGACCCGGCCGATGGCGCATCGGGTCTTCGTGAAGCTGGCCGGTAGGAACGGTGTCACGAGCTGCGTCGGGCAGAGCGGCGTCATCTGATCCGGACCGCGCGGCGCCCGCCGTCGCGAGAGACGGCGGGCGCCGGAGGTCAGGGCGAGGGGTGGGGGAGTTCGAGGTCGGCCACGATGGGGAAGTGGTCGGAGGCCTCGGTGCCGATGACGGCCACCGAGGTCGTTTTGATGTCGCGAGAGGTCATGACGTAGTCGATGCGCTGGTACGGCCTGCTCACGCTGTAGATGACGCCGTCGCCCGCACCGGCCACGTCCCGGGCGTCAAGCAGCCCCCGCCAGCCCAGAGGTCTGACCGCGTCCTCGGCCGCCGCCCTGCAAATGCCCCTCGCTCGTGGCCTGTCCGGCAAGGGTGTACCCCAACGCCACGCCTGCCACCGCAGATGAACAGCGTCAAGATGGAGTCCGCATCCGAGTTTCTTGACGCCTGTCTGCTGGCCTCTTGGAGCTCATCCTGACAATTCGGGCTGATCAACATGATCGTCCCCGGCCAAATAGCGCTGGAGGTCCCCGGCCAGATAGCGCCAGACCTGACAGGCAAGTGCCCCGCGATGGCGGGCATGCGCGGGCGGGGTCGCCACGATGGGGTCACCATGATGTGGTGCGTGGGGCCTCGCCGCTGTTCACCATGAGCCCACCAGCATGTCGTGATCCGCCCTGTGGTCGGGTCTTCGGACCGTAGCTGTTTCCCGAGGACGGGCCCAGCCGGAGCTGTTTCCCGAGGACGGGCCCAGCCGGGGGACAGCGACCTGAGGAGCTGTGTCCTGGCTGGGCCTGCCGCCACCGGCACTGGCATGGGAGTTCGACACCGCGGCGGCTGCAACTGCCAGCGGATCTTGATCGCGGTCCACTCGGCGGGGCTTGAGAACGGGTTGAGCCTACCGCCAGCTTCTGGCTCCCATGGGGTAGGTGTCCCACTGGCCGGGGGTCGAGGGTCCCGAGGTAGACGGTGCAGTTCTGGCCGGCGAAGAAGTCCCAAGACTGGTCGTCGTTGTTGAAGACCGTCCGCGCGGGCGGGTTCGTCACCGTTTCGCAGTTGTGGTGAACGCAGGCGTCCCAGGAGATGGCAAGGACCATGACGCCCAGTGGTGTGAGCGTGCCCGAAGGTCGGGAATGGAGGCGCGGGCTCAGTGACCGCCGTCGTATAGGAACCTGGCCAGCAGGTCGCCGAGCACCTGTCGCGCCCCTTCCGATGCGCCCGCCGGTCCTGTGAGATACGCGCCAACTGCTGTGGAAGGTGAGCGCCGGCGCTCACCTTGGTGTCCAGCGGAGGCTGGAACCTGACGGGTCTGATTTTCGCTGGATGCCGGAGAGGAGGTGGGAAGCGGCCGTCTCGATGCGCCGCTGGATCTGGTCGTAGGTGCGTCGGCCGCGCAACATCTCCAGAAGTTCTTGCATCCAGACACTGGCCAGCGACCCGGCAAGGTCGAGCTGCTCCTCGCTGGCCTGCTCCAGGGTGAGCCCGTCGGCGGAGACGCGCAGCAGCAGCCCGGTCATGCGCTCGCCGAACGGCGTCTGCACCTCAGCCATGATCAGCGAGCGGATGAGGGCGTCGGCCAGCTCGGGCTCGCGCATCAGCCCCCGGGTGGCCCGCATCAGGATGTCGACCGCGCGCTCGGGCGGTGTGGACGCCTCGGGCGGACGGCGCTCGATACTGTTCTCCAGCAGGTCGATTTCCTCGCTGACCACTGCCACGACCAGGTCCAGCTTGGACGGGAAGTAGCGGTAGAGGGTGCCGAGCGCCACGCCGGCGCGCTCGGCCACGGTTCGCATCTGCATGGCCTCGACGCCGCCACGCGCGGCCAGTTCGGCAGCCGCTCGGACGATGCGCTTGCGGCGTTGGTGCTGGCTGCGGCTGCGGGTTGTCACGTCAGCCGGATTGGTCAAGACGGCCTGACGGGCTGAGTCTGCCCCTCCTGGTGTGGAGGTGAGCGTTTCTGGTCCTTGCGCTGACCTGCTGGAGACGGCGCCGATGGCGCGCTTGTACTCCGCCGGTTGAACGTATGCTTCCGCGACTTGAATGTATCGGAGTTGCTCGTTGGCTTGGCGAAGCCGGCGGATCTCGACTTCGACGTTAACGAGGTCGTCGTACTCGGATCTGAGCAGGGCTTCGAGTTCGTCACTCATCGATGTCCTCCTCCCGCTCATTCTTCGTCGTGGCGAGCAGCTCGAGGGTGCGCATGCGGACGTATTTCCTGGCTGTGGCGAGGTATGGCCTGATCGTTTCGGGCTTCTTTCCAAGAATGTCTGCTATCTGCCTGGGTTCGAGGTCGGCTTCCAGCCAGATCAGGAAGGGTTGCTTGAGATGGTCGGGCAGTTCGGCGATGGCTTCATTCGCCGCCTCCAAGGCCTGTTGGCGCGTGGAGGAGTTGAGGGCATCACCGAGCTGTTGATCGCTGACGTACGCAGGAGCGGGGAGTCCCTCGAGCTGAGGTGCTCCTTGGTCGCAGGACAGCTGTGCCGGGTCGGTGGCTACCAGCCGGTCGCGGCTTTGCCCGCGGCGGTACTGGGTGACCTGCCGCTGGAGGGCCTTGGTGAAGTAGGGCAGCAGGTCCTGTACGGGCCCGGTCTCGATGAGGGTTTTGCTGACCGCCTTGCTGGTCTCGTGAATGACCTCTCGGGCGGCGCTGTCGCTGAGGCCCTGCCTGACGACCAGGCCGTAGAAGCGGCCGTATCTCTTTCGCAGTAGTTCGGCCATCAGGTCGTTGACCTCGTCGATCCGGTCACGACGCGGATCAGACCGGTTCAGGGTCATTGTGGGCTTCCGTGGCGAGGGGGGCAGCAGTGCGAGGCAAGCGCGGCCGATGCCCGTTACCGCTGGCTTGCCAACGGGCGGTGGCTGATCTGCGTGCCTGGTCGTCGAGGGCGGTCGTACTGATGCCTTGATGGTGCATGGTGCTGCGAGGGCCGGCCATGGCCTGGAGCGCCACTGATTCGGCCCCTGGTTCGGCCACGCCTGACGGGGTTCTGTGGGGAGTGTCAGCGGATTGGGGTTGGTGAGCTGCGGCGAGCGCCAGATAGGTCAGGACCAGGATGCCCAGCGTGACCGTCGCGGTGAAGGCTCCGCCGGCCGCAGTCAGCGCCACGGCTGTCGACTTTCCTTCTCCCCGTAACAAGAAGAAGATCATTAGAACTGCGGCCAGCCCGAGAGCGGCAAGCAGTAGGACCGCCATGACAGAAATGGCCAAGACGCACTCCCAAAGCAGGAAAGGTGGAGGTCTTCCTGTGGGCTTTCATGCCAGGGCGTTGGGTGCCAGGTCAGGACGGACGGCTGCGCGGCACGGCGCGGACGTCCCGCCGGTTCCGGATCCTTCAGCGCCTAACGCAACGTCTCATGCCGCGCCTGGCGAAGGCGTTCCCGGGCGGGGAAGGCGGCGGCGAAGCTGGCCAGCAGCGTGCTCGCCTCCCGGTCGGGCTGCCAGCGCGGCAGGACGAAGGGGCGAAGCGATTCTCCAGCTAGTCGTCGGAGCGGATCGCCAGGTATGCCTCCCGGGCGGCCTCGGCCCTCCGCTCCCGACCATGTCCCCAGCCGCCAGGTAGCGGAATGAGAGATCACGATTGCGGTTCGTGATCGTTTCGGAGCGGTGAACGTGGCTGGTCGGGTGGGTTTCAGCTTGATCGTGTTCGTGTCGGAGACGGTCGGGTGGAGGGCGGGTGCGGGTGCGTCGGGAGTGGGAGCCGGAAGAGCTGATCGCGGCGTGGACGCTGCTGGACGACGACTGGGAGCTGGTGGGGAACAAGACGGGGCGACCCGTCTGGGGTTCGGCCTGATGCTGAAGTTCTTCGAGCAAGAGGGCCGGTTCCCGCGGCACGTGGGCGAGCTGCCCAAGGCTGCGGTGGACTACGTGGCCGGCCAGGTGAAGGTTGAGCCGGCGCTGCTGGCGGAGTACGACTGGTCGGGCCGGTCGATCGAGCGGCACCGGGCCCAGGTGCGGGACGCGCTGGGGTTTCGGGAGTCGACCCGGCCGGATGAGGATGTGCCGGCCAAGTGGCTGGCGGACAAGATCTGCCCGATGGTGTTCACGGACGAAGGGCTGCGGGCCGCGCTGCTGAGGCGTTGCCGGACGTTGAAGATCGAGCCGCCGGGGCGGGTGGACCGGATCGTGGGCGCGGGCCGGGCTCGGTTCGAGCGGGAGTTCTGCCTGCATGTGCTGGACGGGTTGTCAGCGGACTCGGCGCGGTCGCTGTGGGAGCTGGCCACGGGTGCGGACGGGTTCCTGCTGGAGCTGAAGTCCGACCCCGGACGACTGGGGCTGGAGACGCTGCTGGAGGAGATCGTCAAGCTGCGGCGGGCCAAGGCGCTGGGTCTGTCGGCGGATCTGTTCGGCGGGCACTCCGACCGGCTGGTGGCCTCCTGGCGGGCGCGGGCGATGGCCTCGCATCCGTCGGACTTCGCGGCGAACCAGCCGCCGGTCCGGTTGACGTTGGTGGCCGCATTGGCGTGGTCACGGACGACGGAGATCACCGACGTGCTGGTCGATCTGTTCATCGGCCTGGTGTCGAAGATCAACACGCGGGCGGAGCGGAAGGTCGAGAAGGCGATCGAGGCCGAGGCCAAGAAGGTGCATCGCAAGACCGAGAAGCTGTTCTCGATCGCCGAGGCGTCGCTGCGGGCGCCGGAGGGCACGGTCCGGCAGGTGGTGTTCCCGGCGGTGCCAGGCGGGGAGGCGACGCTGCAGGCGCTGGTGGCCGAGGCAAAAGCGGACGCCAAGGCCTACAAGGCCCGGGTGCGGACGGTGGTGACCAGTTCCTACACCTCCTACTACCGGCGGATGCCGCCCAAGCTGCTGGCCGCGATCGAGTTCAAGTGCAACAACACCGCCTACCGGCCGGTGATGGACGCCTTGGACCTGCTGCAGCGCCACGCCGACTTCCCGAACACCACCCGCCACTACGACGCCTCCGAGAACGTCCCGATCCAAGGGGTGGTGCCGGACGGCTGGCTGGAAGCGGTGGTCGACGAGAACGGGGTCATCGAGCGGGCCTCCTACGAGTTGTGCGTGATCGTGTCGTTGAAGGATGCGCTGCGCCGCCGCGAGATCTACGTCGCCGGTGCCCGCCGCTGGCGCAACCCCGAGGAGGACCTGCCGGCCGACTTCGAGGACAACCGCGACGTCCACTACGAGAACCTGCGCCAACCGCTGGACAGCGGCGTGTTCATCGCCACGTTGAAGGAGGCGATGCGCGCCTCGATGGCGGCATGCGGCCGGGCGGTCAGCAGGAACAAGTCCGGCGGTGCGAAGGTGAAGACGCACCGCGGGGAGTCACGCTGGCACATCCCCGACCTGGGCAAGCTGAAGGTTCCGGAGAATCTGCGGGCGCTGCACGCCGAGGTCGCCGCTCGCTGGGGGATCATCGACCTGCTGGACTTCTTGAAGGAGTCGGACTTCGTCACCGACTTCACCGACGCGTTCAGCACGGTCGCGACCAGGGAAGCGACCCCGCGGGAAGTGATCCGCAAACGCCTGCTGCTGGTGCTGTACGCGCTGGGCACGAACATGGGGATCAAACGGGTCGCCGACGGCGGCCGTCAGTGCGCGCGGATCTTGTCCAGCCGGATGGTGTGGCGGGACATGTGCTCCAGCGGCCCGTAGACGGCGCGGGTGTTGGTCCGCCACAGCCGGGTGTCGGCCAGGTCGGCAATCCGCGGGGAGAACTGGTAACCGCAGATCGCGAACAGGCCCGAGACAATGTCGGAATAGCCGGCGGTGTCGGTGACCACCGTATTCGGCTTGGGCCCACCGTCGAGGTTGAAGATGGCGTCCAAGATGAACAGCGAGTCGCGCAGCGTGCCCGGCACCACCAGCCCGCCGATGCCCATCACCTGGTCGTTGACCACGTTCAGCCAGGTCGCGCCGCGCTGCCTCGCGAAGTAGATCGGGTTGTGGCCGGTGTGCAGGTTCTGCACCGGCACCACGAAGCGCAGCCCGTCGGCCGAGGCGATGTGCCCGCCGCCCCAGCACCGGACGATGTCGAGTTCGGCCTGGGCGGCGATCAGACGGGCGTTGGCCGCCGCGATCGTCTCACCGCGCAGGTACGCCTGATCGACCTGCAGCAGCCGGGCCCTGGTCAGCGCGGGCACGTTCGGTTTCTCGATCGGGACCAGGCCGACGTTGCACGCCTCGGCCACGATCAGGGCGGCCGGGCTGACCCCGAAGTCCTCCATCGACGGATCGGCGCCGGAGATGTGAGTGAAGTCGGCCGGCAGACCGGTGCGGTCAAAGACCTCGAGGAGCAGCTCGGGAAAGTCCAGCCGGGGCAGCATGTCATCCAGCAGGGAACGCAGCTCCCTCATCAGCGGCGGCTCCTCGGCCGCGCCGAGCTTCTCCAACTGCAGCCGGCCGCCGACGAACTGCACCGCGGTGTTGGCGCCGAGCCCGTCCAGCACCCGGGCATAAGCGCCCTCCAGCGCGCCGGCGAGCTCGGCCAGATGCCCGGCCGGTTCGACCTCCAACTCCAGCGAGGTGAGGATACGCGGCCGCACCTGCTGCCACGCATCCCCGTCCAGCAGCCGGGCCCGCGGATCACTCCAGCGCTCGGACCCTTCGGCGAACACATCGCGCCGGCGCAACGCGCCGTGCAGGTGCATGACCGCGCACAGCACGAACGCCGCCTTGTCGACCTGCCCCTCAGGCAGGTCCGGGTTGCGGAAGACCAGCGGCCGCCACGACCCGGTGATCAGCTCATCATGCGCGGCGACGTCGCCGGGTGCGTACCGGCGTCGCCGGTTCTTGGCCATCGCCGCGGCGGTACGCACCATGGCCAGCACCGGGGTACCGCAACCGCACGGAACCGGATCGCCTCCAGCAGCAACTCGATGAAGCCCTGCACGGTGCGGTAGCGCTTGACCAGCTCCGCCCGCCACTGCGCGGCCGCGTCATCGTCGGTGGCAGGCACGAACGCCGCGACCGTCTCCACCGCCGAGGCCAGCTTCTCGCGCGGCACCACCTCCTCGATCGCCTTCCACACCTCCACCAGCGACACCAGCCGATCCTCGGTCGCCTCCGGCGCCGACATCAGCACCTCCACCGCCGAGGCCATCGTGCGCGCTGCCTTGCGCAGCTTCGGGAATGTGCGCAGCTGCTCGGCCTTGCCCGCTCGCTCGGCCCGGGCCAACAGGTTGGAGGTGATCAGCAGGTCCAGCACGTCCAAGGCGTCATCGACCGAGGAGGTCTCCAGATGCCGCACGGTGGCCATCGCCTTCCAGATCCCGTAGCGTCGGCGCCTTGGAGGCCAGCCCGTACCGGGCCAGCGCCGACAGCTTCACCGCCGGCACCGGCTCGGTAGCCACCGCCCCGGCGCCCAGCCCGCCGATCTCGGCCACCCGATGCAACTCCGCCACCATCACCCGGCCCGAGGCCCGTGTCGGCGCGGTACGCAACCGCTCCAGCTCCGACACCCGCCGATCAGCAGGAACCCGCAGCAGATCGGCCAGCCGCGCCCGCAACTCCGGGCCGGCGCGCTCAGCCAGCGTGCGATACAACCGGGCGTGCTCGGCCCGGCGCACCTCGCTGATCAGCCGCGTCAGCGTGGTGATCCCCGCGGGCAGCAGAATGCCCTCGCGCAGCATGTGCACCACGGCGCGGTCGAACAACGCCTGCGGCCCCTCGATCGTCGACCACACCCGGGCGGCCAGATAGTCGCGGACCTCCTGCTCGCGTTTGGAGAACTCCGACAGCTCCAGCAGGTCCCGGATCTCCCAGGCGTGCTCATAGGCGGTCTTCGGCCGGGTCAGGTACTCCGGCGCGCACCCCGGGTCGACGCCCAGCTGCTCGGCGACGAACTCCAACACCTCCCCCGTACGTCCAGGGGATCTTCGGCCAGGAACGTGCCGAGCATCCGCACGGTGCCCCACTGCAGCGCCCACCCGAGCTTCGTCGCCGGACGGCGCTTGCTCGCCAGCGCCTCCAGCGCTCGGGAGTCCAGCCGGAAGAACTGCTCGAGTTCGGCCATCGACACCTCAGGCCTGAACCGGCGATAGCGAGCCACTTTCTCATCTGAGAGGAAATCCACAGGCATGAGCAGGCACGCTAGAGCGCTCAACCAGGGCAAACAGCCCACGTCACCGAATCGTCTTCAAGATCGCCTTTGTAGCGCCAAAATCCGGTCCGATCCTCCCCGAAGGCCGCTTACGGAGGATCTGGGCGCGAAGCCGCTTGTTCGTCGCCGTTGTTGTGGGTGCGTTGAGTGATGGTGCGTTCGAGGCCGTCGAGGAGGGCGAGGAGGCCGAATTCCCGGGTGGTGGTGGTTGAGGGGATGGCCACGGTGGTGGCAAGCAGCGGGAAGCGGCTGGCGTTGAGGAGTAGCAGGTCGCGCATGATGGGGGCGGCGCTGCCGTCCGTCCAGGTCTGAGTGCCTTGGGTGGCGGCCGGGTGGGTGGCGCGGATGTGGTGGGACACCATCATGACCGCGTCGAGCCGTTCACGTTCGGTCAGGGGGGTGTCGGTGAGGGCGCTGAGAGCTGTTTCGGTCCATGCGGTCTCACGTGGGCCCATGACGCGGTCGCCCACGGTGACCGACGGCAGCCAGGGGTGGCGCCGCCAGGCGGTGGACAGTCCGCGGGCGTACTCCTCCAGCTTGGCCCGCCAGCCGGCCGCCCCGCTCAGGTCGGGGGGTGTGCCGACCGCCGCCTCGATCATGATGGCCATCAGCTCTGTCTTGCCGTTGACGTAGCGGTACAGGGCCATCTTGGTGAGGCCGAGCTCGGCGGCGATGCGGTGCATGGAGACCGCCTCCAGGCCCTCGGTATCGGCGACCTTGACGGCGGTGTCGGCCAGCCGGGCGAGGTCGAAGGCGGGCCTGGGGCCTCTGATGCGCGGCTTTCGCAGGCCCCACAACAGTTCCGCCAGTGTCCTCGGATCCTCGTTGACCGCCACGTCGCCTCCCGCTTGCCATCCGCCAAAACTGTCTCTAGCGTACACAGTGTTCTGGGGACACAGTTAATCTCCGGACCCGAGAGCAGACGGTGGCCGAGGGGCCACGCCGTTGAAACAAGGAGTGGGCCATGTCCAAATCAGTGCTCGACATGTCGATGTCCCTCGACGGGTACATCGCCGATCCCAACGACTTCCTCGGCGGCGAAGACGGTGAGCGGCTGCACAAGTGGGCTGACTCGGACCAGCATCCCGGACCGGTCAAGCAGTTCCAAGACGAATGGAACGGGGCTGGTGCGATCCTCGCGGGACGGCGGACCGCTGAGCTCATGGACCACTGGGGCGGCTCTCACGGCGGTCTGCCGATCTTCGTCCCCAGCCACCGTCCGCCCGGCCCGGCCGCCCGGTGGGGCTATCCGCTGGTGACCTACGTGAACGACGGGATCGAAAGCGCGATGGCGCAGGCGAAGGCCGCCGCCGGGGAACGGGACGTCCAGATTCGTGGCGGCGCGTACACGGTGCAGCAGGCCCTCGAGGCCGGAGTGCTGGATGAAGTGCAGATCCACCACGTTCCAGTACTCCTGGGCGCAGGGCGCCGGTTGTTCGACGTCCTGCCGTCGGAGATCGAGTTGGAGATCATTCAAGTGCTCGACACGCCCGAGGCCACCCACATCCGCTATCGCGTCCGCCGCTGAGCTGATCGGCCACGGACCGGGCTGGGCGTTACTGCCCAGGGGACGTTGAGGTTGGTTTCGGTCATGATGGAAGAGTGACTGCTTTGCCTGGTGATCGATTCCGTGATCCGAAGGTGTGGATCACGGCATTCGCGGACGAAGTCTTGGTGCGATGCCCGCGCTGCGCTGGTTGCGCCGTGGTGCTCGCTCAACTGGGCGATCCTGTGCATCGGCGCGTACCCTGACGTGGGGGACGATTCTAAACGCTGAGGCGGTTGCGCTGCTCAGGTTGTGCGCTGGCCAAGGACGAGTTCCAGTCGTCTTCGATGTTCGGCGTGGCCACGGCGGTCGACCCGTACTTTGGGTTGCCCTTGTGGCTCCAGGCCGGGTTTCGCGGTCACCTCTTGTGGGCGTACAACCTCCGACACCTTGATCTGTTGGAGGGCTATGTGGCAGCACGCCTGAGAGAGCGTCACGAACTTCCTCTCACCACAGGCTCCATGACCATGATCACCCGGCTTCCCGTCTGGATAAAGGCGGCAAAGAACCGGGACGAGTTCTTGCGAACGATCGGCCGCATGAGGGCCTCAGCGCCCGCCACGGCCTGATCCAGGCCTGTTCGCCCCATCGCCTCTGACGCCCTCGATCATCTCTCTGGGACGCTCACCTCGCTAACCCGTGATCAACACGCGGCCCGCTTCTGCCGTATTCCGGTGGCACCCCATGAACGCCTGCACCGGGACTTCCAACCCGGCAACGTGCTGTTCGACGTGCCGCCCCCAAGGCGCCGGCAGGTCCTCGGATCACGGGCGTCGTTGACTGGGCAGCGACCTGCTGGGGCGCGGCGGATCTCGACGTGGCGCACTGCTCCACCAATCTCGCGCTCCTGTACGGACCGGCGTGGGGACTGCGGTTCGCTGAGGCGTATGAGGAGGCCGGCGGTGTGCTGGCCGCGACCGCCGGCGAGCGACTGTACTGGCAGGTGCGGGACGCGCTGGCGTCCTCAGAAGAAGTGCAGTCGGTGTCACAGCCATGGAGGGAGGCAGGGAGGGTAGAGGGACGCGAGCCGTCGAAGAGCGGCTGGATGCCTATGTCACCGCCCTGATGGACGCACGGGCCTGAGCCAGGGCGGCCCAAGGCGGCCCTCGGCCTCATCGTTCACCCCTCAAGGGAACCGACATCAAGCCGGCGTCTTCAAGATCCACCCATGGCAGGTATTGCCGGTATCTCGGCTGGACCCGAGCCAGGACCAGGATCGGGTGGCCCAAGGGGAGATCTGCTCGGGTGTTGCCCTGCGCGACCGCACCCTGCAGGAGACTTCAGTGTGAGCCCCGCTCGCGACGAACGTGAGCGCAGCCGCGCGCTGCCATGGATCTGACCGCCGTGGTCGATGGGCTGCGCGGCCGCGGCCTCGTGGACGCCGCCGGCGGGTTCACCGGCGCCGGACGGGAGACCAGGCAGCGGATCGAGGCGCTCACCGACGAGCTGGCCGCGCCGGCGTACGACGTGCTCAGTGCGGACGAGCTCGACGAGCTGGCCGCGGGACTCGAGCCGATCTCCGCCGCGGTATGGGCCGTCGACAACTGAGCAGGCGCATCAAGCTGCTGGGACGGCCACGACCCCAGCCCGGCCACCGAGGTGAGCAGGTCGTGGCGCGGGATCACCCGCCTGGCGTAACCGAAAGCGCCGCCGCCAAGCGGCGCGAAGCCGCCCGGAAGGGTAAAACATCGATAAGTCGACGAAGGGGCGGCGATGACACTGGCCATCGGCATGATCCTCACTCTCGGGGGCATCGGCCTGTTCTTCTTCATTGCCGTCGAAGGCGTGGACTCGTGGGGCTGCCTGATCCTCCTCGTCGTCCCGATCGGATTGACGGCGGCCGGGATCTACCTGATCGCCACCGATCCGCTCATCAAGAGCGACGTGGGCGGGGTGCTGAGTGAGCACAAGGGCCTCACCCTGCACGACGGCCAGGGCTACGTGGTCTCGCCGCTCGAGGACCCGGTCCGGGTCGAGAAGGGGTCGACCGTGAGCCCGTCGCTGACCCTGATCCGCGGGAGGCTGCTCGCCGGGGTGCTCGAACGACCGCGCGGCGCCGCGACCTACAAGGGTTGCGAGGCGGCCGTCACAGGAGAGAGGGCATACGAGACCATGGACCTGACGGACCTGCACCCGGGCGACGCCCTGTGCATGTACCGGTTCCCCCAGCACGGCGACGAACGGGCCATCGCGCTCATCCGGCTGACCGCCGTGGACCTCCAGAGCCGGTCGGTCACGTTCGATCTGACCTTGTGGAAGCGCGACACGTGGGCCGTGCCCGTGGTCCCCATCTAGCGATCGGCACCCCCGAGGGTCCGATGGGACCCGCCGCCGACGCTGATCGAGTGACTCAACCCGCCGGTACCCACGGCGAGCACGAGGACCTGGCAGAGTAACCGGCCCGAACCGGAAGCCCGGGGCTGGACAGTGTTCGGTCCGGCCGGAACCGCACGGAGAATCCGGACGGTGGCCGCCTATGCGGAGGTATGAACGGCTGCCGGGCGAATCCGGCGCGCGAGCGGCAGCGTGTCCTCATGCTGGACGGGCAACTGCTGGCCACCATGATCCGCGATGACGTGAGCTACTCATCCGGGGGCGGCCACCAGGTCCATTGCATACCGAGCTCGGCGTTGGGGATCTCTGCCAGATTCCCTCATCGCGGATGGGCGCTGATCCCCCAGGACGAAATCCTGTGGGACCAGTCGAAAGGCCCGGTCAAGGCAAAGTACTGGAACGTCAGAGCTCACGTGGGCAACCGGTAGCCGGTGCGCACCCGCACACCATCCGCCACCGACGCTGTCGACAGGAGCGCGGCGGGCCGGGCGGCCACCGTACGCGGGGCTTCCTCGGTGAACACCACGGCGCCAAGTCCTCGGCGGCCGTGACGCGCGCTGTCGCCGCGGTGTCGGCTTCGGTGCAGGCCCGCTGAGCCTGTTCCAGCTGCTCGCGCAGCTGCCGCTCGAGACCCTCTCGCTCGGTACGGACCCGTGCCGCCTCCTCGTGCCTGCCGGGCCACACCCTCGGCGGTCTCGGCCCTGGTCGTCAGCTCGGTGACAGCTGTGGTGACGGCACTCAGCTCGCGGTCGCGGGCGGCAAGCTGCTCCTTCAGCGTGACCAGCTCAGCGGCCTTGCATTCTGTCACGGAGTCGTCGCGCTGGGGTGCAGCGGCGGTCATGGGACGCGACTTCTTCTCACAGCACGTCCCTTGCGTAGAGCTGTTCTCGAGCGGTATCGACCTCCGTGTCCACGCATAAATCGCCACCCTTCTCTTGGCCAAGGAGTAAAGAGGCTGAAGCCGTCACGCGAAGCAATATTGACGGCGGCCCCTCACCGCATACCGCCCCTGATTCATGTGAGCGCTGCAGGAAAGCCGCAGAAGACGATCACGCCGGTCCAGCCGTCTCCGGCGACGGAGACGACCTCTCTGGTCGAATGAAAATTTCACCCATCACGCCGGCATTACGGCTCTGCAGGACCGGTCCTCGACCTGGTGGCACGCCTTGCCCTGTCCTCGCGAGAGCAGCCGGCGCAAGTTATCGCCGGGCCGAATCAGTGGCTTTCAATCGTCTCTCTGGACGCCTGGAGGGCCCAGACCATAGTCTCCGTGCGCGCTCCGCCGACAACACGAAAGAGACGAGGTTGGAATTGACACGTTCTAAAGCACGTCGTGCGGCCAGCTCTGTCGCCATCGCCATCGCAACCGTCGCGGCACTCCTGATGCCCGTCACTCCCGCGCACGCCGCCTACGGCCCAGACCAGCCCGTGTCCGTCACAGTGACCTCGAACGCCGGACCGCCGATCATGCTCGCCCAGCTGACCGGCACGCTGGCGTTCGACGACGGGAACACGAAGTTCAGGTACGCGCTCCGACTGTGCTGGGGGAGCGGGTCCTACCCCAAGCCGAACTTCTACGTCTCCGTCAACGGCAGCACCGTCTTCTATCCGACCCAGACGGGCACGGCAGCCGCTCCCCCCGGATGCCAGCTGTCCCTATTCCTCTACGACGGTGAATACACCCACTCCGCCACCATCACAAACGTCACCTTGTACGTGACGGGCGGCTGGTTCTATCCAGGCCAAACTTACAACAGCCGCACCAAATCCGTGACCTACGACAACCCCTACAACTGAGCCGTCCGAAAGCCGCGACCACACCGCCACCCGGCGTACGCGCTTGGGACACAACCCCGGCCCGCGAGGCGTTCGACTCTGACCGGAATGAGGTATGGCCGCCCGCTCGGCGCCGTGTTGTCGGGGTCAAGGGGAGGCTTGAAGCGGACGATGGACAGGGGCAGCCGCCTGGCCGTTCCGCCGATGCCGACGGATCGGAACGTCCACGCGGTCGAGGTTCGCGAGGACAGCGCGGATTGGCGATGCTCGGATTCCATCACCAATCGGTACGAGGATTTGCCCTTCGGGACGTCGAACGATGCGTGAGCCGACGGCTCCTCGCCGACGAGGACGCCGTTTCTGTGGAGCGTGGTGCGCACCGTCGTGTACGTGGCGTCGCCTATCCGACCGGCGCTGTCCCCCAGGGGAGCGCCTTGGATGGTCATCGTGTCGCCTTCGCGCCAGGCGCTTGCCGTCTCCTCGCGTTCATCCTGCGCAAGGACGGGGGCGAACACACCCCAGTTCCAGCGTTCGACGTAGTGGCGTCCTGGCTCGAATCGCGATTCACGATCTTCGAAGGAGACCTCCGCCTTTTCACCGGAGATGATCTCGGTGAAGCGCTTGCGCCACTTCATGTCGCCGTCAGAGTTCACATAGAGGGTGTGAGCCGAGGGCAGGGAAACCGGGGTGCTGATGGGATAGCCCTCGAGACGGAGGTCAGGCAGCTGCGCTTCGCCGGCCCAGATGCCGCGTGCCCCTGGGGTATGCGCCGCATAGTTGGCCCGGACGGTCGCCAGCTGGTGCTGCTCCACGTTCCGCTGGAATCCGGTGACCATGCCCCCCCGGTGTGACCAGGCGAGGCGGTAGAGACCGTTGTTTCCCGTCCACAGTCCATCGATTCTGGTCACGGTTTCGTCGGGGAAGAGGTTGGTGCCCATCTGGGCCGTGGAGATCTGATCCGGCCGCTCGGCGATCAGTTCCCCGGAAGCGGCATCGTGCTGAGTCAGTGGCCCGCCGTAGTTCACCGACACCCACTGCGGCTCGGCGGCGGCCGGAAGGACCACCTTGACTGGCCTGGTCATCCGTGCGTCCATGACCACGGCGCCCGCCTGCCTCACCTCCAACGCGGGATGGACCATGAAGGCGGTGTGCTCGCCTTCGCGTACGTGGCTCCTGACTTCCCAGACACCCTTGGCCAGCCGGACGGTGGCCTCGCTGCCCAAAGCGTCGATGTTGACGATGCGTGACCTCTGGGCGGGATCGTCGAGCCTGCGCAGTTGAGTGCTGCCCGTGCCCGGCTGTCCTGCCCGGTCCACGTACTTGATCGTCAGAGGGTACTTCTCGCTTTCCTTCTCTATGCCCAGCGGCGTGCTGACCCTTGCCTTGTCGCCGCTGGCGGACAGGTAAGCGCCCGCCGGCCGGTCCGTGGCCAACCTGGAAACGTCGGCTCTGACGACCGCCTCGGCCACGCCGCCAGGCGGGACCACGAGAGAGGAGGGGTTCACCGTGAACACCGCGTGAGCGTCGTGTTCGATCGCGAGGGCGAGCGTGACGGGTGCGGCTCCGTCGTTGCGGTAGGCGATCGGCTGCTCCACCGGCCGGTCACCATTCGGCCACAGTTGCAGGCCGAAGCTGACGGCGGCCGGATTACTGGTCAGCGACTGCGTGGTGGCTCTGGCCACGTCCAGCCGTCCCGCCCCTTGGGCGAACACCTCCGCGTCAGGGCTCGGGGTGGCAGCGGCCATCAATGCCGCCTTCAACTTCCGGCCATCCCAGTCAGGATGCTGCCCGGCGAGGATCGCGGCGGCTCCGGCGACATGAGGGGCCGCCATAGAGGTCCCCGACTTCGGTACGTACAAGCCTTCGCCGCCGGAATCTTTGCTGCGCGCGGCGACGATGTCCGTGCCTGGCGCGGTGATCTCAGGCTTCAACGCGGAGTCGCCCACCCGTGGGCCTCGGCTGGAGAACTCGGCCATGCCGTCTGATCGGTTCACCGCACCCACGGCAAGCGCGGCATCGGCACTGGCCGGCGAGCTCAATGTGCGAGCGTCGTAACCGTTGCCGGCGGCTGCCACCACCAGTACGCCATGTCGATCGCTGAGCTGCTGAACCGCCTGTTCGAGGAGATCCAATCCCTCGCGGTCCGGAGAGCCCAGGCTCAGGTTGATCACCTTGGCGCCGTTGTCCACAGACCACTGCATCCCCGCTAGAACCGCCGACGTCGGGCAGCCATCTTCGTCGCACACCTTTCCATCCAGGAGGACGGCCCCGGGAGCAACTCCTCTGGTCTGCCCATCTCCGGCGATCGTGGCGGCCACATGGGTGCCGTGCCCGGTCAGATCACGCCCGTCGGGGGCATCGGTGAAGTTCGCCTGAATGCTCACCTTGCCCTGTAGGTCGGGATGGGTCGTGTCGATGCCCGAGTCCAGAACAGCGACCTTCACCCCGGCGCCGGTGTGTCCACGCTCCCAGGCGGTAGGGGCGCCGACCTGTTTGACGCTGTTCACGAGTAACGGCTTGGTCAATCGATCCAGCCACACTCGCGGCGCCTGGCGGCCTCGTGTCAGCGCCGACAGTTCCCGCCAGAAGGCGGCGCGCTCCTCACTGTCGGCCCGTACGGCCAGGCCATTCACCATCGGTAGGTCCCGCGCCACAGTCGCGGTATCCGTCGCCGCTGACCGGACGCTCTTCTCCGCGGCTTCGTCGCGGTAGGTCACGATGAGCGGGAGCTGGCCTGTCTTGGCGTATCCGGCAGCGATCAACCCGGTCACATCGAAGAGGTCGCGATCCAACGTGCCGGCGTCCAAGCCCGGCGCGGCATCACTGGGCACCACGCGCAGTCTGCCTTCCGAACGGTCGACGGCGAAAGAGATCTTCTCCCTGCCCTCGCCACGTTGGATCATGACGCCGCGATCGCGTCCGTCGACCGTGACCTTGTCTCCGGTGATCAGCGTGACCGTGGCGGCCATACTGGTCGACGACGAAGGGGATACCGTCCTGCCGTCCTGCGCGGAGGTGAGTGGGGACGCCGGGGCTGCGTTCGCCACACCTGACGGCGCACTGACCGCCAGGAATGACGCGCATATGAGAGATAAGACTTCGCGTTTCATGTTCACCCATGCTCGACGGAACAACTCTGCCGGTTATCCGCCGAAGTCACTCATCCCCATCACACGAGATCGAGCGAATGCTGCCAGAGCCGCCGCCACATGCGGAAGCGGTGCAAGAAGCGGAGGGCTGTGGACTTTCCGCCGGTGCCACCGTGGGGGAGTCCTCACGAGGAGAGCCCCGTGTTGCCAAAGGCCCGGATGCGCGGCGCACAGGGGAGGCACATGATGGGTGACGTCGACGGCGCGACGAGCACCGAAGCGAATCGGCCGGATCGCGTCACCGCGGCGCCGACGGCCCCGACTCGCGCAAGGCGCGGAACCGACGCAAATCAAGCCATCGTTCAGCTTCCACCACCACCGTGACCCGCCCCTACCGAGATGATCAGCAACCACCTCGTCAGGCTTCACGATCACGAACTCGGCACGACGATCGACGCGCTGATCATCTCTGCACGTGCAACTACCGCTTCCGTCCGCCCAGCCGTCGGCCGGACGGCGGACGACCACCCGCAGCGTGCCGCTCTCGGCCGAGCACAGGTCGGCCACCGTGCCCGTGGCCACCATCCGCCCGGCTGCCACGATGCCGACCGAGTCGCCGCGCCGCTGGCCACGGCGTCCGTGATCGGGGTGCTGGCCTTCCCCCGCCTGCTCGACCCCGGCGTCTCCACGGGGCACGTGGCCACCCGTGCCGGCGTCCGGACAGGCGGAGCAGGTGTGGCGGCGAGCAGGGAAGCCCAAGCTGTGCGGGAACGACACCGACTGCGGGAACGACACGGCTCCGCTCGGGCGCACGAGGTTCATCTTCATGCCCGGCACCTGGCCCTACGGAGATCAAGGGCTCACGCTTCCCGCCGCTGAGCTGCTCGATCTGCCCAAGGAGCCGGACGCGCTGCGCGAACGCGCCTGCTGGCGTTTCTGGCCCGCCTACAGCGAGACCATGAAGGACTGGCCGTCACCGCCCGCGGGGAGCTCACTGCCCACGAAGGACTCCTGGCTCCTCGGCATCTCCCTGGAACTCCTCCAGCACGCCCCGATCTCGGCGGGCACCCGCGGGGCCCTCTACCGGATGGTGGCCGGCCTGCCCGGTACCCGCGCCCTCGGCCGGATCCCCGATGCCGAGGGACGCCTGGGGGTCGGCATCGGATGGACCCAGGCTGTAGGGGACGGGCAGAGCGAGCAGCAACACATCGTGGACGAATCCAGCGGCCGGTTGCTCGCGCTGCAGAACGTCGTCGTGAAGCCCTGGTCGCGGGATCCGGCGGGCGGCGAGGGGCTCGCGGGTCTGCCGGCGGGAACCGTCTACCAGCGAGCCGCCTGGACCGACACCTCCGCCCGGCTTCCCGAGGGGTGCCCTGCCCCCACCCGGAACGACCGGAAGGACCGCGTCGGCTGAGGCCGATGGTTCGACGCCGACGATGGCCTATCTCACAGCGTGTGGGACCCCGATGCCGTCAAATCGTATTGAATGATACTGTCTCACTTGATACTGTAATGAATGTAAACGCACTGAGTTGGGGAGGAGGCAAAGATCATGGATGTCTATGAGGCAGTCACGAGCCGACGGGCGGTGCGCGGATTCACCGACCAGCCCGTCCCGATGGAGGTGCTGGAGCGGGTGCTGTCGTCCGCGGCCTGGGCGCCGTCCGGATCGAATCTCCAGCCGTGGCACGTCTACGTGGTGACGGGCGAGCCGCTTGCCGAGATCAAGAAGTGTGCCGCCGAGCGCCTGGCCGCTGGTGACCCCTGGGATGAGCGTGAGTACGAGATGTACCCGCCCGCGTTGAAGTCCCCGTACCGCGAGCGCCGCTCCGACTTCGGCCGGGAGCGCTACGGTGCGCTCGGAATCGCGCGTGAGGACTGGGAGGCGCGGCAGAGGGCCGCGGCCGAGAACTGGGAGTGCTTCGGCGCGCCCGTCGCCCTGTTCTGCTACATCGACCGCGACTTGGGGCCGCCCCAATGGGCCGACGTCGGCATGTATCTGCAGACCGTCATGCTGCTACTGCGCGCCGAAGGGCTGCACAGTTGCCCGCAGATGGCGTGGTCGGTGTACCGCAGGACCGTCGCGGAGGTCCTGCACCCTCCGGACGAGCTCGTCCTCTTCTGCGGCATGTCCATCGGGTTCGAGGACGTCACGGTGGACCACGTCCGTACCGGCCGTGCACCGATCGAGGAGACGGTCACGTTCGTCGAGGACTCCGGTCCTGCGGTCGCAAGCGGTGTGACAGGAGCGGCTGCCGCGGCCCCGTGCCGGCCACACTCTCGACCCACCGGGCACTGCCCGCAAGCCGCTCCCGCAAGCCGCCGCGGGCGATCCACCCGTACGACCGCAGCCGCTCCAGCGGGCGGCACCGGACCCTTGCCCACCCGGCGGACGCCGCCACCTTCGTGCAGGCGCCGTATCACATCACTTGGAGAGACATGACCAGCCAATTCCGCCTCGGCGGCGACCTGACGATCGACCGGCTCGGCTTCGGCGCCATGCGCCTGCCCCAGGCCGCCCCGGGCGGGCCCCCCCGCGACCCGGAGACCGGCCGCACCGTCCTGCGCCGTGCCGTCGAGCTCGGCGTCGACCACATCGACACCGCCGACTTCTACCGCAGCCAGGACGGCTCCGTCCGCGCCAACACGCTGATCCGCGAGGCCCTGTCCCCGTACCCGGACAACCTGGTCATCGCCACCAAGGTCGGCCCGATCTTCGGTCCCGGCGGTCCCCGCCAGGGCGGCGCGGCCGATCTCCGGCCGCAGGTCGAAGCCAACCTCCAGAGCCTGGGCCTGGACCGCCTCGACCTGGTCTACCTGCGCATCGGCCTGATGGAGCCCCCGCACGGCGAGTCGCTCGCCGAACGCTTCGAGGCGCTCGCCGCGCTGCGCGAGGAGGGCCTGATCCGCCACCTCGGCCTCAGCAACGTCGACGCCGGCCACCTCGCCGAGGCCCGCGCGATCGCCCCTGTCGCGGCCGTCCAGAACGACTTCCACATCGCCAACCGCGACGAGAGGGCCGTCCTGGACGCCTGCACGCAGGCCGGCATCGCCTTCGTCCCCTTCTTCCCCCTCGGCGGCGGCAGGGCCGACATCGACAACCCCGCACCGGCCAAGGTCGCCGAACGGCACGGCGCCACCGCCCACCAGATCGCCCTGGCCTGGCTGCTGGCCCTGTCGCCGGTCGCCCTGGCCATCCCGGGCACCGGCTCCCTGGCCCACCTGGAGGAGAACCTGGCCGCCCGGTCGATCACCCTCACCGACGAGGACCTCGCCGACCTCGCCTGATCACCCCGGGCCAGATCGGCCGATCTTGGGACACGAATCCGCACAAGCGCCGTAGCGAGAGAGGAAGGACCATGAAGGTTACATATCGCCGGAGGTCGGCCTCCTCGGCCCTCCACGGCGCCGGCGGCGACGAGCGGGCGCGCCGCCCGGACGAGGGGCCGAGGGCGGCAGGCTTGCGCGCCCTTCCCCGTCCCGTGGCGGTCGCGGTAGGGGGCGGGGGAGTGCTCGGGGCCGCGCAGGTCGGTGTCGGGTACGCGTTGGAGCAGCGAGGATTCGTCCCGGACCTGATCGTCGGGACGTCGGTGGGCGCCCTCAACGGAGCGATCGCGGCCGCCCACCCCGGCAGGGCCGCACCATGGCTCGACCTCACCTGGACCCACGCGCGTCGCCGTGAGGTGTTCCCGCTCGGCCACCTGTCCTCGCGGGCCAGCGTCTTCGCCGATCGCGGCCTGCGCAGACTGATCGCCCGGGCCGGGCTGCCGGCGCGGATCGAACACCTGGAGATTCCCTTCACCGCGGTGGCCATGGATCTGGCCACCGGCGCTCAGGTGCTGCTCGACCATGGAGACCTCGAGTCCGCGTTGCTGGCCAGCGCGGCCATTCCGGGCATCCTGCCGCCGGTGGAGCGGGAAGGCCGGACGCTCGTCGACGGCGGAGTGATCGCCTTTGTCCCCGTACGGGCGGCTCTACAAGCAGGGGCGGCCAGCGTGGTGGTGCTGTCGACCGGGCAGACAAGCTCGCCCCCGCGCCCGGCCGGGCCGCCCCGGTGGGCCGGCGCGGTCGCGGCCAGGGCAGGGCTGCTGCTGTTGCAGCACCAGATCGAGCGTGACCTGGACGAGGTGTCCGAACGGATCCCGACGGTCGTGCTGCCGACCGGCATCGAGAGCTGGCCCGCCCCGTGGGACTTCCGCCATTCCCGGCAGCTGATCAACGCTGCCGCCCTCGCGGCGGGCCGCTTTCTCGACGGGCTGCGCATCAGCGGGCCGGGCTTGTACCGGGTCGAGAGCCCTCCGGCGGCACCGGCCATCGCAGGCAAGGTACGGGAGGCCGGCCGGTGAGCACTGTCGCGTTCCTCAACATCGCCATGCATGGGCACGTCAACCCGACGCTGCCGATCGTGGCCGAGCTCGTCCGCCGCGGCCACTCGGTCACGTATCACACCTCGCCCGCGTTCTCGGAGGAGGTCGGGGCCACCGGTGCGACCGCGTGCCTCTACCCCGGCGGCGACCAGCCACTGCCCGACCCGCCCGTACCGCTCACGATGCTGGACGAACTCGCCCGCACCGCCGTCGCGCTGCTGCCCGCCGTGCTTTCCGATCTGCGCCGTATCCGGCCTGACCTGATCGTCCACGGCTCCGCCTGCCCCTGGGGTGCGGTGGCCGCCCGGGAGTTCGGGGTGCCGGCGGCCGCGACGTTCACCACGTTCGCGTTCAACCGGTACGCGCCGAGCCCCACCCGCCTCTCGTGGGATCTGCTGGCCGCGGCGGCGGCCCGGCCCCGCAACGCCCAGGGCTACCTGCGGTCGCGGCGGGAACTGTCCCGCCTCTACGACACCCGCGGGCTGCCCCTGCTCGACCTGGCGAACGTAAGCGAGCCGCTCAACCTGGTCTTCACCTCGCGGGCGTTCCAGCTCGGCGTCGACGCCTTCGACCAGTCCTACCGGTTCGTCGGCCCGAGCCTCGGCGCCCGGCCGCCCGACCCGTCCTTCCCCGCCGATCGCCTGCAGGACCCGGTGCTGTACGCCTCGCTGGGCACGGTGGTCGACGCCGACCCGCACCTGCTGCGCAGCTTCGCCACCGCGCTCGCACCGCTGGGCGGCACGGTCGTCATCTCCACCGGACGGACCGATCCGGCCGCGCTGGGTCCGCTCCCGGCCAACGTGCTCGTCCGCCGCTTCGTACCGCAACTGCAGGTGCTGGCCCGCGCCGCGCTGTTCGTCACCCACGGCGGGATGAACAGCGTCAACGAGGCCATGCACGCCGGCGTCCCGATGCTGGTGGTCCCGCACGGCGCCGATCAGCCGCTGGTGGCCAGGCGGGTGGTCGAGCTCGGCGCCGGCCTGTCGATCCGGGCCCGGGACGCGCAGGCGGGACCCGTGAACGCCCTCGCCCGCCGACTGCTCGACGAACCCCGCTTCCGGGCCGCGGCGGCCACCTTGCAGGCCGCCCAGCACCAGGCCGGCGGGTACCCGCGGGCGGCCGACGAGCTCGAGCGCTACCGGCACCAGGCCGGTCGCGTCGGCCGGCCGGCCCCGGCGGGTTCGCGGCGGGAGCGCTGACCGATGTCACCCCTCGTCGTCGTCCTGCTGCTGATCGCCGGTCTGTCCGAGTCCGCCGGACGGATCCTGCCCCTGATCGCCCACCATCCCAACGTGTCGCGGTCCCACGCGATCCTGCTGCTCCTGACCGGCGCCGTGGTCGAGGGCGCGGTGTTCACGCTGTGGCCCCTGACCGCGTGGACCCTGGCCGATCTCATGCCGTCCGCCCCTCCGTCGAGCGCCGCCGCGCCGGAATGGACGCCCAGTCTGGCCGCGCCGCTGGTGTTCTCGGCTGTCATCGCGTTCCCGCTGCTCGGGCCCCTGCTGCACCTGCTGCTGTTCGTGGGGGTCGGGGCCGGCCTCGTCGCGCCGCTCGCCGCGACGACGGGGCTGGACTGGTGGCATGCGGCGGGCTGCGTGACCATTGCCGGAGTCGGGCTCGCCGCCGCCGTCGAAGGTGTCCGGCGCCTGGTCGTGAAGATCAGCGCCATCAGCCGGCGGGAGGTGCTCGCATGACCGATCTCCCGTTCCTCGTCCTGGCGCTCGGGCCGGTCCTCCTCGCGGAAGCTCTGCTCTCCCGCTACGAGGTGCTGGTCTACACCGCCGGCTGGCGGACTCTCACCACCGAGCTCCCCGAGGGCATGCCGTACGCCCGGGGCGCGGACCCCGATCGCCCTCCGGACGCCTACCTGGTCTATCTGGACGGCATCGGCAAGCGCCGATTCCGCGACACCCGCGACGGCGGCCAGCTGGTCAAGGCCCTGATCGCCGGAGCGCCGGAGCTGCGGGTGCTCGGCCAGGTGCAGCCGTACTCCCCGCTGGCCCACCCGCTGGTCAACCGGCCTGTGTGGGAGTGGGTCCGCCACCGCATCGGGCTCCTGCTGTTCCTGCACAACGTCATGCAGATCTTCGTCGCCGCCGACCGCCGGTACCGTCCCCTGTACAACCACGCCGTGGGCGCCCAGATCGCCGGCCACTTGCGCCTTGCCGGCTACCGGCCCGACAGCGGCACACCCGTGGTGCTGCTGAGCTACAGCGGCGGCGCGCAGGTCGCCACAGGCGCGGTCGAAGAGCTGTACACGCGCCTGCGTGCCCCGCTCCTGCTGATCACCATCGGCGGCTTCCACAATGGCGCCAACGACCTCACCCACGCCCATCACCTCCACCAGCTCACCAGCGCCGGCGACTGGATCGAGCGGGTCAGCATCTGGATCTTCCCCCAGCGCTGGCGGTCTTTCCGCCGCAGCGGATGGAACCGCACCGCCCGCGCGGGCAGGATCACCGTGCACCGGCTCGACCCGGCCACCCACATGGGGCGGCGCAGCTACATCAGCCCGGAGGCACGGCTGCCCGACGGCCGCACCCACCTCGACCGCACCGCCGACACTGTGATCGCCCTCATCCGCGCCCACCGCGGCGCGCCCCGGCGGTCAGCTGTCCGGGCGCGGGAGACATGACGTTCCATCAGCGGATCGGAGTGGGGCCGCTCGCTGCAAGCGCGCGGAAACGGCTCTTCGGGATAGTCACTGTTCGTGAGCGTGATCGTCCTCGACCCCAGCCTCCCCGAGGGGCACCGCCGGCTGATGGCCACCCGGCCGGATCGTTCTCCTGGCCGGGCTGGTGCTGCAGGCGGCCGTGCTCGGCGTCTGGATTCGGTACGGCTTCACGGCCTTCTTCCTCGCCGGACTGGCCGTGCAGGCGATGGCCTTCCTCGTGCTCCTGGCGCTGGCGGGGGAGTCACCCGTGGCGGGCTACGGCCGCCGCCACCGCGGCAGGTACGCGACCGCCTCGATGCTGGAGCCGCTGGCTGCTGGCCCGGATGATCCAGATGCCGCCGAGCCCGGACGGCCGCAAGGCCAGGCAGGAGCTGTCGGTCGCCATCGCGGTCGACACGGGACGTCCCCGGCCGCGGTCCTGTGGATCACCATTCCCGACACGCACCGGCGCCTGTGGCCGGACGTCGACACGCTGGTGAGGTCCCTCAAGATCGTTCCCCGGCGCTGAGCACCGGCCCACGCCACCCCGTCCGGGTCTCCCGGCCGGGGTGGCGTCTCGTCAAGCCGGTTCAGTACGGTCGTTGGAGGAAGCGGCCCAGCGACGGGTCGTACAAGCGGCCTGACACCAGGACCGTCCCGTCCAGGGTGGTCGGCTGGAACGCGCCGCCCAGCCAGCCGTAGCGGCGCGGCTGGGTGGCCAGGCCGAACTCGTCGTACCCGATCACGGTGGCCAGGCCGCTGTCGAGCTCCAGCTCGGTGCCCACGTGCCCGCCGACCGTGAGCAGCTGGAGGCGGACCGACCCGGTCGCGCCCGTGAGCGCGGCCAGCTCGCCGCCGACGCCGGCCACGTTGCGGACGACCGCGCCGTTCTCGGCCAGCCAGGAGGGCCGCTCGCCGTCGGAGCCGTAATGGTGGACGGTGACCGCGCCCGCCTCGGTGGTCCCCGACCTGATCCGGCCCGCCGGATCGCGCGTCCACGTCAGGCTCCGCTCGCCGGAGGTCTGCTCGGCCGGCAGGCCGTCGGCGAAGTAGCCGACGGTCCGCCCGCCCGGCAGCGAGGTGGTGCGGCCCGCCGGGTCGTAGCCGTAGCCGTCGCCGGTCAACCTGCCGTCGAAGGTGTAGGCGTACGTCGTGATGCTCGCGGCGGAGTCGTCGGCCACCGGACAGTCCTCGTCCGACGCCTGCACGGCCAGCCGGGTCCGGTTGCCCGCGCCGTCGTAGCCGTAGCGGCGCAGCGTGCACACCGGGAACACCATGTCCAGCGCCGACGCGAGCTGCCCCGCCTTGTCGTAGCCGAGCTGCCGCTCGCTCATGGTGTCGGTGCGCATGCCGAGCGCCTCCTGCCCGTGGACGTTCCGGCCGACCTGATCGATCATCACCGGACCTTCCAGACCGTCCCTGGTGTAGATCCGCGCGTAGTTCTGCCCGCGTTCGTCGTACGGCGACTGCAGGTGCAGCCCGCCCGGCAGGTCGCCCTCGACCTGGCGGCCGTCGGCGTCGTAGCGGGCGGTGAAGGTGCCCGCCGCCGAGTCGGTGACCGCGGTGGGCAGGCCGCGCGGCTCGGCCGCGTGGTCGTAGGCGTAGACCCTGGTGGACGGGGCCGAGTCCGTGACCTTGGCCGGGCGGTCGAGGTCGTCGTACTCGGTGCGGGTCTGGCCGCCGTCCGCGTCGGTGTGGGAGATGACCCGGCCCAGCCGGTCGTAGGCCGTCACGATCTTCTCCGTGCCGCGCCACCGCTCGGTGGGCCGGCCGGTGGCCGGGCTGTAGCCGATGCCGATCTCGGCCTGGCTGCCGACCTGGGCCGAGACGGGGCGGCCGGCCGGGTCGCGCTTGATCATGGTGACCGTGTTGCCCTCGGTCACGGTGTCGGGCAGGCCGGAGGCGGTGTAGGTGTAGGTCTGCCCGCCGTCCTGGCACACCAGGCCGGCCCACTCGGGCCGCCCGCCGCAGGCGCCGCCGCCGGTCGCCGTGTAGAGAAGCGGCCCTGCGGTGTCGGTGGTGACCGCCCGGCCGCCGGGGTCGCGGACGGTCCTGATCCGCCGGCCGGTCGCCCAGTCGTAGGACAGCGCGGTGGCCTTCACGTCCACGTCCGGCTTGGACTCGCGCCCGACGATCACGGCGCCGATCTTGACGGTGGTCGGCAGGTCGCGGGCTGTCGCTCCGGACGGCCTGCCCTCGTCGTAGGTGCTGACGGTGTGCGCCCTGGCGCCGATGGCGTATCCGGCGGGCAGCTCGTCCACGTCGGATTCCAGGTTCACGATGTGGACCGGGCTCAGCTCCTCCAGCTTGCGGCGGCCGGAGGCGTCGTAGATCGATCGGGTGGACAGCAGCTCGGCGCGCTCGTCCGGGCCGTAAGCGGTGATGGCCAGCTCCACGAGCCGGTAGTCGGTCTCCGGCCGCTGCGACAGCTCCCGGTTCGCGGCGGTGAGCACCCGTACCGCGTGGCCGGACCGGTCATAGTCAGTGGCGGACAGGTGGCCACCGGGGGCCAGCACGTTGACCGCCCGGCCCGACTCGTCCAGGTACGTCACGGTGGGGCGGTTCGTGGAGCCCGGCGGGTGGACCGCCGTGGCCGTCACGGGAGCCACGGCCTGGCCCCAGGCGGCCACCTGCCGGGACGTCAGGTCCGCCGGGCCGCCGCCCGCCGTGGTGAGCGGCACGCCGTAGCCGATCGTGGTCTTCGCCTCACCGGCGACCTGGTCGGCGGTGCCGGCTTTGAGGGTGGGGCGGCTGACGGACCGCAGCCGGCCGTCGCTCTCGTAGCCGAAGGTCCACGGCAGCTCGCCGGGCGGGGTGAGCGTTGTGACCCGGCCGGCGGCGTCGTAACCGTAGGTCGTCTTCAGCGGCGGGCTGATCCGCGGGTCCCACACCTCGGAGAGCCGGCCCGCGCCGTCGTAGCTGTACTGGGTGATCACCGTTCCCTTCAGGGAGACGGTGGACAGGCGGCCCGCGGTGTCGTAGCCGAGCTCCAGCGTGTGCCCGGAGCGGGTGATCGACTTGGGGCGGGTCTGGTCGTAGGTGTGGCCTGCGGGTACGTAGACGTCCCCTTGCCTCGTGAAGGAGATGGCCTCGCCGCGGGAGTCGGTGAGCGTGTACGTGCCGGTGAGGGTCAGCTCCTCGGCGCCGGGCTCCGGCCGCCAGCCGTCCTTGGCCTTGGTGAACTGCACCGGCGTGCCGTCGGCCCTGGTCAGCTCGACGGACGTCGGCGAGGTCTCCTTGAGCACGGTCAGCGCGGGCGACCACGTGAGGCCGGGGTCGCGCGAGGAGGCCGTGCGGGTCAGCGTCAGGCCGAACGGGCCGCCTGCCGTGGCTTGGAGCCGGTAGCCGCCGGTGAGCAGGTTCAGCACGCCGGGACCGACCTGGCCGGTGGCGGCCCGGGTGGCGCGGCGGTCCACCACGACCTCCGCCGGGCCGGACTCCACGGTGGCCCCGCTCGGGCCCGCCACGACCGCGCGCACCTGGACGGCGGCGTCGCCGAGCTGCGTCCCCGCGTCCCAGACCAGGCCGGACACCCCGTTGGGGGCTGCCACGGGCCAGGCGGCCAGCGGCTTGCCGTCCGTGCCCGTCACGTTCGCCACCGGCAGGTCCGCCCAGGCGTCGGTCTCGGACCGCCGGAACTGGAACGTGGCCTGGGTGAAGGCCGTGCCCGTCACCGCGAGCGGCACCCTGCCGGTGCTGCGCAGGCCGTCGGCGGGGGCGGTCAGCGTGGCCACGGCCGCGCCGGAACCCACGTTGAAGGTGTACGCGGTGACCGGTGAGGCGTTGCCGGCCTTGTCGATGGTGTGGACGCTGAGCGTGTGCGCGCCGGTCGTGGCGGGCGTCAGCTTGGCGGACACGGCCGGCCCCGTGGTGAGCACCTTCGTGGCGGCGCCGCCGTCGAGCTTGTAGGAGATCCAGCCGGTGTCGGTGTTCGCCGGGGTGAGGGTGAACGTGCCCGCCTTGCCGGCGTCGCCGTGCCAGCCGCCGTCATCGGGGTAGTCCGCCGAGCTCACCCTGGGCGCGGGCGGTTTGGCGGTGTCGATGGAGAACGTCCTCGACTGGTACGCCTTCGAGGTCAGGGAGCCGTCGTTGGCCCGCGACCTGATCGTGTACGTCTTGCCGTTCGCGAGCTTGCCCGCGGGCACGTTGGCGCCGGAGAAGCCGTTGCTGGCCACGTACGCGCCGTAGAGGTTGTCGACCAGCAGCGTCGAGCCCGCGTACAGGTCGAACAGGCCGCGTACGTTGCCGCCGTCGGGGTCGCGTACGTGGTTGCGCAGCTGCGGGGTGACCGTGTTGGTCCAGAGCGTGCCGTCGTACTCGGTGTACGGCGAGACCCAGGTCGAGACCGGGGTGCTCGGGTAGGAGCCGTACGTCACCGAGATGACCGGCACTTTCGACGAGGCGTTGCCCGAGTGGAACCTCTTCCAGGCGTACTTGTCCGACTCGTTGGCGGCCCGCAGGCCCATGCCGGACTCCTTCCAGCCCTGGTTGGCATAGTGCTGCACCAGCGAGGTGACGTTGGCGCTGACCCAGCCGTCGGCGCAGCCGCTCCCGTAGCCCTTCGTCTCGCTGGAGGAGGCGTACTTGGCGGCCATGTGCGGGCCCGGGTAGCGCGACGAGGTCGAGGCGCGGTCGGCCGACCAGACCTCCCACGAGCGGGCTTCGCACGACCACGAGTGGTGGTTCCAGAGCTTCAGCGTGGCCGAGATGATCTTCTTGCCCGCGATGCCGGGGGTCTTCCACGTGATGAACGACTTGGCGACCTGGCCGCTGCCGTTGTTGCCGATCTTGAGCTCGGTGGCGCCCGACTGGTCGGTGCCGTGGCCCTCCTGCACGAACGTGTCGAAGACCTGGCCGAGGTTGAGCGACGGGTCCACGGTGACGGGGTAGGTCGTGGCCGGGTCGTTCAGGAACGCCGGGTCGGGGGTGAGGACGAGGTCGCGGCCGGAGACCTTCATGTCCACGGGGGCGCGGCGCAGATGCTCGCCCGATACGGGGTGTTCGGTGGCGTCCCACATGACAGGGGCGGGGATGGTGACGGCGACCTTGCCCTTGGCATCCACCAGTTCCACGCCGCCGCCGGCCGATCCGCGCGGTTCGAGGCCCGGCGCCTTAAGCCCCAGCGTGTACGTCAGCGGGGCCGCCGGACGGGACTTGAGCAGCAGGAATTGCTCGGCGCCCGTCCTGGTGGCGGTGACGACCAGGTCGGCGCCCGGCATGACGTCCGGGTACGTGGCCGTCTCGCCGGACAGGCGCGGCGCGGGCAGCGCGCCCTTCCACTGCATGGTCACCTTGGCGGCACCCGCACCGATCGCGATCAGATCGGTCGAACCGGACACGCCGGCCTGCCGCGACAGCCCGGTGCGTCCGCCGGCGAGCTTGAGCGCGCGGCCGTGGCCCCGGGTCACGATCTCGCCCGACGGCGCCTTGGTGAGCGAGATGTCCACCGGGGCCCACGCGCCGTCGCGGCGGAACCTGACGGGGCCGGCGAAGGAGTCCACCGTCAGCGTGCCGTCGGGGTTGGCGAAGGTGGTGGTGGTCTCCGTACGGGCATCCGCGACCTCGACGCGCCGGCCCGTCAGGCGGGCGGACAGCCGGGCGGAGGCCTCGTCGGGGGCGCTCGGCTCGGCGGTGAGCCGGGCGGGGGCGCTCGGGTCGTCACCCGAAGCGGCGCCGGGGGCGGCTGCCGGAGATGCCGGCTCTGCGGCGGGTGGTTCTGCGGCGGCGGGTGACGCGGGCGCGGCCAGCGGGAGAAGCAGGAGAGCGAGGCCACCGGCGAGGGCCCGTGGCGTTGAGGCAGACATGGGTGCTCCGGGAGGTGCGCGTAGGGCGACGCCCCCGCCGGATCGGGCGGGGGCGTCGGAGGGTGCGGGGCTACTTGCTCTGGCAGCTCTTCTTGCGGACCTCGTACCAGGTGATGCCTGGAGCCTGGAACCGGATCGCGAAGCACTGGTTCTTCCTGGCGGCTTCCCGGACCTTGTAGATGGCCGAGGCGCCACCCGTCGTGTAGGCGACCTTGCAGATCAGCTTGGCCTTGCCCTTGAGCTTGTCGCAGGAGCCCTTCAACGCCTCGATGGCGCCGGCGACCCCGGCGACGAACCAGGCGTTGTAGATCTTCTTGGTGAGCTTCTTCGAGAAGATCAGCCGGCACATGGCCTTCCACCACTCGCACTGCAGCTTGAGCGCGGGGTCGGCGACCACGGGGTAGGCGGCGCCCGCGTGGTAGACCGTCTGGATGAGCGTCATGCCCTCCACCCGGTACGAAGTCGGCACCGGGTTGCCGTTGGCGTCTTTGGCCCAGGGCAGGTCGATCTCGGCGAGGTAGAAGTCGTTGTTGTAGATCAGGACGGTGCCGTCGTCCTCCTCGACCTCCAGCATGCTGCCCTCGGGGGCGTTGATCGGGAAGCGGTACTCGGTCGGCGCCGAGGAGTCCTTGATGATGGTCAGCGCGCGGGCGATCTGGCCGGTGCGCTGGTGGGCATAGGCCACGCTGGGCTGCTTGGCGGCGTAGGTGACCAGGCCGGGCAGCGGCTGGCTGCCGGCGCCGTCGGCCTCCGGCAGGCCGATGCCGATGTCGGTCTCGCTGACGGTCGCGACCAGCGTGCGGTCGGGGTCCGTCGCGATGGCGAAGGGCCGCTGGACGTCGCCGTCCGGGATCTCGGTCGGCGGGGTCGTCCTCGCCTCCTCGATGATCTCGGGCACCACCTGGGTGAGGGCCGCCAGGGCGGGGTCTTCCCGCGCGATGGCCGGGGTGCCGGCCACGGTCGCGCTGCTGAGTGCCAGGGCCGTCGCTAAGGTGACGACGAATGCCCGAGCGGAGATGCGCATGGATGTCCTTCCACGTAGGTGGGGAGATGCACAAACGCCGCAAACGTAAAGATCATCGGCGGCCAACTGGATGATCTTGGATGGCCGGACCGTAAACGTTTGCTGTCTTCCGGGCGAGACGGTGGCAGAGCCCGCCCGATCGGGCGACGGAAACGCCGGGGAAACGACCTGCGTGCTTGCATCCCCTCGCACATCGTTCCTCGTGAAAGGATGGCCATGGCGTCGTCGAAAAGCTCGCGCCGCTCCGCTCTCGGATTGCTGGGCGCGGTCCCGCTGGCGGCCGCTGGCCTGCCGGCCGCGCAAGAAACCGCCGGCCTCTCCTCAGGCTCGGGCCGGATTCCCAAGGACCTGCGTCCTGGAGGCGCCTTCGACCGGCACATCAAAGAACTGGCGGACAAGGATCAGTTTTCTGGCACCGTGATGCTCGCACACCGCGGCCGCCAGGTCCTGGCCCGCGCCTACGGCTGGGCGGACAGGGACGGCAAGATCCCGAACGAGATCGACACCGTCTACGCTCTGGCCTCGTCCTCCAAGCCGTTCACCGGGCTGGCGGTCGTGCAGCTGGCCCAGCAGGGCAAGCTCAGGTTCTACGACCTGGTGAGCAAGCATCTGGACGGCCTGCCGGCGGCGATGGCCGAACGCATCACCGTGCATCACCTCCTCACCCACACCAGTGGACTGGGCGACGCCCGGCGTCCGGGCGAGCAGCCGCCGCCGGAGAAGATCCACAACAGCTATGAAGAACAGATGGAGGACTTCTGGGCGGATCTGAGGACCTTCGAGCTGGAGTTCGCCCCAGGGACGAAGAAGGCCTACAGCAGCATGGGCTACACCCTGCTCGGCGAGCTCGTGGCGAAGGTCTCCGGCCAATCGTTCCAGGACCACGTCCGCCAGAACATCTTCATCCCGGCCGGCATGAAGGACTCCGCCTACTACGACCGCCGGCAGTGGCTGGCCGACAGGCGCATAGCCCATCCGTACATGTACCAGAAGGACGGCACGCGGGTCGACGCCGTCCGCAACCTCGACAAGGGCTCCGTCTACGGCGACGCCGGCCAAGGCAGCAACTCCGCCCGGGGATGGATGGGAACAGGCGGTGGCAACGGCTTCTCCACCGCCCCCGACCTCGTGCGCTTCGCGGTCGCGCTGCAGAGCGGCAAGCTCGCCGCCCGGCCCTACACCGAGCTGTACGTGAACGGGAAGATCTCCGCCAAGCCGCTGAGGGAGGACACCTCCGGCGGCTCCGTTCGAGGGGAGAGCTTCCAGGCATACGGGCCTGTGGCCGCCACCTACAACAACCGGCGCATCATCACCCACGGAGGCGGTGCGGGCGGCATATCGACGAGCTGGTCGGTCTACCTCGACCTGGACTGGACGGCCGTCATCCTGAGCAACTACGACCTGCAGAGCATCGAGCCGATCATCGACCTGGAACGACGCCTGATCACCGGCATATAGCCGCCCCCTTACGGCGGAAGGATGCTCATCGCCCCGGGGTGGCGAGCAGGGGCGTGAGGATGGCATCGACGATTTCATGCAGGCCGAGGCGGCCGGCCTCCTGCGGGAGGGCGGCCGCGTCACCGGGGTGCGCTTCCGCGGCCCGGACGGCGACCGGCAGGTGCGGGCCCACCTGACGGTGGCCGCCGACGGCCGGCACTCGGCGGTGCGGCCGGCGGCCGGCCTGCGTCCCCGCGAGTACGGCGCGCCGATGGACGTGCTGCAGTTCCGGATCTCCCGCCGCGACAGCGATCCGGACGAGGGCTACCACCTGCGCATGGCCGGCGGCAGGTCCGTCGCGGTGATCAACCGGGGCACGTACCGGAACATCGCCTACATGATCCGCAAGGGCGGCCGCGAGGAACTGCGCAGGGCCGGGATCCAGCCGCTGCGCGACGACATCGCCGACCTCGTCGGCTTCCTCGCCGCCGTACGACGGCGCAGGTGGGCCCCCACCGTGGCGACCCAGGCGCTGCAGCGCACCGCCCAGCGGTTCGGCATCGACCGCGCACTACGCGGCCAGGCCGGCCCGGACTACCGGATGATCGCCCGGCTCCCCTTCATGCGGGCGCTGACGAGCCGGCTGCTCGGCGTGGGCGTCCGCCCCGAGCACGTACGCCCGGCGACCGCCGCGCCGCAGGACCGGAACCGATGAAGGCGGAGGCGACACCCGGCACCCCGTCCCCGGCCTTGGTGAGGGCCGGTGAAGGACGCGATCCCGGCCCGAACGTCTGCGGCCAGGGTCTCAGCCCCGGAGGTATCGGGTGGACATCGAGACGAGTTCGTCCTCCAGGCGCTTCGGGTCGACGGGCTCGTGCTCCGCGATGACCTGGTGGACGACCAGCTCGATCGTGGCGTTGATGATCCGGGCGGCGGTGTCGACGTCGGGGACCCGCACCTCGGGGTGGCGGCACAGGAGCTCGCGGGTGTAGGCGGTCCACGCGTCCTTGTACCGGTAGATCTTCTTCATCAGTTCCTGGGAGCGCGGCGCCTGCTCCAATATGATGCGCAGCGACCGCGGGTCATCCAGGTGGTTGGCGATGGCGGCCTGTACGAAGACGCGCATGACGCCTTCGTGCATCTCCCCGATGGGGCACGCCATCTACCACGACACCACGGAGGTCGTCGACCTGCTCGCCGAGCACGGGATCGTCCCGCAGGCGCTCTGGACGTACGCCGCCTGCGGCCGACTGGATCTGGTGCGGGCCTGTTTCGACGCGGACGGCAGCCTCCGGCCGGACGCGGCGTCGGCGCGCCCGACCTCGCCGACACCGGCGCAGGCTTTCCGTCTCGGCTGCCGGCGACCGGTGATCCGGAGGAGATCGTGGGAGAGGCGTTCGTCCATGCCTGCCAGCACGGCCGGACCGAGGTCGTGCGCTGGTTCCTCGACCGCGGCGTCCACCCCGACGTCGCGCCCTACCTCGGGCGGACCGGCCTGCACTGGGCAATCCCGGGCGGTCGTCTCCCAGTGATCCGCCTGCTCCTGGAGCGCGGTGCCGACCCGTCCATTCGCGACGATCTCCTCCGAACCGACGCCGACGGTGGCTGCACATCTCCCACGCCGCTCACCCGCACGATCCCGTGACTCAGCAGCTCCACGATCTGATCGAGGCTCGATCGCGCTGACGCTCCTCTTGCAGGATCCGCCCCGACATCTCTTGTCGGAACCACGGAGGGCGCTGGGAACTTCTGCGCCCATGCGGGCATACCAGCCGAAGCCAGCGGTATTCCGGCCGCCCCTACTTTGCGACCCATCACTCGAAGGCTTTCAGGGGCCGAGGCGCCGTGGGTGCCGGGACGTGTGGTTGCTCGCGGGCGAGGAGCGCGCCGAGGGCCCCGGTGGACCACGCCCCGGCGCACGTCCGTCCGGCAGCCTCTCGTCGGCATGGGCCGGATGGCCGTGCTCGGCATGGCGGACAGCGTCCAGCCCGCCTCGCGGCACCTGCACCTGGCGAGGATCCTCAGCGTCAGCGTGACGGGGCCCGCCCCGTCACGCTGATACGCCTACCGTTCCAGCATGTCTAATTCGTGACGTTCGGTCGGCCGAAAAGGCCTTGTGTCGGCAAACGTTATCGCTTACGTTGACGCTGCAAACGTAACCGATAACGATTGCAACTAGTGAGGGCTGCATGGCCGAGGGCGGCGCGCCGGTGACGATGAGCGATGTCGCGCGATTAGCGGGCGTCTCGACCGCGACCGTGTCGCGGGTGGTCAACGGCCGTTACGGCGTCAGCGCGAGCACCATCGCACAGGTCCGCTCGGCCATCGAGCACCTCGGCTACGAGTCGAGCCTGGTGGCCACCAGCCTGCGGCGCAGCCGCACCAACGTCCTCGGCCTGGTGAGCCACAGCTTCCAGTCCTACACCGCCGAAGTGCTCAAGGGCGTGATGGAGGCGCTGACCCAGTCGGGCTTCGACCTGATCATCTACGCCGACAGCGACCTCTACGGAACGTACTCCGAGGGCTGGGAGCGGCGGCATCTTGCCCGCCTGTCGGGCACGCTCACCGACGGCTGTATCGTGATCACGCCCTCGGGCGACGTGCGGAGCAACACCCCGGTCGTGGCCATCGATCCGGCGCGGGACTCGACGGTGCCGTCGGTGACGGCGGACAACCTCGCGGGCGGCACCACGGTCGTCGAGCATCTGCTCGGCCTGGGGCATCGGCGGATCGCATTCATCGCGGGCAGGTCCGACCTGGAGGCCGCATGGTTGCGCGAAGAGGGATACCGCAGGGCACTGGCCGCAGCCGGAGTGCCGGTCGACCCCACGTTGATCGCCAGGGGCGACTTCAACCCCGAGTCCGCGGTCCCGCTCGCACGGGCGCTGATGGACAGGGAGAACCGTCCGACGGCGATCTTCGCGGCGAGCGACGGGATGGCCCTGAAGGCCCTGGAGGTCGCGAAGGAGCTGGGGCTCAGCGTTCCCGGCGACCTGTCGCTGGCCGGGTTCGACAACATACCGGAGTCGGCGCTGAGCGATCCGGGGTTGACCACGGTGGACCAGTCGATGTACCGGCTCGGGTTCGAGGCCGCCCGCATGCTGAGGTCGCTGGTGAACGGTAACTGGGAGGGCCCACACCAAATAGTGCTTCCCGTCCGCTTGGTGGTACGCGGCTCCACCGCGGCACCGAGAACCCCCTGAAAGTGGGGGCGTCACACATAGTGTGGCGCCCCCGCACCTGAACGCTCGAGCCACCGAACGTTCAGGTGCAAATCCCTTACCCATGGAGGTACGTGCACACAGAAACCCGCCGCACATTCACCAATGAATCAGGTCGGCCAGGCGGGTACCATCCGCGGCCAACCATCAAGGGAGTCAAACATGCATTCCTTAGGCTATCACGGCAGCTCGCGGCCTATGGGCGTACGCCGATTCGCGGTGGCGATCGCCGCCGGAGCCATGCTGATCGCGGCGGTGCTGCTCGCACCGCGACCGGCGGCGGCGGACACGCCATGGCTCAGCGTCTCCGAGGACGGCTACGCGTCGTTCACCGTTCCGGTGGCCTCCGTCGAGGCCGCCGTGGGCCAGGTGTCCGGGGTCGTCATCGAGGGGAACTTCGGGCCTTCCTTCACCTGGGCGGAGTTCGGCCTGACCCGCCGCGGCACCGCCTTTTCCGGCGTCCTCGGCCCGCTCAAGCCGGGGCTGTACACCTACCAGGTCACGGGCGATGACACCAAGGGTCTCAAGGACCCGACGAATGGTACGAGCGTTGCGTCCAAGCCGCTCTTGAGCACCTTCTTCGTGGCGGGCGACTCGGTGCGCCTGCTCGCGGACGTGCCTCAGGGGCAGGGCGGCAAGGTCGAGACCCTCACCTACCGGACCAAGGGTCAGGAGCGGTCGGCGCTGGTGTGGACGCCGCCGGCGTACTCGGGCAAGGGCCCCAAGGCCTACCCGGTGCTGTTCCTGCAGTCCGCCCCCGGTGTGAACGCCACCGACTGGCTCGACCTCGGTCGAGCCAAGCAGATCCTCGACAACCTGTCGGCTCAGCGGTCCATGGAGCCGATGGTGGTCGTGATCAGCGACGGTGCCGCGGCGGCCGGCGACAAGGAGCTCCAGAAGGCCGTCACGGAGCGCTACCGCGTGCGCCGCGGCGCGGCACACCGGGCGATCGCCGGGGTGGCCGAGGGTGGGACACAGGCGCTACGTGCCGCACTGGCCCACCCGGCCGAGTTCGCCTACGCCGGCTCGTTCTCGGGTCTCCTGACGGACGGCGTCGGCCGGCCGGACGCGCACGCGATCAAGCTGCTGCGTCTGTACACCGGGAACGTGACGGATCCCGCGTACAACGCGACCAACCGGCTGACGAAGGCGCTGGACCGCGCCCGGATCAAGTACGAGTTCGACGGGGTCAACCCCGACGCCGGGGCGAACTGGAACGCCTGGCAGGAGAACCTCGTCGACTTCGTGCCGCGGCTGTTCCGCAAGGTGCCAGACCACGGCCCGAGCGCCGGTCACGGGCGGCTGAAGGGCGAGTTCAACCCGCCGGCCCCCGGCACCACGCCGACGCCGTTCGTGAGCGAGGACGGCTTCGTCACCTTCGAGACCACGACCGACTTCAAGGACGCCCAACGCGTCAAGGTGTGGGCGAACTGGGCTCCCAACGGCAGCTGGCTGCGCGTCCGGCTGTCGCGCGAGGGCGACCGGTGGCGGGCGACCGTGGGTCCGCTCGACCCGTGGTTCTACTACTACCGGCTGATGGTGGACGGCGTCTCGGTCAAGGACGTCTCGAACCCGACGAAGGTGACCTCCGAGCCGACCTGGAGCACCTTCCTCGTCAACGGCGAGAGGTCGCGGCTGCTCTCCGACGTGCCCGCCGGCCAGGGCGGAAGGGTCGAGAGCCTGACGTACCGGAGCACCGTCGCGAACCAGGACCGGACCGCGCTGGTCTGGACCCCGCCGGGGTACGATCCGAACCGCGCAGAGCCGTACCCCGTCTTCTACCTCCAGCACGGTAGCGGCCAGAGCTACACCGACTGGGTGGAGATGGGCCGCGCCAAGCAGATCCTCGACCACCGGTTCCTCGACGGGGACCTGGTGCCGATGGTGGTGGTGATGGGCAACGGCAACGTGTCCGACTTCACCAAGGAACTGCTGGAGAACATCGTTCCGGCGGCCCGTGCCCGGTACCACATCTCCAGCGACCCGTCGCGGCAGGCCCTCGCCGGCCTCTCGATGGGAGGTGGGCAGACGCTCACGCTGCTCAAGGCGCGCCCGGGTCAGTTCGCGTACGTCGCGGCGTTCTCGGCCGGATTCGGCAGCGGCGCCGGCGTCGACGCGCAGGCGATCAACAACGGGACCAAGCTGTTGCGCCTGTACGTCGGCGACCAGACCGACTTCGTCTACCCGTCGTTCATGACGTCCCTGACCACGTTGAACAACCTCGGTATCCGCTACGAGTTCGACGGGGTCACCCCGGGGCCGCACGGCTGGGACGTGTGGCAGAAGAACCTTATCGACCTGGCACCGCGCCTGTTCAAGCGCTGACGGAAGCCCGGCCCGGGCGACATGCCGCACCCGGGTGATGTTAGCGCTCACAAGAGAATCGACACGGGGGCGGGGTACGGGTGGCGTCACCTGTTCCCCGTCCCGTTCGATCGCTCACTTACAGCGATCCCCAAGGGAAACAAGTCAATGAAGAAAAACAGGATCATCGCCGCGACGGCCCTGCTCGCCGCCACCTCCGCGCTCGCCGCCTGCTCCTCCGGCCAGCAGGCCGGCAGCGCGAGCAACCCGAGCGGAAACGCCGCCGCCAGCAACTGCACGAACACGATCCCCAAGAAGAACCTGCCGGTCGTGACGATGTGGGGCTGGTACCCCAACACGCAGCTCGTCGTCGACAACTTCAACAAGCAGAACAGTGAGGTGCAGGTCTGCTGGACCAACGTCGGCCAGGGCGGCGACGAGTACGACAAGTTCCAGACGGCCATCTCGGCGGGCACCGGGGCGCCCGACGTCATCATGATCGAGATGGACCGGATCCCGACCTTCCAGATCCAGAAGTCGCTCGTCGACATCAAGCAGTACGGCTACGACCGCGTCAAGGCCGACTACAGCGAGGGCGCGTGGAAAGACGTCTCCGTCGGTCAGGCGGTCTACGGAGTGCCGGTCGACGGCGGTCCGATGGCGATGATCTACCGGAAGGACCTCTTCAAGAAGTACGACATCAAGCCGCCGAAGACCTGGGACGAGTACGAGCAGGCCGCGCAGAAGATGAAGGACGCGGGCGGCCCGCACTTCGGCGACTTCGCCGCGAACGTCTCGGCCCTCACGATGGCGCTGCAGATCCAGAAGGGCGCGTCCCCGTTCGCCTACGACCCGGCGCAGCCGGAAACGGTCGGCGTCAAGCTGAACGACCAGGGCTCCAAGGACGTGCTCGACTACTGGGCGCGCCTGGCGAAGAAGGGGCTGGTCGGGACGCAGGACCAGTTCACCCCCGAGTACATCTCCGGCGTCATCAACGGTAAGTACGCCACCTACATCTCGGCGGCGTGGGCGCCCGGCTACCTCACCGGTGCCGGTGTCGGCAAGGGTGAGGACACCGGCAAGTTCGCGGTGGCACCGCTCCCGCAGTGGGATCCCGCCAACCCGGTGCAGGTGAACTGGGGCGGGTCTGCCTTCTCCGTAACGAGCCAGGCGAAGAACCCCGAACTCGCGGCGAAGGTGGCGTACGGCCTGTACGCCGACAAGGAGTCGCTCACCGACGGCTGGACCAACCAGATCATCTTCCCGCTGAACCTCAAGGCGCTCAACTCACCCGAGTTCGTGGACCTGAAGGTGGCGTTCTTCGACGGCCAGCAGGCGAACAAGGAGGTCTACGTGCCCGCGGCGAACGCCTACAAGGGCATGACCTACAGCCCGTTCGGCCAGTACTACTTCGACGCCTTGACGAAGCAGGTCAGCGCGCTCATCGAGGGCTCCGTCACCGGTGCGCAGGCCGCCGACCGGCTGCAGGAAGACGTGGTGAAGTACGCCAAAGAGCAAGGTTTCACCGTTCAGTGACGAGCAGGGCCGGGCCGCGCCGTCTGAGGCCGGCGGGCCCGCCCGCTGTTTCCCCGCATCGATTTCCCGGAGCCCAAGATGTCCCTCCTGATAGAAGAGGGTGCCTCCAGCACCCAAGAGAAGACGCACAAGATCCGCGCTAAGGTGCGCCTCCGTGAGCATCTGATGGGGTGGCTCTTCGTCGGGCCATTCGGGATCGTCTTCCTGGCGTTGCTCATCGCGCCGCTCGGGTACGCGCTGTATCTGAGTCTTTTCCAGAAGAAGCTGATCGGCGGCACCAGCTTCGTCTTTCTCGACAACTACGTGAAGGCGTTCACCGATCCCAGCTTCCTCTCGGGGTCGTGGTTCGTCATCCGCTTCTCGCTGGTGTCCATCCCGCTGCAGATCATCGTCGCGCTCGCGATGGCGTTGATCCTGGACGCCGTGACCTCCCTGTTCACCCGCTTCTCGCGCCTCATGATCTTCCTTCCCTACGCGATTCCCACGGTCATCGGGGCGGTCATGTGGGGATTCCTGTACAGCAAGAGCTTCGGGCCGCTCACCGACATCTTCGGCTGGTTCGGCACCACGCCGCCTGATTTCCTGAGCACCAACCTGATCTTCTACGGCCTGGTCAACGTCGTCACCTGGCAGTGGGCCGGCTACTACATGATCATCCTGTACGCGGCGCTCCAGGGCATCGACCCGGCGCTCTACGAGGCCGCCCGCATGGACGGCGCCGGCAAGTGGCAGATCGCGCTGCGGATCAAGGTCCCGCTGATCACCCCCGCGCTGGTCCTGATCCTGGTCTTCTCGCTCATCGGCACCCTGCAGTTCTTCAACGAACCGCAAATCCTGCGCTCCCTCGCGGCCGGCACGATCGGTCCGGACTTCACCCCCAACATGTACGCGTACCAGCAGGCGTTCGCACTCGCGAACTTCAACTACGGATCGGCGATCTCCTTCGCTCTCGGCGGGATCGTGTTCGTCGGCGTCTACGCCTTCCTGTTCTTCACCCGCAAGCGGAGGAGCTTTCTGTGATGAGTGACCGCTCCCTGGCCGGCGCCCGCCGCCGGCCGTCACGCCACCTCCCGCTGCAGGTGCTCCTCGGCTTTCTGGTCGTGTATTTCCTGGTGCCGTTCTGGTGGGTCATCGTGAACAGCTCCAAGGACGCCCCCGGACTGTTCGGGGGCGGCAACACCTTGTGGTTCGCCGACCACATCGACTATCTCGGCAACCTGCGGCAGTTGTTCACCTACGACAATGGCATCTACGGCAGGTGGATCCTCAACTCCACCCTGTACGCGATCGCGGGCGGGGTCGGGGCCACGGTTTTGTCCGTCATGGCCGGCTACGGATTCGCCAAATACCGCTTCGCCGCCAGGCGTTTCTCCTTCGCCCTCGTGCTCGGCGCGTTGATGGTGCCCGCGACGGCCTTGGTGATTCCCACCTTCATGATGTTCTCGCAGCTGGGGTTGACCAACACGATCTGGGCGGTGATCCTGCCCTCACTGCTCAACCCGTTCGGCGTTTACCTGATGCACGTATATGCGCGTGACGCGGTCCCCGACGAGATCCTGGACGCGGCGCGGGCCGACGGGGCGGGGGAGATCCGGACGTTCGTCCAGGTCGCCTTTCCGCTGATGCGGCCGGCGGTGGTCACCGTGCTGCTCCTGTCCGCCGTGGCCTCCTGGAACAACTACTTCCTGCCCCTCGCCATGCTCTCCGACAACCGCCTCTTCCCCGTCACCGTCGGGCTCGGCATGTGGCAGGGCATCGCCTCGGCTAACAACGCGGGCAGCACGTCCCTCTGGAGCCTCATCATCCTGGGCGCGCTCGTGTCGGTCATCCCGCTCGTCATCGCCTTCTTCACGCTTCAGCGACACTGGCGCGGCGGCCTGTCCGTCGGCGGCCTGAGATAGGGCCTCAAAACAGGGGTGACTCGTAGACCAGGCGGTCGGTGACCTGGTGCGGCACGAGTTCGGGCGGATCCCGGGCAGCCCGTCAGCGCGCAGCGGGCGGGGCCCTGGATGAGGACGTTCCAGCCGTGCAGCCGGTGCGGGTCGATGCGGTCCACCTGAAGGACGACGGCCGCCCCTGAGGCGAAGGACGTCCCGTCGGCGAGGTCGGCGTGCAGTGACCTAAGGGTCACCGTGTGGGGGCGCACCGCGTAGCCGACGGGGAGCAGCGTGTCGTCGAAGGCGATCCGCCCCGAGTCGCGCTGCCCGACCAGGCGCTGGCCTTCCGCGCGCGGTAGGGCGGCTCATGCGCCCATCGCGGCCCGGGATCCGCCTCGCCCGGGAGCGTCCGGCGCCTGATGGCGGCGATGTCGTCGCGCATCGGCCGTGCCCGAGCGGAGTTTGGCGATCCCCGCCTTCAGCACGTCGGTCAGCACGTTGCCGCCGACGGGGGCGAGCACGCCGACGCCAGCCAGCGCCGCCGCCCCGCTCACGCCCGCGGCGGTGGCCAGCAGCGGCCCGAACGCTCCGGCGCACAACACCCCGAGCAACGTCGGCCCCGACCAGCGTCGCGCCGCCGCCAGCAGTGCCCACCAGCCTGCCCAGGCGATGCCGGATGCCCTCCTGCATCTATCTGATTCGCGGTTCTGGCGGAGGGCCCACGACTTCCACGATGTCGAATATGACTGATGAGCTCGAAATGAGCGATAGCCGACGCCTACTATGCGGAGGAGCGTACGAGCGCTTCAGCTTGGAGCGGCACCGTAGATAACGATCGGTCTTGCCTCACGAGTGACTTCGGGGGTCTTCCGGCATGTCAGGTGCACTGCCTCGGCGATGGTCAACGTCGCCGCGGAGCTTCTACCGGTGCGGCCAATACAACCGTGCTCCAGTGGGACCCGCGGCCGTGGTCGAGTGCAGCTCAGTCTCGGCGAGCTGGGCGCGGACATATCTGGCGTCGGGGTGAGCGAGCTCATCGAGAATGATGAGGGCTTTCCGCCAGGCGTCGCGGGCGGCGTCGAGATCGCCGCTGGAGTGGTGGGCGTTGCCGAGCCGGATCAGCGCCTCGACCTCGCCGATGCGATAGCCCAGGGTCAGGTACAGGTCGAGCGCCTGCCGGTGGCAGCGGAGGGCATGGTCGTACTGGCCGAGGTGATGGTGGGCGTAGCCGAGGCCGTCGAGGGACGCGGCCTGGCCGTTGAGGTCGCCGAGCTCCTGGAACAGGGTGAGGGCGCGGCGGCAGTACACGAGCGCCCGGTCGTGCCGGCCGAGCAGGGCGTGGCAGTAGCCGACCCCGTTGAGGGCCTTGGCGTGCCCGGGGCGGTGGCCGGCGGCCCGGAACAGGTCGAGCGCCTGCTCGGCGTGCCGGAGGGCGTCCGCGTAGCGGCCTTGCCGGGACAGGGCCCAGGTGAGCTCGTGATGGGCGTGCGCCTGGCCGGGCCGATCGGCGAGGCCGACGGCCAGGTCGAGGGCCTGCGCGGCGTGGCCGTGGGCGCGGTCGAAGCGGGCGAGCAGGGTGAAGGCGCGGCCGAGGTGGCGGTGGGCGTGGGCCTGTCCGCAAGGGTCGGCCAGGCGGCGCGAGGCGTCCAGGGCGGCCTGCTCGGCGGTGACCCAGTCGAGCAGCAGGCCGCGCCATCGCAGGAAGTCGCTCAGCGCCCAGGCCAGGTGCCGCACCTCCTCGTCGTGTCCCTGGGTGGCGGCCTCCTGCACGGCGGCGAGCAGCGCGGGGCGCTCGGCGGTGAACCAGTCCAGCGCCTGCTCGGCCCCGTCGATCGCCTCGGCGCTCACCCCCGGCGCGGGTGGAGGGAGTGCGATCGGGCGCCGGCGCGGGGCCAGCAGCAGCGTGGAGGCGTGCGCGGTGTGCAGGTAGTGGTCGAGCAACCGGCGCGACGCCTGCCGCCGGTCGTCCTCGGTGCCGAGGGCGTGGACGAGCTCGGCCGCGTAGGCGCGGAGCAGGTCGTGCAGGGCATATCGGCCGGGCTGGTGCTCGGCGACCAGGTGCGCGCCGGCCAGCTCGGCCAGCAGCGGCCGGGCCTCGGGCACGGCCACGCCGGCCAGACTGGCCGCGGCGGGCAGGGCGATGTCCGGGCCGGTGAGAACCCCCAGCAACCGGAACAACCGCGCGGCCGCCGGGCTCAGCGCCTGGTAGGACCAGGAGAACACGGCACGCGGGTCGGTGGCCGGGTCCTGGCCGGCCAGGGCGTCGAGCTGGTTGCGCGCGTCGCGCAGTTCGCCGGCCGGCGCGCTGAGGGGGAACTCCGGGTGGGTGGCGGCTCGGGCGGCCACGATGGCGAGGGCGAGAGGCAGCCCCGCACACCGGGCGATGATCTCAGCCACCGCGTCGGGCTCGGCTGCTACCCGCGCCGGGCCGAGGCGGTGGACCAGCAGCTCCCGCGCCTCGGCGGCGGGCAGCGGATCCAGCCGCAGCGGGTGGGCGCCTTCCGCGGCGACCAGGCCGGACAGCTGGCTGCGGCTGGTCACCACCACCAGGCAGCCCGGCGCGCCGGGCAGCAGCGGACGGACCTGCTCGGCGTCGCGGGCGTTGTCCAGCACCACCAGCATCCGCCGCTCCGCCAGCAGGCTGCGGTACAGGCCGGCCTGCCCGTCCGGGTCGGGCGGGACACGGTCCGGCGCTACCCCCAGCGCATCTAGGAATCCAGTCAACGCCTCCGCCGCGCTCACGCAGGACCCGCTCGGGTCGAAGCCCCTCAGGTTCACGTATAACTGCCCGTCACCGAATCGGTGGCGCACCCGATGCGCCCAATGCAGGGCCAGTGCGGTCTTGCCCACCCCGGCGATACCGGCGATCACCGAGACCCGTACCCGGACCGGGTCGTCGGAGCCGAGCATGTCGTCCAGCCGCTTGAGGTATCCGGTGCGGCCGGCGAACGCCGGCGCCTGCGCCGGGAGCTGCGCCGGCTGCGGGCGCACCGACCTCTCAACATCCCGCGGCTGGTGTACGGGCCTGCGCACGGAGAGAACCGTCGGTGCGGGGTCCCGCGCGTCGGCTGCGAGAGTGACCGCTTCTCCGCGGAGGATGGCCGTGTGCAGTGAACGCAGCTCGGGACCGGGCTGGGCGCCGAGCTCGTCGTCGATTCGCCGGCACGCCCTTGAGTAGACCTCCAGAGCTTCGGCACCACGGCCGGCCAGGCTCAGCGCCTGGATCAACCGGGCCACCAAGGACTCCGCCAGCGGGTAGTGGACGATCAGCTCTTCGAGGCGTTCGATCACCGGCGAGTGCCGGCCCAGTTCCAGCTCGGCCTCGGCCCAGTCGGTCAACGCGCCCAGCCGCTGCTGCCGGAGCCCCTCGCGGACCCGCGCCGCCCACCCCCCAGCCATTCCGTCCAGCGGGGATGCCCGCCATAGGCCGACGGCCTCGCCCAGCAGGGCAGCGCGCTCCGGCCGGTGGCGGTGAGGGGCGCGGGCCTGCTCGACCAGCCGGCGGAACCGGTGAAGGTCGATGCGATCGATGTCCATGATCAGCTGGTAGCCGTCCGCCCGGCGTTCCAGCGCGGTCTGTTCATTATCGATATGTCGTGCCTGCTCCAGCACGCGGCGGGAGCGTGCGACATAGGTGTGCAGCACCTTGCGGGGTTCGCGCGGTGGGGCGTCGTCCCATATCCGGTCGATGAGTGTCTCTGTGGGCACCGGGTGCCCGGCATCGACGGCCAAGGACGCGAACAGGATCCGTTGCTTGGCCGGCCCAAGATCGAGACTGCGGCCCCCGGCCACCAACTCGAACGCGCCCAGCAGCCGAAACTCCACTGTGCTTCCCCCCATCGGCGCGAAACCCGGCAAGTTCAGCGGCAAAAACCATCGAACCACAATTACCGATGGCCATTCAAGAAAGGCGAAAGATTTCTGAAGGCGATCCCATTTACCTTTGTCACATCCGCGCTCATGGCGAAACCGGCGAGGCGCGATGTGACGAAAGACTCACATAGCGTACATGGCCGGTGAGTGGTCGATCGTCTACACGGGAGGAGATGGGATGCGCCTCCGGGAGGTGATTGGTGTTCTAATTGTGCCCGCCGACGAGGAAAGAATCGCGGACGTGGGATCGCAGGTTCGCGCGTCTCACGCAATCATCCCTTGTCGATTCCGTCGCGACTTCTCGCAACCAAGTCAAACGAAGAAGAAACTCCGATGAACCTCGGAGAAAAGCGTCCTGTCTCGAACGCCCACTAACGACGTCCGCCGTTCTGTAGGGGGTGTTCCTCTTAGAGGGGTGTCTGATGAGGCAGCGCCCACCGACTCCATCCAGATAAAGGAAGTGAATCGGAATGCACAAAGTGGTGAAGTCCTGCTCGACGGTGCTCGTGCTCTTGGCGGCGGCCACGGGCACACTCATCGCCGCTCCCGCCACGGCCAGCGCCGAGACCCTCTGCCAAGGTTTCACAACGAGCACCTCGTTCCAGACGCGATGCGAAAGCGACTGGGTCTGGGAAGGGTTCTACTATCGCGCCTGGATCAGGTGCATCGACAGCGGCGGGCTCGTCAGCGCCAAGCTCGTCGGCCCGACCCGCCATTCGTTCAACAACCCGGCCTGGTCCGGGAGGGAGTGCCCTGCGGGCCAGCGCCGTTACCAGTCGGGGCGCGACCAGAGCTAATCAGCGACGTACGGGCTCGCGCCCGGCTATGCCGGAATGCGCGCCAGCGTCAGGTCGGTCGCATCGAGCACACGGTTGATCGGAGCCGTGTTGCCGGCAAGAGGCTTTTATGAGAGGAGTTTCTTGAAGAGTCACGCAGCGAAGCTGTCGGTTTTCTTCACTACTGCCGCCACCGCATCCGTCCTTCTGGGATCGAGTCCCGCGCAGGCTGCACCGACGAACTGCCGCTTCGACTTCTACAACACTGATCTATCGAGCTACGCGACGTGCAGCTCAGGTACCGGACAGTTCCGGGCCAAATTGCGGTGCGATATCCCCTGGCGGCCGGACACGACTGCGTACGGCAACTGGCTGGGCGTCACTTCCCCGCCCAGCAACAGTATCGCCATCTGCCCGTCGAACGCACGGCGCGGCTTCGATCCGGGCATCGAAACGCGGTAACAGACCTCCGACAGATGCTCCGACCTGGCCAAGGTCAGGTCGGAGCGTATCCATCCCTAGTCTGTTGTGATCGTTGATCGTCGCTGACGATCTCGCGGTGGGTGCGGGGTCGATGCAGGCCCTACCCCCGTCTGCCTGGGAGATCGCCATGGCGGACTGCGGTCGGGTCCAGCCGCTGCCCCCGGCAGTCCCGCGCGGCCAGCGCGAACAGCACCTCGGAGCGGACCAGCGGCACCGGCGGAGCAAGCGAGAACTGGTTGACGATCAGGAACGGGGCCCGACGGTCCAGCCAGGCCGCGTCCGCCTTCTCCAGGCCGGCGGCCTTCAGCCGCCGGGTGTGCAGGTCAAAGATCCCCGAGCCCGGCCGCCCATCACGCGGGCAGCCGGCCACCAGACAGGCCGGCAGCGGATCGTAGGGGGCCGCGGCCCACGCCTCCAGGTCGTCGGCGCCGGGGCGTTTGCGCATCATGTCCGCGTGCCGCCGCAGCGACCCGTGCGCGGCGCACAACCCCCACACCTCCCCGTCCCGCGGACAGCCTGCCACGATGCAGGGCCTGGCCCGGCCGTCGATCACCCGGTTGCGGTCCGGGACGAAGCCGGCCCGGAACTCCTCGGGCGCCAGCCCCGACTTGCGGAACGCCTTCTCACACAGATCACACATGACCTGGGTGCGCGAAATCCGGTCGCAGGCCGCCACCGTGCAGCGGTAGGCCACCGTGGAGCGGTTGCCGACGTCGCCGGTGAACAGCCTCTGGGCTGCGCTGTGCGCGGCGGTGCGATGTGTTCGGAGCGTCGCTGAGGGGGCATCCGCATCGGCCTGGGCGTCGGTGGATAGATAGGGGAAGGCCTGCCGGAGCAGCGCGTAAACCGGTGAGCGGGACGGGCCTCGCTTGCCTGCCTTGGGCCCTGGGATGAGTTGGGGAGAGCGCGAGTCGGGCATGGCCGCGGGGGCGGCCTCGATGCGGTCGACGATGGCCTTGGGGACGATCAGGACCGCGGCATAGGTAGGGGAGGGGCGCAGCCGTATCGGCCGACCGCACCGTGGCCCGGGCTGTAGCCGTGGGGGACCAGGGGGCCGGTGCGCTCGAAGGCTGCCAGATGAGCATGGGGCGCGCCGCGCCCATGCGTGAACGGCCAGCCGGTGGTCAGCAGCAGCCGCTGTTCGGCAGGGCCGCTCGCGTGGGGCATGGCGGCCTCGAGTTCCTGGCATAGCGCGCTCACCACCTGGACGCCGGCGGCGTCAGGCGTACGCCAATGACCTGGACGAGCCGCGCGCCCTGGTCGCGGTGACGGCTCGCACGAACCGGAGCAGGGCAGACCAGGACCCGTCCACGTGGATGCCGCCGGACGAGGGCGCACACTGCCGGTATGTGGCGGACTGGGTCACGGTGAAACTGCGCTGGGAACTGACGGCCGACCCTGCCGAGAAGGACGCGCTCGTCGCAGCCGCGGCTGGCTGCCCTAACGAACCGATCACGATGCCGCCCCAGCCCTAACGGTGCCGGCATCCTTCGTGCGAGCCCGCATCGGGGGCGGGCTCGCGCTGCCCCGCGTAGAGCGCGAGGGACGCTGTATGCGCTTCCTCGCGCAGGAACTCTGGAGTCAGGGGTCCGTCCCAGGACGGCAAGTTCAGGAGTGGGCGGCGCGGATCTCCGTCACGGTGAACTCGTCGACGATGTGCCGGTTCTGCACCAGGAACCCCACCACTCCCGCCACCGCCTCCGCGCCCAGGGCTGCTCTCACACGTGCGCTCAGAAGGTAGACGAGGGGCGTCGACGGCTGGGTGAGAGTGAGACCGCGGTCGTGGCGGTGCACGTCCTGCAGCGCCCTGATGGGGATCGGCCGCTCGGTGGTGAACCACGCCGCGACCTCCCAAAGCGGCTGTGCAGGATCGACGTCGGCACAGGCGTGATAGCAGGCGACGCAGCCGCGCCCGGCATGCTGACCATGCCGGCACGTCCACTGGGCGACGTCGGCCGCGCTCTGGGCATGGGCGCTCAGGACGGCTGCTTCGGTGACTCGGCGGCGCACCGGTCTTGACCGGTCCTCACGCGGAGAGACAGAGTCGCTGCTGATGATCGGATCCCTTCGCGGATACATCGCAATACGTCGGAGCCTAGTCTCGTTACCCGGTCGGAGCCCGGCCAGTGGTGACGGTACGCGGCAGAGGGTCCCGCCGCATCAAGATGGCCGGCGTCTTGGCCTACCGGGACGGCGAACGGCCGCACCTGTTCTATAAGCTGCACATCTACCACGGCTGCACGAGCGAGCCGAAGACCTGCCGCCACGCCAAAGCAGCCGTCGCCTGGGCCAAGCTGATCGCGAACTCATCCTGCCAGCACCAGCCGCTCTGCTGTCTGCACCGCAATGGACCGGCTGACCTCCCACCACCCACTCCACAGCCACACCACACGTCCTGAGTAGTCCAGCGGCGCATGTCGCAACAGTTCGGTGGGAGCTGGGCGCAGCCTGATCCGGGAGACGCCGGGAAGGGTGGGGCTTCTAAGGCGCCAGCAGCGTGCGATGCCGGGGACGTCCACGCAGCTGGCAGCCCGCCGACAGGCGGCCGCGCGCAGCGCGGCGTCGGCCTTCCGGAGCGAAGGCTGCGTGGCAGGGTCCAAGAGGACGGCGGGGGCGCTTTCGACGTCCGTCCCTCACGAACCCGGCCGGGTTGCGCGTGCGCAGCGATGATGGCGGTCAGGTCGATGGCACCGATCAGGGTGGTGAGGTCGAGTCCCCCTGCCTGGTTACGCGGGACGATGGCGGGCCGGCGGCAATCCTCCACGTGAGCAGGGCCTTCGAAGGACTCGGCAATCGGCGGATCCGTGTCGGTTTGTGCAGGTTGCATCGTCACCCCGTCGGGCAGTGCAGCGATGATCGCTTCCTGGTAGGCGCAGGTGACTGCCTTCAGCGCCGCGGGGTCCTCGGCAAGATGCCGATGGGCGCGTGGACCGATGCGCATGCGATGCGCCACAGTGACGGCGATGCTGTCGTCCCCGTGGGTTCCACCGACATCGGGCGCTAGAAGATCCCAGGAGGTGTGGAAGATTCGCGGCAGCGTGCAGCGACCGGTGGCCGGGCGCGGGGTGGTCGACGACGCCGTGGGCAGCCCGCGGGTCTTCGGCCGCGCCTACCTGGACGACCTGGTTGCACATGTATCCATGGCGGTTGACTACTTCCTGCTCGACGATGACGACGACACCGCCTGGCGCATCCTGGTGTGGGACGTCCCGGCCACCGGGTATGACCAGCGCAGCACCGTTCCCCGGCCGGTGACAGCACCCGCCTGCAGTACGCGCTCGCTCTGGCCGTCGAAGGCGGCGAGCCCCACCACATGAGCACCTGGCCCGGCGCCGAAGTCCGCAAGAACCTCCACACCCAGGCCGCTGCGCAGGCCGGCGAGGCACCACGCGTGACGCAGGCCGCGCCCCTCACGGGGTGTCGGTAAGACTCGTGTCACCAGGTACAGGCGTTGAGGTTTTGCCTGGTCAGAGGACGGCCGGAATACGGCGCGACCGAGCCGCGGCCGGGTGGTTTCGGGCTCGAAGATGGCGTGGGATAAGTCCGGCGCGATAACGCGATCATAGGTGTTTTCCCAGGCAGCGGTGCGCAAATGTGCCTTTATGTCAACCTCCGGTTGCCGGAGAGCAGTCAGACCAGACCCGATTCATGCGCCAGGACGGCGGCCTGCACGCGGTTGCGGAGGCCGAGTTTGTTGAGGAGGCGGTTGATCCGGCTCTTGGTGTTCGCCTCGGTCAGGCTCAGTTCGCCTGCGATCTGTGCGTTGGACAGCCCTCGGGCGATCAGGACGAGAACTTCCCGTTCCCGGGTCGTGAGAGCGAGGACGGGTGGTGCGGGTCGCCGCTCCGTCAGCAGGCTGGGTGGCAGGACGGTGACGGTCTGGATGAGGCGAGCGGTGACGCTCGGGGCCAGCATCGCGTCGCCGTCGGCCACAGCTCGGATCGCGGTCGCGAGTTGGTCCGGGGTGCTGTTCTTCAGCAGGAATCCGCTCGCCCCCGCGCGGAGGGCGGCGTGCACATATTCGTCCACGTCGAAGGTGGTGAGCACCAGGATCCGCGGAGGCGGGGTGGGATGCGGCCACCGGCCGAGAACGCGCTGGATGGCGTGCACGCCGGTCATGCCGGGCATCCGCACGTCCATGATGATGACATCTGGACGCATTTCGATGGCTTTGGCGACGGCCTGGCCGCCGTCCATTGCGGTGCCGATGACGCGCATGTCGTCGCGCCGCTCGATGATCGAGGACAACGCCGCGAGCATGAGCTCGTGATCATCGGCCAGCAGGATGCGAATCATCGGTGTTGTTCTCCCGTTACGGGCAGGACTGCCTGGACGAACCAGCCTCCATCGGGGCGTTCCCGGACCGTGAGCCGGCCCGCGAAAGCGGCCACTCGTTCGCGCATCCCGATCAACCCGAACCCTCCAGGGCCGATCGGCGTTCTGAGGCCTGCCGCGGGACCGTTGCTGATCTCCACGGTGAAGAAGCGCGGGTCGGCGTCCAGGGTCACGCTGATGTCGGTGCCGGGGGCGTGTTTGGCGGCGTTGGTCAGGGCCTCCTGGATGATGCGGTACGCGCAGGTCTGGACGGACATCGATACGTGGTCGAGTCGATCGGTCACGGTGAAGGCGACGCGGCAACCGGCGGCCTCGGCGGTTCGGGCGAGCGGTTCCAGATGGGCGAGTGAGGGCTTGGCCGCCAGTTCGTCGCCGGTGGCCAGCAGGCCGAGCAGCCTGTGCATTTCGGTCAACGCGGTGTCGGCGGTCACGGAGATGCTGTCCAGACTCTGCCGTAGGGGAAGGAGATCGTCCTGCACGGTCTCCATCGCCGCGCGGGTCTGCAGAGCGATGGCCCCGACGTGATGGGCCACGAGGTCGTGCACGTCGCGGGCGATGCGAGCGCGTTCGGCGACGACGGCCCGCTCCTCGCTGATCTGCTTCTCGGCCTTGAGCTGATCGGCCATCAAACGCGTACGGGCGGCATGGCGCTCGATGCGCTGTCGGCTTTCACCGAGTGACCAGACCACCAGCACGAGTCCGGACACCGTCAGCAGATCGCCCCATCGCCAGTCAGCGCGCACCCACTCGGGCATCAGGATCGCCAAGAGCGCGGACCCTGACGCCAGAAGGCTCCACGGTGCGGGCCGGTGCCGCGCCACCGCATACATCGCCCCGGCGACGAAGACGGCGCTGATGGACATGTCTGACTCCAGGAACCGGGACGCCGTCACCGCGACGGCGACTGTCACCAACACCAACCACGGCGCGGTCCTGCGCCAGATCAACGGGATCGTCTGGGCGAACTGCAGGAGGAACGCCAACGTCGCGTATGGCGGAGTCACCGGCGTGTAGGTCGCCAGGGCCAGCGCGAGTGCGCCCGCGCCGACGGTTACGTCTGCGACCACCTTGGTGTTCACGATTTAGTTGCCGGCACCCCTATCGGCGAGGTGCTTTCGCCGCGCACAGTGCGTGGTCGATCAGCCGCTGATCGGCGCGTTCATGGCGTTGTGTCGCCGTATTGTCGAGGATCATGCTCTGCGTGAACACGACCACACTGTGACGCCCGTCATCCAGGATGCCCTCCCGGGATTTGTGGCCAGCCCCGTCGCCCCCGTGTCCCCAATATCCTCCGCCGCACGTCAGTGGGGTCCAGAAGAGTCCCAGTCCGTAGCGCTGCCCGGGTATGTCGGGGACGTCCGCGGGGACGGTCTTTTTCATCTCGGCCAGCTGAGCCGCGGGTAGCACCTGTCCGCCGATCAGGGCCCGGAAGAACCGGTTGAGGTCGGTGATCGTGCTCACTAGCCCGCCGTCGGCGAAATTGTCCCTGCTCACGGTGGTGTCGGTCCACGACTCGGCCGGGCGGAACTTGACGTAGGCCCTGGCGTGCGGCTTCGGTAGATACGGCGTCGTGGGGTTGAACGTATGGCGCAGCCCGAGCGGTTTCGCGATCCGCTCCCGGACCTCACGATCCCAGGATTTCCCGGTCACCTTCTTGATGATCATCCCGGCCAGGAGGTAGTTAGTGTTGCTGTAGGCCCACCGCGTGCCAGGCTTGAACTGGGGCTTGTGCCGCAGGGCCATTTTGACGAGCTCTTCGGCGGAATGCCGGTCTAGCCGGTGCTTTCGCCAGCTCTTACGATCCACCAGGTCAGCGAAGAGATCGTTGGCGTAGTCGTGCAGGCCGCTCGTGTGCTGCAGCAGCTGTCGTACGGTGATGGTGCGGCCGTCGTTGCCGCGACCGCGGACCAGCCCCGGTAAATACTTCTCGATGCCGGCATCGAGGCTCACTTTGCGCTCGGCCGCCAGTTGCAGGACAACGGTGGCGACGAAGGACTTGGTGGTGCTTGCGATACGGAAATATCCGTCGACCGGCATCGAACGGTTGCCACGAATGTCGGCGACACCCGCCCGCGCGGACATTCGCCGGGAAGGCGTCCACACCTGGGCCTCCACGCCGGTCACGCCAGCCTTGTGTATCGCGGCCACATCCTGTCGAAGTCGCGTCGAGTCGTATCCGGGCGAGGCAACGGGTACGGCTGCCACGGCCATGGTCAGCGAAGCGATCCAAGCAAGCGTCATCTTTGCTCCCGAGAGTGTGAAGTGGGATCAACGCTAGGGAAATCGCCTCGTCACCACCTCGACCGTTTGGGTGGTCCTCACGCCCTCCTCAAGGAGTAGCGGGCCGAAGCGTGCGCATCGATAGATTCACTACAGCGCCGCCTGCCAGGCGATCGGGGTCTGATGAGGGCATTCGCTAAGAACCAGGCGGATACCGGCCTGCCGCGCTGTTGGAACCATCTCTATCCGTGAGCGAGCCCTGACTGGGCCTTGCGCTGGTGCATCGTCTCACAGACGTGCAGTTCGATGATGCCGCCGTGCGCCTACTCCCGATCGACCATGCTCTGCGGAATCACCCCGATCACCTCGCCGCCGACGTAGGAGGTGACCGGGGGCAACACCGTGCTCCTCCTACGCCGGGACCGGCTTGTCGGGATCGAGGTGGCGGTAGATCGTGGCGCGGCTGACGCCGAGCCGGTCGGCGATCTGCTGGACGGTGTAGCGGCGCTTGCCGTCATCGCCCTTCATCTCATACAGCACACGGGCCATCTCCACCCCGTGGGTGTCCACGGCCGCCGGCCGCCCGCCGACGCGGCCGCGTGCGCGGGCCGAGGTCAGTCCTTCGAGGGTGCCCTCGACGATGAGTTCGCGGAGGAACTCGTCGAAGGCGCCGAACATGTGGAACTGCAGGCGTCCACCCGGCGTGGAGGTGTCGATGCCTTGCTTGAGCACCAAGAGATCGACCTCGCGCTCGCGGAGCTGCGCCGCTGTGGATTTCAGAGGGCATGTGATTTGAGTAGATTGCGGCTTATGTCCAAGTAGGTGCCTCGCCAGGGTGGGGTGGTCTCGTCCGTTATGCGCTTGGTGAGGTTTTTCCGCTTCCCGGACGCCGGCCGCCTTGATCGGGGAGATCATGCTGGCCCACAGGTGGGCGTCGTTGCGGGTCTTGGCCACGAGCTGCTCCGTTATGTGACAGAGAACGTGTCGGCTTCGACCCCTAGGGTCGCGCACGTGCGTCCCTGATGGGAATGTAAGTTCCGGCGGTAGATGACCGGGATCTCCAGCGCTGGGCCCAGGCGGTGAAGGAGGCGAGCGCGGATAGGTGCCGGTTCCAGGTGGCGGCCGCCGCGGTGTGCCAGCGGTCCATGACGGCAGCGTAGTGCTCGGGGGTCAGTGCGGCGGCCGGATGGTCGGGGCCGGTGACGGCGGTCAGGCGGGTGAGGGTCTCGGTCTAGCCGGCGCGGGTGGTAGCCGCGGCCGAGGAGTCGAGGAAGCGCTCGACGGCGGCCGCGGTCGTCGGGCCAGCCGTGCCTGGGGTGGTGGCCGAGTCGGGCTCGCCGGGGAAGGCCACGACGGACACGAACAGCCTCTTTCGTCGATGTGACACGTAACGCTGCCGAGTCGCCCCGGCGGTCGGGAGCGTCGAGCTGGGCGTCCGCGCCCCCGGCAGGGCTGCGTGACAGGTCATTGAAGTTCTGTGTCACATCGCGGTCACGAGCCTGCTTCTGCCTCGCGTGCCTTCCTGGGCAGCAGGAAGCTGGCCAGGAAGGTCAGCGCGATCATTCCGGCGACGATCCACAACGTGTCGGCGACTGCGGTGGGTCCGGCGCTCAGCCCGCTGAAGAACACAGTCCCGAGTACGGCTGTTCCCAGCGCGCCGCCGACCTGCTGCAAGGTGGTGAGTGTGCCGGAGGCCGAGCCGGTCTCGTGCGGTTCGACACTGGCCAGCACGATGTCGAAGTAGGGTCCCATGATCAGCCCAGATCCCAGCCCGGTGACGAGCAGGGCGGGAGCGAGCTGCCAGAATCCGGCTTCCGAGCCGAGCACCGGCACAAGGGCCAGAACACCGGCCGTCATCGTCACGGCTCCGGCATGCAGGACCCTTCGGCCATGGCGCATGACCGCCTGGACCACGCCCATGCCGACGACCATGCCGACCGACAATGGTATGCCCGCCACGGCGGCCCGCAGCGGGCTGAAGCCGAGGCCGAGCTGCAGATGCAGGTTGAAGACCAGGCCGAACCCGGAGAAGGCGGCAAAGTAGACCGTTCCGGTGGCCATACCGCCGAGGAAGGCTCGCTTGCGGAACAGGCCGGGCAGGATCAGCGGGTCGCCGCCGCTGCGGCTCTTGCGGACCTCGTGCCATCCGAAGGCGGCGAATACCGCGACGGAGGCCGCCATCATCGCGAAGGTCCAGGCGGGCCAGCCGTACTCGCGGCCTTGAACCAGCGGGAAGATCAGCAGCAATGCTCCGCACGAGGCGAGGAGCGCGCCGGGCAGGTCGAGCCGGACTCCTGGGATCGGGCGGCCGGCGGGCAGGAACGTGATCGCGGCGATCAGGACCGCCAGACCGATGGGCAGGTTGATCAGGAAGATCATGCGCCAGCCGGTGCCAAGGAAGTCGGCGTCGACCAGCCACCCTGCCAGGGTGGGACCGCCCACCGCCGACAGCCCCATGACCGGGCCTATCGCACCGAAGGCTGCCTGTAGTTCCCGGGGCGGGAACATCTCCTTCAGCATGCCGAGCCCCTGGGGGATCATGCAGGCGCCGAACAGGCCCTGCATCGCGCGAGCGGCGATCACCATCTCCGGCCCGGTCGCGATCGCGCACAGCAGGGAGCCGGCCACGAAGCCGCCGGCGCCGATGAGGAACATGCGTTTGCGGCCGGCGATGTCGCCGAGCCTGCCGCCGACCAGCAGGCCGGCGGTCATGGCCAGGGTGTAGGCCACCCCGAGCCATTGAATCAGGGATGCGCCTCCACCGAGGCCGGCCCGGATGGTCGGTCCGGCGATGCTGGTGACGGTGGAGTCCAGCATTTCCATCACCGAACCGGTGAGGATCACCGCCAGAGCCGGCCACCGCCACCGGTAGGACGTGGATGCGGCCAGGGGCGGTGTCGCCGATGGTGTCGTCGCGAGTGTCGTCGCGGGTGCCGTCGGCAGTGTCAGGGCGTCGGTCATTTGATGGGTTCCTCATTCTGTGCGGAGGTGTGGCGTCCCGTTCGAGGCGGGACAGGACGCCCAGGCAGGTCGGTGCCGGTCAGCGGAAGTCCGCGACATGGTCGCGGGCCCATTCGGCGTAGCTGCGCGGGGGGCGTCCGGTGACCTGCTCCACGTCCGGCCAGACTCGCATCAGCGCCGACCAGTCCTGGTCGGCGTAGCCGTCGGCGCCGGTCGCGGCGTCGCCGCCGTACTCGACGAAGCCCAGCATGAGGTCGGCCGACTCGGCGGCGAACCCCCCTTGCGCCTTCATCAGCTCATGGGCACGCTCGCGGCTGATCTCCTCGTAGCGGACCGGTTCGCCGAGCGCGTCGCCGATGGCCGCCACCTGCTCGCGCACAGTGACCAGGCCGGGCCCGGTCAACGTGTACGCCCTGCCGTGATGGCCGTCCTGCAGCAGCGCAGCGACCGCGACGGCAGCGATGTCAGCCTCGTGGATCAGGTTCATCGGCTCGTCCGCGAACGGGTAGCGCACCACCCGCTCAGCCCGGATGGACGGCGCCCAGATTTGCAGCATGTTCGTCATGAACCCGCACGGCCGCACATGCGTCCATTCCAGCCCGGACTCCTCCACCGCCTGCTCCACCGGGTTGACGTGCAGGCCGGCGGTCACCGACGCCGCCGACAACACCACGATGCGCCGTACGCCCGCCTGCTTGGCCAGCGCCACGACCTCGCGCGCGCTCTCCTCCACCGAGAACAGGTACATACGCTCCACGCCGTCCAGCGCGACGGCCACGCTCGCGGGCTCGGTGAGGTCGCCCTGGACGACCTCCACCTGCGGCGGCAGCTTGGCCGCCGCGGGGTTGCGGGTCAGCGCCCGCACGTCGGTGCCCGCCCGCACGAGCTGGTCCACCACGTGGCGGCCGACGATCCCCGTCGCCCCGGTCACCAGGATCTTCATCTGCGTTCCTTCTGCTGTGTCGTTCACGAGAGCGACGCTAGAGTGCCATCCGGTCACTTCCTGACCGGAAGGTGAGGGAACTTGGAATCATGGCGAACACGAGCGCGCGCATGCTGCGATTGCTGTCCCTGCTGCAGACCCACCGCCACTGGCGCGGCCTGGAACTGGCCGAGCGGCTCACGGTCAGCGAGCGCACTCTGCGCCGCGACATCGACCGGCTGCGCGAGCTCGGCTACCCGGTCCACTCCGGCCGTGGCTCAGCCGGCGGCTATCAACTCAGGTCCGGCACCGCGATGCCGCCCCTGCTGCTCGACGACGAGGAGGCCGTCGCCATCGCCGTCGGCCTGCGTACCGCCGCCGGCGGCACCGTCGAAGGCATCGAGGAGACCTCGCTGCGCGCCCTGACCAAGGTCGTCCAGGTGATGCCACCCCGGCTGCGCCGCCGCGTGGACGCGCTGCGGGCCTACACGGTCACCGCCCCGACGGCCGGCCCCCAGGTCGACGCCACCACGCTCACCGTGATCGCCCAAGCATGCCGCGACGACGAACGGCTCACCTTCACCTACGCCACCCCCTCCGGCGAGCCGGCCGCCCGGCTGGTCGAGCCGCACCGGCTCGTCTCGCTCAAGCGCCGCTGGTATCTGGTCGCCTGGGATCTCGACCGCGCCGACTGGCGCATCTTCCGCCTCGACCGCCTCACCGGCCCGGCCGCCACCGGAGCCCGCTTCCGCCCACGTGACCTGCCCGCCGCCGACGCCGCCGCATACATCGCCGAACGGCTCGGCTCCCGCCCCACCCGGTACGACATCACCGTCCTCCTCCACGCCCCGGCCGGCACAGTGGATCCGGTTGTCGCCGTCACCGGTGGCCAGGTCGAGCCCGTTGACGACCACTCCTGCCGCCTGCGCCTGCAGGTGAACGCCTTCGACTGGCCGGTGCTCATCCTGGCCGCCGTAGGCGCGGAATTCGACGTCGTCAATCCCCCCGAATTCCGCCACTACCTGCGCGACGTCGGCCGGCTCTTCCTCCGTGGCGGCACCGCCTAGCGGGGTCACGGTCACCCAGACCAGGCCTGCGCCCGAGGGGTGGCCCGCGCACGGCGTCGGCCACTCCTTAGATCAACTGCGCCGTCTCCCTTCATGGGAGCGCGGCGCAGGGCCTGCAGGGCGTCAGCCCCAGCTCGCGCAGTTTGCGCGGGCCGCAGCGGCCGCCAGCCGCTGGTGTCGAGCTTGGCCAGTTCCGCCTCGACATCCACGTTGATGACGCCGAAGAAGTTGACGTTCTCGCTGTGCGCCGGGGAGATGTGGGCCAGCAACTCGTCGGGAACGTCCCGGCCAACTGCCCGTAGTTGCCGCACGGCGAGCGAGTAGTAATCGGTCGTCCAGGTGATGACATAGTTGGTCAAAACGGTCAAACACCATGCCTGGTCGGTCTGGTCGGCCAAGGCCGGCTTGGTGACGGCGCCCGGCTCGGCTACGACCGCGCCCGCGTCCTGCTGGACAAGTACGCCATCCTCGATTTGCATCAGCTGCGCCATTTCGCGGCCACCCACCTCGGCGACGCCGAGGTCCCGCTGAAACCCATCATGGGGTGTCGTTAACGAACGTGTCACCAGCCCCAAACGAGCGTCATCTCCCCAGGTCACAGCCCGCGCGCAGCAGACCTCCTGTCCGCTTCGCCGTGGTCGCGGAGCAGGCGCAGCACGGTGGCCGGAGAGGGGTGCTGGCCCTTCTTCTTGCCCCGGGTGATAACCAGCCGAGCGGCGATGTCGCGCAGGCTGAGGTTCTGGCCGCGCAGGTGCAACGCCATCGACAGCATGGATTCGTCGGTGACGGTGGCACCGCCGATGGTCTTGCCCCGGTTGCGGGCCGATTCGTGGCCTTCCAGGGTGCGGTCGCGGATGTACTCGCGCTCCATCCCTGACAGCGCGGCCAGCACGGTGAACGCCACGCCGGAGGGGTCGTGGCTGCCCTGCAGCTCGCCGGACAGGAACTGCAGGCCGATGCCCGCGGCGCGCAGATGTTCGGCCAGGGCGCCAGGTCGAGGCCGCGCCCGAGCCGCTTGTGCTCGTGCACCACCAGGGTGACCGCCAGCCCGGAAGCGCGCATCTCGGCCGCCAGGGCGACGGCCCGCTCGAGCTCGGGGCGGACGAGGGCCCGGATGGAAATCTCCCCGGCGAAGACGCGGGCGACGCCGGCGGCGGGGGTGCGCGCGGCGCGCTCGGCGGCGACCGCTTCCTCCACCCGGCCGGTCAGTGGTTCCGGCACGGTCTTCCCGTCCGCGGGGTCCGCGGCGGGGCCGGCATCCTCGAGGACATTGGGACCAGCCACTTAAATTTCATGGGCATTCGCCACACCCTTTTCAGTGGATTAGTCAGTTGATTGCAGCACTCAGGAAGAGACAAAGCCGCTCATAGCGTATTATTCCTCTCCTGCCCGTGCCTGCCGGTCGCTCGTGGCTCGGTAGGCGACCGTCCGCGACAATGAGAATTTTCCGGCCAGGCTCGTCGATGTGGACCCGGATGCCTATCATCTGGCGATGACCGTTGTTCCTGCGGAATAGAGGTTCGCCGAACAATGCGCGAGGGTATGCCGGACGACGTTTCGCAGCTGGTGGACCGGAGGATGGCGCTCGCGCGGGAGTGGGACGACCTCGTCGAGCGGGTGCGCGAGCTGGATGGCTTCGTGGACTTCCTCAGGCCGCCCAGCATGGAGAGAATGCTTCCCGCCGCAGGCGGCGGACCGGTCGTGATCGTCAATGTCAGCGAGTGGCGGTGTGACGCGCTCCTCGTCCGGCCGGAGGGCGTCACGGTGCGGCCGTTGACCGGTCTGACCGTGCAGGATGCGGCGGATCAGGCCAACCGCTATCTGGGGGCGCTGGCCGAGGCCGAGACGACGGCCGACACGTACGAGACGGCCAGGCGCCGGGTCAGGGCCACCGGCACGATGGCCGACAGGCAGACCGCCTACCGGGCGCAACGCGCACTCGACGAGGCGCGAGCCGCCACCGAGACGATGCTCACCGAGTTGCTGGCGTGGCTCTGGGACACGATCGCCGAGCCCGTGCTGTCCGAGCTGGGCTTCCACGGCACTCCCGATGGGCCGTGGCCCCGGCTGTGGTGGTGCCCGACCGGGCCGCTGACCCTGCTGCCGCTGCACGCCGCAGGCCGCCACGAGCAGAGGGCGACGGTCATGGACAGGGTCGTGTCCTCGTACACGCCGACTCTGCGCGCCCTGCTGAAGGCTCGCGAGCCGCTCGGTCCCGCCGCCGGAGACGACCGCTTCTTGATCGTTGCGCTGGCCGACACACCTGGCGAGCGCCACCTGGCGGGTGTCGCGGATGAGGTCGACCTGCTGACGAGGCTGTTCCCCGCCACCCTGCTGCAGGGGGAGGAGGCCACCAGGGCGAGGGTCAGGCGCGAGCTGCCCGGCCACCGCTGGGTGCACTTCAGCTGTCACGGCGACCAGAACCTCGCCGATCCCTCCCAGGGCGGGCTCGTGCTCCACGACGACATGCTGACCATCACGGACATCAGCACCGGGCAGTACCACGCCGAGTTCGCCGGCCTGTCGGCCTGCAAGACCGCGACGGGCGGGGTCGATCTCCTGGACGAGGCGATCACGCTCGCCGCCGCGCTGCACTACACCGGCTTCCGCCACGTCATCGGCACACTGTGGTCCGTCTACGACACCACCGGAACCAGCGACCTGTTCCAGACGGTCTATCAAGACCTGGCGGCGGACGGCAGGATGCGGGCAGAGCGCAGTGCGTACGCCCTGCACAGGGCGACCCGCGCCCTGCGCGACCGCTACCTCGGCACACCGAGCGTCTGGACACCCTTCACCCACACCGGGCCATAGGAGGACCGTTGACCGAGACCCCGTACGAAGAGGTCACCCGGCTGGCCTTCGCCGAGGAGGTCGCCAGGACTTTCCAGGTGGAGCAGCCCGACCCGCACACGATCCTCCTGCGCGGAGCCTGCCCGCGCTGCCGTCACGTGATGGACTACAGGATCACCGAACAGGTCGTACGCCGGCGCGTCCGCCTCGACCGCTCCGGCGGTGAGCCGGAGACCGCAGAAGAGACGATGTTGTGCACGTGCGGCGCCGACCACCCCGACCGGCCGGACGGCAACGTGGGCTGCGGGGCGTACTGGAACCTGAAGATCTCCGAGTCATGATCCGCCTGTCGCCGGGCGGCAAGCCCACCGTCTCCGGCCATCGGACCGCACAGGCCGTCCAGCGCCTGCTCCGCGACGAGTTGCCGCGGGTCCGGGCCGCCGCGACCGCCTGGCGTAACGGCCTGGCGGGACTGCTCGCCGGTCTGCTCGGCTTCAGCCTGATCAAGGGCAGGTCCGACGTGAGCAGGCTGGCCCCGCCATGGGACGTCGTGGTCGGCGGCCTGCTGCTGGCGGCGCTCCTGGCCGGCGCGGTCGGCGCGTTCATGCTGCTCTGGGCGGCGCACGGCCGGCCCGCCGCCGTCGAGCGGCGGAAGCTGAAGGCCGGGGACGATCACGACGAGGCCATGCGGGCGCGGCGTGCCCTCGACCGGGGCATCGTGCTGACTCTCCTGTGCACGGCGCTGCTCGTCGCCGCGGTGGGAGTGACCTGGTACGGCCCCGCGAAGGACGCGCCGAGGCTCCAGGTGACGACGCCCGACGGGGACGTGTGCGGCTCGATCGTACGCATGGCGCGAGGCACGCTGACGCTGAAGACCGCCGGCGGAGAGACGGGCGTCGAACTGGCCACGGCGACCGGAATCCGCGCGGTAGAGACGTGCCCGACCGGCTGATCCTGGCCGCCTCACCCTCCTGCGGGAGCGGGGGCGTCCAGCTCGGCGCGGATCGCCTCCAGCCTGGCGGCGATCTCAGGTGCGGCCTCGCCTAGCGCGGCCAGGTCCGTCCAGGTGTCCAGGCGCTGTGCCCACAACACGCCTCTCGCCTGTTCCAGCAGCTCTCCCGCCTGCTCCACCCGGCCGGCGAGAAGCGCGGCCGCGGCCGCGTCATTGCCGAGGCCCGCGAACTGCCTCAGGTGATGCTCGCCGTCCATCCGCTGCAGGCCGCGCCATACGGCGCGGGGCAGCAGCTCCACCGCTGTGGCGAATCCTTCCGCCGCCGTCGCCCAGGCTCCCGCGAGCGCCGCCGCGATGCCCCACCCCTGCGCCGCCTGCACTCGCGTGGACGGCGGTGCCGCCGCCATCCCGGCGGCCTCGCGGCACATCTCCGCCGCCTCCTCCAGGTCGCCGGGCCCCTGCCGATCGAGCAGAAGAGTGGCGACCTGGTACAGGTAGGTGGCCCGGTCGGGGACACCTTGAGCGGTCAGGGACAGCGCCTCTCGCCCCGCCGCTACGGCCTCGTCCAGATCGGCGGCCAGCCCGGTCCTGTCGTACCGTAACTGCAGTGCCTGGCACAGGATGACGAGGTACGCGCCGCGGTAGGTGTCGTCACCGGAGGCCGCCTCCCTGGCCAGCCGCAACGCCTCGTCGAGGTCGTCCGGCGCCCCCGTGGCCGCGTGCCGCGCCCGCAGGATGTTGCTCAGGTTGGACAGATACCAGGACCTGGCGGGGTCACTGACGGAGACCGCTGCCACCGCGCGGGCACCGTGCTCCGCGGCCTCGTCCAGGTCGGCCACCTGCCCGGTGTTGTGGAACCGGATCACCAGCGCCTGGGTGAGCGTGGACAGGTAACCGGCCCTGGTGAGGTCGTTCAGCAGCGGCGAAACCGCCGCCCGCCTGCCTGCCTCGACGGCCCCGTTCAGATCTTCCAGCGACCCGGCCAGGATGAAACGGGCGAGCAGCAGCGCACCGAGGAGGCTCACCCGCCTGGCCAGCTCGGGATCGTCGGCGGGCGTGAGCGCGACCGCCGACCGTACGGCGGTCAGCGCCTCGTCGAGGTCGCTCAGCATCCCTGAGGCGCGGAACCGGAAGTGCAGGGCTCCGGCCAGATTGGACAACCGTCTTGCCCGATCGGGATGGTCGTGGGCGGTGACGAGCACGGACCGTCGTCCTGTCTCCACTGCCTCGTCCAGGTCCACCGCCGCACCGGTGTGCCAGAACAGGAACTGCGCCAGCCCGCAGAGACCGGTCAGATAAAGGCCGAGGTCGGGGTGGTCCGCCCCGGTGACGGCCACCGCCCGCCTCGCGTGATCCAGCGCCTCGTCCAGGTCCGCCCTGTCGCCGTCGTGGGCGAACCGCAGCTGCAGGCTGCCGGCGAGGTTCGACAGGTACATGCCGAGCGCGGGATGCCCCGGCTGGATCAGGTCCAGCGCCCGGCGCCCGGCGTTCACCGCCTCCTCCAGATAGGGAGTCTTCAGCGTCAGGAGGTAGCGCTGCTGCGACACTCCGCCCAGGTCCGACAGGCGCTGGGCGAGTTCCGGATCGCCGGCCTCGGTGACCTCCACCGCCCGTCGGCCGATCTCGGCGGCCTCCTCCAGATCGGCGGGATCATGAAATCTTCCGTACCTGGCCAGAAGGGCGCCGCTCAGATTGCTCAGGCAGCCCCCGAGCACGGGGTCGTCGGGCTCGACGATGCTCCCCGCCCGCCGCCCGGCGTCCATCGCCGCGTCGAGATCCTCCGGATCGCCCAGCCGGGCGTAGCGCAGCCGCAACGCGTTACACAGGTTGGACAGATCCAGGGGATCGGGTTCCTTGGCCACGACCAGCCGGCCCGTGTCAACGGCCTCGTCCAGATCGTCTACGTCACCCGTCCGGCTGTAGCGCAGCTGCAGGGCCACCGCGAGGTTGCCCAGGCACTTCGCCCGCTCGGGATGCCCGTCGGGAAGGACCGAACGTGCTTCCCGCAGCAGGGCCACGGCCTGGTCGATTTCCGCCGGGTCAGGCATCCCGTGCAGGATGTCCGATGCTCGCTCGACCGCCCGGACAGCGTCCTCTTCGAGAGACATGTCCTCAGAGTGCCAGGCGATGGCTCTCGGGTCAGATATTCCGGCGGCTCGCCGTCAGCGTGGCACTCCAGTGGACCCGGCGATCGGCAGCCGAGCCGTCATGTTCAGCCGTACCTCGCCGTAGGGGCGCACGTGCTGCCAGGACAGCGGGGGCAGGCCGCGCCGGTCGGCCGGGGTGAGCAGGGCCGCCCAATGCGGTTCGGCCAGAACGTCCTGCAGCATGAGCGTGTTGACGTAGACCAGGGCGGCTTGCAGGTGACACGTTCGTTAACGGCACCCCGCTATGGCCGCGTCGACCTCCTCTGTATTGATGAGCTCGGCTACATGGAGCTCGACCGCCATGGAGCCGAACTGCTATTCCAAGTTCTCACCGAAAGGGAGGAGACCAATAGTGTCGCGATCGCCTCAAATGAGTCGTTTTCGGGCCGGACTAAGACCTTCACCGAGCCGCGACTCTGCGCGGCCATCGCCGACCGGCTGACGTGCGGCGGCAACATCATCGAGACCGGCACCGAATCCTACCGGCTAGCCCAAACTCGTGCCCGCGCAGAAGCCAGCGCCTCCAGCCAGTAGAGCGCGCATCACTCCCCGGGAAGAAGAAAGAGCCTGGCCTGCTGTTCGGCATAGGGGATCGTCTCGGCGGTCAGGATCGGGTGTAGCCACCACAGATTGGCAGCTGTGACCAGGGTGATTACACCGAGTGCCACGGCGGCTCGCTCTGGGAACATGAGCGTGACGGTGAGCACCATGAACGGGAGGATCGGGGCCGTGTAGAACAGGTACATGGTCCGGTTGTTGGCGAGGGCGAAGTAAATCCAGGGGAGCCACCCTGCCACGTAGCCGAGCAGTGCCACGCCGAGCCGCCAGTCGCGGGTGCGGAACGCGAGCACCCAGAACATCAGGAAGATGTCCAGCAGGGCGGTCCGGGAGAGCGTCAGGTGCATGCCGTCCAGACAGAGCAGCAGTCCGGCCAGGCAGCCCAGCAGCATGGACCCCGTCATCCGCCGTACCAGTCTGATCATGATCAGGATCGACAGGGTGCCTGCTACGGCGGCGGAGAAACGCCAGCCGAAGGAGTTCATGCCGAACAGCCACTCCCCGGCCGCGATCATCCAATTGCCGAGCGGGGATGGGAGGCTTGCATGGCACAATCCACGACCACCGGGCATGACTGCCACATGTCGATGCCGTTCGGCCTCATGCCTGCTTGCGGCAGACGCTCGACTCCGAACGTGATCATCGCGTAGCCGTTCACGGCGTACTCGGTCTCGTCGAAGGCGAGGCTCCTCGGAACGTCCAGGCGGGGGAAGCGGAGGAGCGCGCCGAGCAGCGTCACAAGCAGCGGGCCTCCCCAGTCTCCTAGCCGCCTGGGGCCTAAGCGGACAAGATCACGCACCCCGGCAGCTTATCCCTGACCTCTCTAACCCACCCGCGCCCTCGAGCTTCTTCGCCGCCCAAGGCATCTTTCTACTGCCGTCCTGGCCGTTCCTGCCGCAAGGGGGAAACATCAAGATCGTCTACGGTGCGCCGGTTGGTGGGACGCAACACCAGCCGATCCGACGGCTCCGGCGGCGCCTGAGGTGGTGCCGAAACTCGCGTTCAGATCATGGCCGGGTGATCGTTAAGTGGTGGTCCCCGGCGAGAGTGTCGAAGCCACTCTCGCTTATCAGCCGTGTGCGCTCAACCACATGCGCCTGAGCAGGGAGCGGAGAGCGTGGGATTCGAATCCACGGAACCTGGAGGATCACAGCCTTGGCAGGGCCGCGCTCCAGACGGTTGTGTTCAAGATGTTCCTCGATTCTCCTGTGCTTCGCCTGGCTGTGAACGGCCCGCACCTTCGTGTGCCCCGAGTCGGCCGGGACACTCCTGGGCGCGGCACCAGGTGAGGGGGAAGAGCGTGCGGCTCGCCTTCCCCCTCGACCGCCGGAGCCGTCAGCTCCAGGTGACGCCCGTGCGGTCGCGGTGGTCAGGCGGCCTTGCCGCGGGCGATGTAGAGCTTCATGTCGGTGAAGTCGACGGTGATGTTATAGGGCTTCCAGAAGCAGTGGGAGAACCAGCCCATCGTGTCGACCCCATCCCCATAGGGCCAGGGCACGTTGACCTGTGCGTTCGGGTTCGTATAGCAATAGACCTCCTTGGCGACGGCGCCGCCGACGCGGATCTCCTTCGGGTAGCAGGGGTAGGCGACGGCTGGGTGACTTTGGGCAAATGTCCCGATCTGGCGGTCGTAGTCGACGCGGACCCCCAGCTGCTCGGCCGTTTCCCCGGCCATGCCCGCGGCGATCTCGCCGACGCCACCGAAGTTCACGCCCACCATCCCTGTACGGGAGCCGGTGGCGCCGGCGAAGCTGCCCGTGGTGCCCAGATATTGCTCACGGTGCAACCACAGCGGCAGCGGCTTGGCGCCCGCCCGGGCGGCGGCGCGTGCCTTGCCGGCCGCCTCGGGGGTGCGGCGGCGCAGGATCAGCTGCCGGCCCGCGTAGTCGAAGGTGGTCAGCAAGTGGTAGAAGACCCACGTGCCGATCAGGCCGTCGCTGTCGGTGTCGACATCGTCGCCCGACTCCGTCGCCGACCAGCTCACGGGGACGTTGCGCAGTTCGAGGCCGCCGAGCTTGAAGGAGTCCAGCATCCCGTAGTACGCCCAGATGACGCTGTCCTCGAAGTCGATCTTCTGGCTGGCGACGGGGCTCAGCCCGGCCTCCTTGGCCACCGACGCGCGCATGCTCAGATACGGGGCGCCGGTGTAGAACACGAAGCGCTTCGCCGGGCCGCCGTTGACCGAGGCCTCCACCAGCGGCTCCGGGTCCATCTGCTTGATTTCCACCTGCCCTAGGTCGCCGTGGATCTGATACGCCTCGCCGCGGACTGCCGCGAACCATTTGGCGTAGGCGTCCTCGCCGGCCGCCTGCCAGCGTGGTGCGGCGAGGGAGTATTTGTCCTGCCGGATGTAGCAGTCGCCCAGGTAGTAGTTGGTTTCCTTGTCCTCGGGCGCCAGTTTGAGGGCCATGTTGAGGTACTTTTCAGCGTCGGGGAACTTGTTGCCCAGCAGCCCGATATAGCCGCGCCGGCGGGCCGCGTGCAGGTTCGCAGGGTCTTTCTTCAGGATCTCCTCATACGCCCGGCCGGCCTGCTCGAACTTGCCCGCCTTGTACAACGCGTCCGCGTCATCGCTGCCGGCCTGCGCTGCGGCCGCCTTGCCCAGCAATGGCGTGGTCGCGGCGGCACCGGCCACCATGGCCGCGCTCCGCAACAGCGAACGCCGGTCCCATCCTTGGTCATCAGTCACGACTTCTCCTTTTCGTGATCATCTATCGAGGCCGGGGCTCGTGCTCCGGCACGGACCGCTGCGGTACGGGCCCGCACAACGGGAGCCATGCGGGCCCGTGGTCCGGGTCAGCCGGTGTAGTTCGGCATCGTGGGGATGGCCTTGCCGGGCGGCTTGGCGGTCGGCGAGTTGTCGCCAGGGTGGCTCGGGCTCAGGTGCCCCGGTGAGGAGGTCGGCTTGGGCGTGGTGGCCTCGGCGGCGGCCAGACCCGTGAAGGTCAGACCCGTGAAGGTCAGACCCGTGAAGGTCAGAGCGGTGCAGGCCAGGCCGGTGCCCAGCGTGACGGCTGCCGTGAGGGACTTCAGTCGCATCGGTGGTCCTTTCGTTGTTGCTTCATTCCT
>NZ_JBIEIS010000057.1:0-77172 GCF_043496855.1 Nonomuraea sp. JJY05
CGGCGGGCCGCGGGGCAGGCTCGCGCCACGGCCCGCGCCCGGGTCACGACCGGCGCTGCCGGTCCCGGAAGGCGTAGGTCTCCCGCAGCGAGCGGGTGATCGCCTTCTTGCGGTCGTCGTGCTGGGCGCGCAGGCGCGCGTCGCTGCGGGAGCTGGCCCAGGCGTTCTCGCGCTGGAGCTTGCGGTAGCTGTCGAGGCGGCGCTCGCTCAGATCACCTGAGGCGATGGCCGCCTGGACCGCGCAGCCGGGCTCGCAGTCGTGGCCGCAGTCGCTGAAACGGCATTGCCCGGCGAATTCCTCGATGTCGGCGAAGACCTGCTGCAGGCCCTCGTCGGCGTCCAGGAGACCGACGCCGCGCAGACCGGGGGTGTCGATCAGCACGCCGCCGCCGGGCAGCGGGACCAGCCGGCGGCGGACCGTGGTGTGGCGGCCCTTGCCGTCCTGCGCGCGTACGGCGCCGGTCTGCAGGACCTCGCTGCCCAGCAGCGCGTTGCCCAGCGTGGACTTGCCCGCTCCGGACGGGCCGAGCAGGACCACGGTGCCGGTGAGCGCGGCGGTGAGCACGTCCATGCCCTGGCCGGTGGCGGCACTGGTGGCGATGATCTCCACACCGGGGGCGAGCTGCGCGACGGCGCTCACCGCCGCGCCGGGATCGGCCGACTGGTCGGCCTTGGTCAAGACGATCACGGGCTGGGCGCCGCTCTCCCACGCCAGCGCCAGCAGCCGCTCGATCCGGCTCGGATTCGGCGCGCCGCCGAGCGAGACGGCCACGACCGCCGTGTCGACGTTGGCGGCCAGGGCCTGGCCGTGGGAGGAACGCGACGCCGACGACCGGATGATGACGCCGCGCCGCGCCAGCAGCGCGACCAGCTCGGGCGTGTGGCCGGGGCGCAGCGCCGCCCAGTCGCCCGTGCACGGGGCCTCGACCGGATCCGCCGCCGCCGGGAGCGAAAGGCGGGCCCGCTGCGGGCCGGTTTCGGTGATGACGTCGCAGGCGCCGCGATCGACGCCGACCACGCGGGCAGGGACGAGCCCGACGGAACGGTAGGAGGCGAAGGACTGTTCGAGCCCTGCGTCCCAACCGTACGCGGACAGGCCATCGTCAAAGGAATGCTCGAATGACAACGGAATGGAACCCTTTGCAGAAAGGGGGCCTCGGCGGATGGGACATGCCGCATCCGCGCCAGGGAAGGCGCCTGGAAAGGTCAGCCAAGGCCCGGGGACGTGAGGATGGACCGAGTGCCGCAGATGGCAGCCATCACCACGACGGTCATTCAACCTCACCTCCCTCGAAGAGTCCCTGTTGCCACGAACGTGTGTTGCGGTGGACAAGATAGCAGCGTGAGCGGCCGCCCGCAAAGATCACGTGGCCGCCGACGGCCGGCCGGACGCCACGGCACTGGCCGTTGTCGCGAGCCGTCGGCAACCTGGAGCTCGATGGTGGCCGTTTCAGCCGGTGTGAAGGACCCGGAAGCGGTCGGGTTGCGCCGGATCTCGATCGACGACTTGGATCGGCGGCCAAGCCCACTGCCAGACGCTGATGCCTGGCGTGCGGGAGAACCGGATCTGCCCGCGGGTGCCCTCGACTGCGACGCGCGGCCAGGATTCGGCGATGCGCGCCCGGTCCGCGCCGTGGGAACGCAGCACCTCGGCGAGGACGGCGAGCGTGTCGTAGCCCTCGAAGGCGACGAAGGAGGGCGCTTCGGCCAGCCGCTCGCGCAGGGCCGTCTCGACTCGTGCGCCGAGTGGGCCGAGCCGCTCGGGCAGGTAGCGCAGGAACGGGATCGCGGCGCCGTCGTCGCCCAGCGACCTCGCCCATTCGGCGAGCTCCGGTTGCCCGGCCGGAGCACCGATCATGATCTCGGTGAGGCGCCGGTCGCGGCGGACCGAGCCGACGATCGACATGGCCGGCTCCGGGTGGCCGACCAGGAGGAGGACGGCTGTCGCGCCATTGCTGACGAGTTCGTCGCACACGGCCGTGGGGGCGAGCGCGCGCATGTCGAGTTCGGTGACGGTGGCGCCGCGTGGAGCGAGGTAGTCGCGCAGAACGCGGGCCCCGGAGGCCCAGTAGACACTCGGCTCGGCCGCCACGGCGATCCGGCTGCGGCCCGCGCCGAGCAGGAAGTCCGCGTAGATCTGCCAGCCGTGGGACTGCGCGGGGGCCAGGCGCGCGACCCATTGCGTCGGCTGTTCGGTGAGCGCGTCGAGCACCGCTGACGAGCAGAGGAACGGCAGGCCGAGGGCGTCGGCCCGGGCGGCGGCGGCGCGGGCGACGACGCTGTGGTACTCCCCCGCCAGGGCGGCCACGCCCAGGCCGGCCAGTTCGTCCACGGCCGCCGCGGCCTTCTGCGGATCGGCCGCGGTGTCCCGGACCACCAGCTCGAGCGGTCTTCCGCCGATCCCGCCGGCGTCATTGACGTCGCCGACGGCCAGCTCGAGTCCGGCGAGCAGGTGCCTGCCTGCCTCGACCCAGCCGGGCCGAGTCAGCGGGACGAGAGCGCCGATCTGGACGGATGCTCCGTAGGTCCGCTCCGCTCCAGGTGGCGATGGTGGCGTCTTCATGCGTCGGCGTCTCCCCTGTGACGATCAGGTTGCAGTATGCCCGCACTTCGACGCCGCCGGCGCGCCGGCCGGTGGCGGTTCACCTTCCAGCGTCAGGGGCGAGGTTGATGGTGGCGGGGATGCCCTGGCGGGTCATCTTGGCGTACGGGCACAGCGAGGCGGCCTGGGTGAGCAGCGGGGCGACCCGGTCGGGGTCGACTCCGGGCCAGGTCACGACGAGGTCGGCGCTCAGCTGGTAGCCGCCGTCGGCCGGATCGCGGCCGAAGGCGACGCTCGCCTCCACGGTGATCGGCGCGGGGTCGAGGAGGTGCCGGCGGGCCAGCAGGCTGAGGGCGCCGTGGAAGCAGGCGGCGTATCCGGCGGCGAACAGCTGCTCGGGGTTCGGGCCGGGATTGTCGCCGCCGAGCTCCTCGGGCATCCGCAGCCGCAGGTCCAGGGCGCCGTCGGCGGAGCGGGCCCGGCCGGTGGCCCGGCCGTGGGCGGAGCTGCCGCCGCTCACGGCGACGCGCGTGACATAGAGGGGTTTGAACGTCGAGCCGCTGTAGTCGTGCTCCGTGGACAGCATCGGGTCGTTCACCGGTCCGCCTTTCAGCGGCGCGCGAGGCGCCTGTGGTGAGGGCACGCTGGTCATGGACGGTGCCAGCGCTGCAACTTGTCGGGGTTCAGCACGATCCACACCGCGGTGATCTCGGCTCCGGCGACGCTCACGCCGGCCACCGCCACGGCCCGGCCCGCGCGGCGCAGCACCAGGCCCGTCCGGCCGTTCACGGACTCCACGGCCACCTCGGTGCCAGGCGGGCCGGCCAGCAAAGACGTGACGAACCGGGCGACCGCGTCCGCGCCGTGGATGGGGCGTACGGGGGCGCGTAGTTTGCCGCCGCCGTCGCTGACGACCAGCGCGTCCGCGGCCAGGACCGCCCGCAGCGCCGCGGCGTCCCCCAGGTCGCAGGCCGCGGCGAAGCGGCGCGCGACACGGTCGTGCCGGGTGAGTATCGCCCGGTCCGGCCTGGCCTGCTGGCCGGACGGGAGCATGGCGGGCTCGGGGCGGGGCGGCGGGGCGGCGGCGGGGAACGGCGCTCCGGCCGTACCGGGTACGGGCAGGGCGTCGGGGGCGGGGATCGGGGCGGCGGCGAGCAGGTCCAGGCAGAGTCCTCCGGCGACCCGCGTCAGCCAGGCGCGCGGCACCGCGATGCGGGCGCGTTCCTCGTCGTCGAGGGCGTACCAGCGGCGATAGGTCTCCTGGACGATCCGGTCGGCCGTGCTCTCCGAGCCGAACATCCACAAGGCGATCTCGAGCAGATGTTGCCGTTCGTCGAGCATCTCCGCCAGCGTCCCGGCGCTCACCTCGGTCATGGCCGGCCGCCCTCACAGCCGCGAGAGCAGGCCTTTTTCCAGGCTGTGGAGGTGCCGGTGTGGCCGCCGGCCCACGGGGTCGTCCGCACGATGTCCTCTGTTCTTTCGGAGTCGGCAGTTAAGACAGGACAGCCGCTCTTGTTGTGACACCCCGGGCAGGCCGAACCCGTTCACCCCCCGCGTGAGCGCTCGAACGCGCCGAGTTTGGCCGGGTTGACGATCCACATGACGTGGTGGATGCCCTGCGGCGAGGCCTCGATGGTCAACAGGGTGACCTCGGTGTGGTTGCGGGGGACGAGCACACCGGCGCGCCCGTTCACCTCGACCCACGTGATGCCGGCGCCCGGCCAGAACCGTGGCGCGTACGCGGCCAGGAACTTGGCCACGCGGGCGCCGCCCAGCAGCGGGAATCGCGCCGCCCCCCGGATGCCGTTGCCGTCGGAGGAGCTGACGACGTCAGCCGCGAAGAGATCTTCGAGGGCGGCGACGTTCCCCGTCTGGGCGGCATCGAGGAAGACCGCCAGCAGCCGTCGATGCTCGCTCTTGTCGATGGGCTCGCGACGCGCGGCGGTCAGCCGTTTGCGGGCGCGGCTCACGATTTGGCGCGCGTTGACCGCGCTGACCTGCAGGATCTCCGCGATCTGCGGATAGGGGTAGACGAAGGCCTCACGCAGCACGTACGCGGCCCGCTCGGTGGGGGTGAGCCTTTCGAGCAACAGCAGGAAGGCCAGTTCGAGCGCTTCGCCCCGTTCGGCGCCCAGTGTGGGATCCATGCTGGTGTCCACCGGTTCGGGGAGCCAGGGCCCGATGTAGGCCTCGCGCCGCGAACGGGCGGACTGGGCGACGTTGATGGCCAGGCGGGTGGTGATCAACGCCAGGAAGGCCGGGGGATTGTCGACGGTCGAGCGGTCGGTGTTCTGCCAGCGCAACCAGACTTCCTGAAGGATGTCCTCGGCCTCCACCGCGCTGGCGAGCATCCGATAGGCGATGCCGAACAGCCGCGGGCGCAGCTCGACGAAGGCGGACGCGGCCCGTTCGAGTGTGTCCGCCTGTTCCAGTGATTTCGCATGCATCTTTCCCCACGCCTTCGCTGTCCACATCGATTCGGGGCCGGCCGGTGGCCCCTTCACCGGCCGGGCCGGGCCCGTTCAGCCCCGTACGTGGCCGACGGCGTCGAGGATCGCGGCGGTCACGGCGTCGGGCTGGGACGCCGCGATCGCGTGCGAGGCGCCCGCGATCTCGCGGGTGCATCGCGAGCAGGCCCCCCCCCGAGCCGGCCCGCTCGGCCATGAAGCGCAGCGCCGCGGCCGGGATGTTGAGGTCGCGCTCGCCGTGGACGAACCAGGACGGCGTGGTGCGCCAGCCAGGCTCGCTCGCCGCCAGGACGTCGGTCAGCGCCCGTTCGGTCGCCGGCCGCTGCGTGGCGGCCATCAGCGCGGCCTCGCCGGCGTCGAGGTCGGCGCAGAACTGGTGGTGGAACTTGTCCGCGGCGATGCGGAACTCGTTGCCGCCGGTGGCGAGCGGGTAGGCCTCCAGCGCGCCGCCCAGGGTGCTGCCCTCGAACTTGCCCGACAGCAGGAACGCGCTCTCGCCGGGTTCGGGGGCGAAGGCGGCGACGTAGACCAGGGCCTGCACGGCCGGGTTGCCGGCCGCCGCCTCGGTGATCACCATGCCGCCGTAGGAGTGGCCGGCCAGCACGACCGGGCGGCCGATCCCGTCGATCACGTCGCGCACGTACGCGGCGTCGCCCTGCACGCCGCGCAGCGGGTTGGCCGCGGCGACGGCGGTCAGCCGGTGGTCGTGCAGGCGCCGGATGACGCCGTTCCAGCCGGCCGATTCGGCGAAGGCGCCGTGGACCAGGACGACGACGGGCTGCTCGCTCATGAGGTGACCTTTCGGGTGTTCGGCTCGGCCGCTTCCTCGCGGAAGCCGATCTGTCGGTGGGTGCCGTCACACAACGGCTTGTTGCCGGAATGGCCGCAGCGGCACAGCGTCATCCGGTTGCGCGTCTCCAGCGGCCGGCCGTCCGACCGCAGGACCGGCACCTTGCCGGTCACCCACAGCGCGCCGGCCAGCCCGTCCTCTTCCTCCAGGACCGAGATGGCCTGCGGCAGGTCGGGCTCGATCGTCTCGCCGCCGCGCTCCAGGGCGTAGCTGTAGGAGCCGGAGGGGCAGTGGTCGATGCGGCCCATGACGGTGGAGCGCACGTCGCTGTCGCCGGTGTCGGCGAGCATCGCGGCGATCGGCCTGGTGCGCCCGATGCAGAAGGCGGCATGGACGCACAGCTCCCCCACCCGCTGCGCCGAGATGCCCACCCCGTCGTGCACGTGCTGCAGCTCCTTGTACGGCCGCATGAGCGCGCCCTCCGTGCCGTCGAACCCGATCACGGCGTGGGTCCCGTCGCAGAACGGCTTCGACGAGGAGTGGCCGCAGCGGCACAGCGCGTAGGTGTCCTCGGTCTCCAGGGGCTCGCCGGTCTTCCAGGTCAGCGCGTCGTTGTTCTCGGCGGAGACGATCTTGCGCTTGCGTCTGAGCGGGACGCCGCCGTAGACGACGTACGGGCCGTCGCGCAGGACGACGATCCGCTGCCCGTCGCCGACGCTCCACCGGCGCAGCTCGGGCGGCACGTATTCGAAGGTGGGACCGGCCGTGGCGCCGTCCTCGTCGGGCATCCGCATCAGGGCCTGGGCCTGGCCCTTGAGCGCGTACATGGTGCCGGTGGCGACCCGGAGCAGCTTGGGGCTGCCGTTGAAGGCCCGTTCGAGCAGGTGCAGGACCGCGCAGTAGGTGTGGTTGAACTCCTCCTGCGCGGTCCTGATCGCGCTGCCCGGCTCGTGGTCGGACAGCCGCGGATTGCGGCGCATCGGACGTACGCCGGTCAGGTCCACCGCGATCGTCTCGCCGGTGGGCCCCGACTGGGGGGTGTCGCCCCGCTGGTAGCGGCGGCCGAATTTGAGCTCCTGAAAGCGGTAGTAATGTCCGACTTCTTGGCGTTCGGGGTGGAAGACGTCCTGGTCGCCGTCCCAGACCCCGCCGCGGGCGGTGCCCTCGCCCTGCTCGACGATCTCCTCCAGCGCCGCCAGCGCCGAGGCCAGGTCGCGGACCTCGACCAGGTGCCCGGCGGTGTGCCGGAAGTGATCGGCGCTCACCTGGCGGGCCGGGTCCCCGCTGAAGACCGCCTGCTCGCCGAGCCGTTCGCACAGGTGGCGCAGGCCCTCCTCGATGGCGGTGTAGAACTGCCCGATCGTCTCGTAAGCGTCGGCCTCCGCCGGGGCGCCGGGCGGTGCGGGCTGTTCGATCCGCAGGAACATCTCGAGGGCTTGCGGCCCGAAGGGCACCAGCGACAGCTCCAGGGAGCGGTCGCCGTGCGGCAGCGGCCGGGGGTGCGGCGGCAGCATCCCGGGCATGTCCAGCCGCGGCCGGCCGCCGACGGCGTTGAGCAGGTTGGCGGCCAGCGCCAGGTGCAGCATCTCCTCGACGAAGACGCTGCCGACGACCTCGACGGCTTCGGGGTTTCGATCGGGGTCGAGCGAGTACAGCGCGCACAGGTACGGCGGCAGGGTCGCGTGTTCCAGCTCGATCGCCCACTGCAGGTGTTCGCGGAGGCTGTCGAGGGTGTCGATCCGTGTTCGCCGGTGTTGCGGGTGTTTCATCAGCTGCCTTGACTGTCGCAGGGGGTGGATGCTTCGCGCGCGTCACGCACGGTGATCGCCGGGCCGGGAGCCGTCCTCCAGGACCTCGACGGCGTCGAGCAGGCCCCGCAGGCCGATCTCCTCGCGTTCGGCGTCCGTCGGGTCGAACAGCCACTCGGTGACCGGCAGTTCGGCGACCTCCTGCGGATGGCTCGACTCGACCAGGCTCACCTCGGCCTCGACCTCGATCTCGAGCTCATACAGAAAGTCGTCCTCGCCGCTGGGAGCGCTCATCATTCCTCCATAGGTGGCTTGAGTGGATGCCCGGCAGACCGGCTGACCGCGTGGATCAGCCGTACAGCGATCTGGCCGGAGGCGAACAGGCGGGTGAAGCGCTCACCCTGGTGGGCCGCCAGCGCGTACGCCGGCTCGGCCCGGTGGCGGGTCGCGATCACGGCGGCGACCTGCTCGGCACGGCGCGACCAGGACTTCGGCGTCCGGCCGGGCTGGTCGATCTGCTCGGCGATCGCGAACCCGGCGCCGGCGAGCAGATCGAGGAGTTCGCCCTGGGTGGGGAAGTGGTTGCCGTCCGGCACCGGCAGGATCTGCGGCCCCCGCGCCACGACCACCAGCAGCCCCAGCGAGGCGCCGGGCCTCAGCACCCGGTGGATCTCGCTGAGCACCGCCGCTTTGTCCTGCACGGTGCACAGCACCCCCAGACACCAGGCGGCGTCGGCCGACCCCGTACGGAGCGGAATCCGCCGCCCGTCCCCCGCGATGACCGGCAACCCGAACAGCCGGGCGGCGGCCCGGCACGCGGCCGGCATCGGCTCCAGCAGGATCGGCCGGACCCCGAACCGCTCCGCGGCCCAGGCCGCCGGCCCGCCGGCCCCCGCGCCCACGTCCAGCAGCGTGCTGCCGGCCGACAGCTCGCACGCCTCGGCCAGCCAGGCCAGCGCCGCCGGGCTCGCGCTGCCCCGGCAGGCGGCCGGTATGGCGTGCCGCTCCCCCAGTTGCTCGACGGCGTCGGCGGTCCAGCCGGCGACATCATCGAACTCGGCGACCATCGCCGATGCGGTCACTGCGAAACTCCTGCCTGGCGCGCGCGTTACTTGCCGGCGGCGTTCTGACCGGCCCAGTCGCGGTAGCGGATCGTGCCGAGGATCGCGCCCTCGCCCGGCACCAGCGTCCGCTCGCCCGGCACGCTGCCGTAGTAGCGCGCCTGCGGGTCGCTGACCACCGTGCGCGGGTCCCCCCAGGCGGCCAGAACGTCGCGGAAGAACTCGTCCATCCGGACGTTGTCGGGGCCGCCCACCTCGACCCGGCCGTTCAGCGGCTGCCCCACCGCGACCCGGCCGACCGCCTGGGCGACCTCCTCACCCGCGATGGGCTGGAACTGCACCGGCGCGATCCGCACCGTGTCGCCGTCCGTGGCCGCGTCGGCGATGGCGCGCACGAACTCGAAGAACTGCGTCGCGTGCACGAGCGAGAACGGGATCCCCGACTTCTCGATCAGCTGCTCCTGAACGATCTTCGCCGCGAAGTAGCCGTTGTCCGGCATCCGTTCCGTGCCCACCACCGACAGCGCGACGTGGTGACCGACCCCGGCCGCCGCCTCAGCGGCCAGCAGGTTGCGCGTGGAGGTCTCGAAGAACTCCATCACCGCCGCGGGCTCGAACGACGGCGAGTTCGACACGTCGACCACCACCTGCGCGCCCGCCAGCACCTCCGCCAGCCCCTCACCGGTCAGGGTGTCGACACCGGTGCTCGGCGCCGCCGCCACCGCCTCGTGACCGTGCTCCCCCAGCTTGGTCACCAGTTTCGACCCGATCAGACCGGTTCCACCGACCACGACGATCTTCATGGCGTCCCCTTTTACTCTCCGCCGGGGCACCCGTGTGCCGACCGGTCGCCAGCTAAGACAGGGCAGCCTTCACGCTTGTGACAGCCGTCGCGAAATTTTTTCCTCTTTATCGCGATGCTGCCCGCTCCTGCTATTCGACGAGTTTTCCGACGGTTGAGACCTCGCGCATGAGTGCCGCGATGTCGGCGGGAACGGGTGGGATGGCCTCCCTGTCCACCGATCCGGGACCGGACCACACCAGGTTGACCTGCAGCGCGGGATCGAGCTCGGGGTAGTCGGAGCGGTTGTGGCAGCCGCGGCTCTCGCGACGCTCAAGCGCGGTCTCGACCGTCGCGCGGGCGGCCAGCGCCGCGGACTTGAGGTCGAAGGCGTGGGCCAGGTCCTGGAATCCGGCCAGGTCCGGATGCACGCCGACGTCGGCGATGCGTGCCTCCGCGGCGGCGAGTTCGGCCAGGCCTTTGCGCAGGCCGCCCTCGTCGCGCACCACGCCGGCGTGCTCGGTCATGATGTCGCGCAGGGCTCGCTGCAGCGCGCGGACGTTCTCGGGGCCGTCGGCGGCCAGGAGCTCGTCCACCTCGGCCCGTGCCGCGTCGAGCGCCCCGGCCGAGCGGCGCTGGGCCTCCAGGCCCGCGGAATACTCCGCCGCCGCCTGCCCGACGATGCGGCCGAAGACGAGGAGCTCGATGAGCGAGTTGCCGCCCAGGCGGTTGGCGCCGTGCAGGCCGCTGGCCGCCTCGCCGATCGCGTACAGGCCCTCGACCCCGGTGCTGTGGTCCTCGGGCCGCACCCAGACGCCGCCCATCGAGTAGTGCGCGGTCGGCGCGATCTCGATCGGGTCCTGGGTGATGTCGAGCATCTGCAGCTCCAGGAGCGTCTGGTAGACGCGCGGCAACCGCGTCATGATCGTCTTGCGCGGCAGGTGCGACACATCCAGCCAGACACCGCCGTTCGGGGTCCCGCGGCCTTCCCTGATCTCCGTGTACGCGGCCAGGGCGATGCGGTCGCGCGTGGACAGCTCCATCCGCTCCGGGTCGTACCTGGACATGAACCGCTCGCCCAGCTGGTTGCGCAGGATTCCGCCCTCGCCCCGCGCCGCCTCCGAGACGAGGGTGCCGGCCGCGTTCTCCGGCGCGATGAGACCGGAAGGGTGGAACTGCACCAGCTCGGGGTCACGGATGCGGCAACCGGCCAGGACCGCCAGGCGGAAGGAGTCGCCGGTGTTCTCGTCCCTGCGAGAGGAGGTACGCCGCCAGATCCGGGTGTGCCCGCCGGCGGCCAGGATCACCGCGTCGGCGTGGATGACGTAGCGGCTGCCGTCGGTCAGGTCGAACCCGTACGCGCCGAAGACCGCGTTGTCGCGCACGAGAACGCGCGTGATGTACACGGTGTCCAGGACGGGGACGTCGAGCTGCGCGGCGCGGTTGATCAGGGTGCGCTGGATCTCCAGCCCGGTGTAGTCGCCGGCGTAGGCGGTTCGCCGATAGGTGTGGGCGCCGAAGAAGCGCTGCGAGATGCGCCCGTCCTGTTCGCGCGCGAACGGCATGCCCCAGCGTTCGAGGTCCTCGATCCCCCGCGCCGCCCCTTCGGCGACGATCTGCACCGTCTGCGGATTGGCGAGGAGATAGCTCTCCTTGAGGGTGTCCGCCGCGTGCTGCTGCCAGCTGTCCTGGGGGTCCATCGTGGCCAGCGCCGCGTTGATGCCGCCTGCCGCGAGCGAGGTGTGGGCGTCGGCCTTGGGCCGTTTGCCGACCGCGAGGACGCCGACCCCGCGCTCGGCGAGTTCGATGGCGGCCCGCAGCCCCGCTCCTCCCGTGCCGATGACCAGGACGGACGTGGCGATCCGGTGCTCTGGCGAGTGCATGGTGCTCCTTTGGCCGCATGTGGGGAAAGCCGTTACGGGGAGCAGGACCAGGCAGCGCCGTGATTTGTGACAGGAAGAAATCTTCCAGGACTGTACCTCGCCGCCGGCCTGGCCTCGCTGTCGCGGGGTAACGACCGACCAGGGGTACGCCGGAGCGGGGGGCGATGGCGGTGACGGATCTCGAACAGGCGGTGGCGGTGTTCGCCGGTGTGCGGCCGCGGCTGTTCGGGATCGCCTACCGGATGCTGGCCAGCGCCACCGAAGCCGAGGACCTCGTGCAGGACGTCTGGCTACGCTGGCAGGCCTACGACCGCGCCACGGTGAACGACCCCGCCGCGTTCCTGGCCACCACGACCACCCGGCTGGCGATCAACGCCACGCAGTCCGCCCGCGCCCGCCGCGAGACCTATGTCGGCCCCTGGCTGCCCGAACCCGTCGACACCGGCGCCGACCCCTACCTCGGCGCCGAACGCGGCGAGGCCCTGGAGTTCGCCGTCCTGCTGCTCCTGGAACGCCTCACGCCCACCGAACGCGCCGCTTACGTGCTGCGGGAGGCGTTCGACTACCCCTACCGGCAGATCGCCGACATCATCGAGCTCAACGAACCCGCCGTACGCCAGCTGGTCAGCAGGGCCCGCAAACGCGTCCTCGTCGAACGCCGCACCCCCGTGACCAGAACCGAACAACGCAGACTGCTGATCGCCTTCGTCGCCGCCGCCCGCTCCGGCGACATGACCGCGCTGGAAGAGCTCTTCGCCGCGGACGTGATCAGTTACTCCGACGGCGTCGTACGGGCCTCCCGGCTCCCAATGGCGTTCACGGACCGGTTGTGCCCCAGCGGGCGCGGCCCGGACAGGTTCACCCAGTGCCCGCCGGTACGCTCGCCGACGGCGTTCACCCCTCGATCGGTGGCCACGATCGTCGCCCCGCCCTGCCGGAGCGTGAGGCGGCCGGCAGCTGCCGAGCACCCCTTCCAGCTGCGGCGTCGCTTCTCCGCAGCAGTCAGCACAAGAGGGCCCGGATCAGGCAGGCCACGCCGTCGTCGTCGTTGCTGGGCAGCAGGAGCCGGGCGGCCGCCTTGACCTCGGGGTGGGCGTTGGCGACGGCCGCGGGCAGTCCGGCCTTCCTGAGCATGGGAATGTCGTTGGGCATGTCCCCCACGGCGGCCGTGGCGGTCAGGGGGATTTCCCGGTGCGCGGCCGCCCATCGCAAGGACTCGCCCTTGTTGGCGTGCTCCGGCGAGATCTCCAGGAAGTGCGCGGTCGAGTAAGTGGCGCGCAGCCCGCTGACCGCCTCGCCGACGAACGCGTCGGCCAGTTGTGGCGCCGACAGTTCGGGGTGGGCCAGGAGTACCTTGACCGCCCGGTTGCCGCGACCGGCGCGGCCGATGAGGCAGGCCGCGACAGCGTGGGGCCAGCAGCCGGGCACCAGGTCGGCGAAGCCGGGTTGCAGCACGAGCTCGTGCTCGCTGTCGAGACCCAGGACACCGCCCGGCACCGACCGTTCGGCCCAGGCGAAGACCTGCTCGAGCCGGCCGGCGGTGAAGCAGTGGTCGAACAGCACCCGCTCGGCGCAGGTGTCCCAGATCACCGCGCCGTTGCTGCAGGCGAGCAGCCCCTGGGGGGGGGAGTCCAGGGCCCAGTCCAGAGCATCCCGGGTGGGCCGCCCGGTGGCGACCATGACCTGGAGGCCGGCGGCGCTGGCGTCGGCCAGCGCCGTCCTGGTGTCGCGGCTGAGGCCGCCGGCGCTGGTGAGCAGCACCCCGTCCAGATCCGTGCAGACCAGCTGGATCGCTGTCATACGGCGGCGCCCGCGGGGTCGTCGGCGGTGCCGGCGCTCCCGAGCGCCAGGCACCGCTGCCCGGCCGCCAGGACGGCGACGCCGACGGCCACGCCCACCACCCCGACGCAAGCGGCCCAGGACTCCGTGGCGTGCTCCAGAACCAGGCCCGCCGCCGTCGATCCCAGGGCGATTCCCGTGGTCATCAGCGTGACCAGCCAGGCGAAGGCCTCGGTGACCGTGCCGGCCGGCGCGAGCTTCCCGACCAGGACGAACGCGGCCGTCAGCACGGGAGCGAGGAAGAGCCCGGTGAGGATCATGAGGCCGGCCATGTAGGGCGGGGACGGCACCAGGCACAGCAACGCGTACGCGGCGGCCAGGCCGACGGTCAGCAGCAGCGTCCGCCGCGGCAGCGAGGACGTCCAGCGCACGGCGCCGTAGCCGAGACCGCCGACCAGGGCGCCGAAGGCGTTCAACGCCAGCAGCGTGGCCGCCCCGCCCACCACGTGGCGATGCTCGGTGTAGAAGACCACCAGGACGTTGAGGCCGCCGATGGCCGCGCCGACCCCGGTCAGGCTCACCAGCAGCACGGTCAGACCGCGGCTGCGCAGCGGACCGAGCCAGTCGGGCGAACGCAGCGGCGCCTTCCAGTCGCGGGTGGGCGACGCGGTGGCGACCACGAACACTCCCAGCAGACCCAGCAGCGCCCCCACCCACAGGGCGCCCGCCGCGGATCCGGCCGCCACGCAGCCGGCCACGACCAGCGGACCGCCGACGAAGACCAGTTCCTGGGAGGCCGAGTCCATGGCGTAGGCCGACTCGAGCCGAGCGGACGGAACCAGGTCGGGCCACAGCACCCTGAGGCAGGGCTCCAGCGGCGGGGTCGCCGCCCCCGCCAGGAGGGCGCCCGCGATGACGGCCACCGGCTCGGAGGGAGCCACCGCGATCGCGATCAGGCCCGCGCCGGCCGCGACAGCGGCCGGCACCAGGACCCGGACCTGGCCGACCCGATCCACCAGCCGGCCGAGCACCGGACCGCCGCCGGCGGCGGCGATGGCGAAGGCTCCGGCGGCCAGGCCGACGAAATCGTAGCTCGCGCCCGCCTGCCGCAGGACCAGCGGGATCGCCAGCGCCGCCATCGCGCTGGGCAGCCTCCCGACCAGCGTCCCCAGCAGCAGCCGGGTCACGTACGGGGCCCGGAGCAGGCTGAAGTAGCCCATCACCGGCCCCGCAGGTGCAGATGGAGCGCCACGGGCCGGTTCTTGCGCAGTTGCAGCTCGATGTCCCCGATCCCCTCGATACGGTGGTGCGGCCGGCCCTGGGCCAGGACGATCCGCACGCCGGTGGCCGGCGGATCCGGCACGTCCGGCAGGTGGACCGCCGCCGGCTGTCCCTGCTCGTCGAAGTCCAGCGAGACCTGCCCGCGGAAGCTGACGCGGACGACCGGCTCGTCGGCGTCATCACGGGGCTCCTGCACCGACAGGAAGCGGGTGCGCGGATCCCACTGGGCCCGCGCGCCGGCGGCCTGGCCTCTGTCCCACTCGGACCGGAACCCGGCGGCGAACCGGTGCAGCAGCAGCGCCCGGTCGGCCGCCATCCGGCGCGCGGGCTCCGTGAGCATGTCCTGCTCCAGCCGGACCAGCTTCTCGTAGAGATGGGCCAGCACCGACGAGGTCTCGCCCTCCTTGTAGAGCTCCTTCAGAGCGGTCCCGGGGTCCCACAGCGGCTCGCCGAGCAGCCCGCCGTAGGCGAAGGCCCGGCCGATGCCGACGGCCCCCATCGCGTCGAGGTTGTCGGCGTCGTGCACCGCCGCGGCGATCGCGCACCGATCGTCGAGCTCCTCGTCGGCGAAGCGGTAGCGGCCTGTCAGCTCGACCGCGCGCAAGATGGGCGGATGCCAGTCCTGTGGCACGCCGCACCCTTCCAGCACCTCCAGCACGGCCGCGCGGGCGTCCTCGGGCCTGATGGGCCGCCGGTTCTGCCTGGCCTCCTCCACCCGGTGGTAGTCATGGACGTAGGCGGCCACCCGCGCGATGCGGGGGTCGGCCCCCGTCCCGGCCGCGATCTCCTCCGCCAGGGCGGCGACCCGGTCGAGGTGGCCGAGGTCGTGGGCCGAGTCGGCGCTCGCGAAGTCGACGGCCACGCGGGCCCGTACCTTCTCCACAATCGCATTCACCGCTGTCCGTACTCCTCCCGCCAGCGCTGCGCCAGCTCCTGCTGCAGCCGCGGGTCGAGGCGGTGCAGCCCCGGCTCCCAGGTCTGCCTGGCCAGCTCACGCGTGCACAGATACAGCTCGGTGTAGACCAGGTCAAGGACCGATCCGAGGATGCTGTGCTCCATGAAGTTGACGGGCTTGCCGTCGTTGAGCAGATAGACGGTGCGATCGGCGACCCGCAGTTCGAGCACCTCGTCGACCTCGGCCGAGGCCGAGGCCGCGCGGCGCAGGCCCTTGACGTCGAACTCGACCTGTTTGGAGCTTCCGCTGGCCAGCACGACGCCGTCGCGCAGGTGCGGCAGGTCGGCCGTGGTGAGGGCGCGGTGGCCGGAGACGCCGATGATCACCTCGGCCCAGGAGAGCAGGTCCTGGCGGGCGCCCACGCGGAATCCGTGCACCACGGCGGCCGACATCCGGATGTCGTCAGGATCGTAGACGGCGACCTGCACGCCGGCGCGCCGCAGGTGCTCGGCCAGGGCCGTTCCTATCCCGCCGTAGCCGAGCACGAGGACGCGGCGTTCGCTGAGGAGCCGGTAGAAGCGCAGCCGCAGCAGCCGTTCGACGCTGTAGGCCACCGACCGGCCGACCTGGACATCCTCCAGTGCCTTCAGCGGGCTGTCGGCGATGGTGAAAACCGGCAGGGGAAGTGGCGCGGCGCGCTCATACTGCCACTGCCCTTGCTTGGTGTCCTCCACGATGCCGCGAAAGCCCGGCACCCCGGCCAGGTCTGTCACCGCCCCGGCGCAGTATCCGCCGACCTCCTGGATCATCACGGGCGACTCGCCCTGCCGGGCGGCCCGCTGGGCGGCGGCCACCGCCATGGGCCCGACCTCCTCGATCGAGGCCGGCATGCTCACCGGAAGGTCGCCCAGCAGCGACAGCGCCTCCGGCTGGGCGCTGTAGGGGACCGGCACGATGTGGGCGAGCTCGGTGGAGCGGCTCAGCAACCGCACGTACGGCACCGCGGTGTCGAGCAGGTGCGCGATCAGGATCGTACGGGCGGGCGGCATCGGCCAGTCGGCCTGGGCGCTGCGCAGCACGGGCAGGTCGCAGGCCCGCGAGGCGTGTCCGGCGCGTGACGGCGCGGGTTCGCGCTCGAGAATGGATGTCATGAAAAGTCCCCCTGGGAGAGATGGAGAGGTTGCGGCGCGTCTCGACGCCGGCAGGACGGCTTTCAGACCGCTTGGAGTTCGACCACCCACCGCACGGCTTGGGCGACGGAGGACGTGGACAGCTTGAACGGTGAGTCGTCACCGATCTCGTTGGCGATCGCGCCGGGATTGATCAGCGTGGTGCGGACCCCGTTGGGGCGCTCTTCCAGCAGGAGCACCTCGGCCAGCGCTTTGAGGGCCGCTTTGCCGGCGCAGTAGGCCGCGCCGCCCTCGAAGTAGCGGCTGCCGGCGTGGCTGCCCATCAGGACGATGCTGCCCCGGCCTGAGCGCAGGTACGGCAGCGCCGCCTGGAGCAGCGGCAGCACGGAGACGATGTTGACGTCGAACGCGGCCCGCCAGTCGGGCAGGCTGAGCGTGCCGATCCGGCCCAGTGAGCGCGCCACCGCGTTGACGACGAGCGCATCGATGCGCCCCCGCCGGTGCGCGACCGTCTCGACGGCGGCCGTCACCGCATCAGCCGACTCCAGGTCGCACGGGGCCTCGGGGAGCCAGGGCTTGTCCGCCGAGGTGCGGTTGAGCCCCCATACGTCCCAGCCCGCCGCGTGGAGCTCAGCGGCGATGGCCAGACCGGTGCCCCGGTTGGCCCCGGTCACGATGGCGACCGGGTGGTGCGCCTGGGTCATGCCGGCAGCCTGCCGACCAGTTGGGACCAGACGGAGACGATGTGCTCATGGCCGGCCCCCTGCCGGAACAGGTCCTTGTCCAGCGAGTTGCCCTGGCGGTCGCGCAGCCGCATGCAGTCGGGCGATATTTCGGAGTTGATGATGAGATCGCCGTCGGCCCTCGAGCCGATGATGAGGCAGAAGTCCCAGAGATCGAGTGGTTCCAGCCACTTGCGGAGGCAGTCATTGCATTCTCGGGCAATGCGCCGGAACTCCTCTACATCCACTCCATAGGCCCACAGGTAGTCTTCACCGATGGGCTGGTCCTCGGGATCGATCCGGAAGTCGAACTTCACCACCGGGGGATGGAAGACATGGCCTTCGGGAAAGAGGCCGGGATACTTGCGCAGGGTCGATCCGACGGACCGGTTTTTGACGATGACTTCGAAGGGCGGAGCCGGCACGTAGTCGGCAAGATAGGTCGTCTCGCCGAGCCGCTCCCTGAACGCCGTGCGAATGCCGGCCGCGTGCAGCGCGCGGGCCGCGCGCTCGTAGAAGTCGAGGCGCAGGCGCGCCGTCGCCGGAACGAGTTCGTCGCGGTCGAAGGTGTGGCTGCGCAGGCTGGGGATGAGCTCGATCACGCAGGTGCCGTCGTCGCGCAGCCAGATCCTTTTGCTGCGGCCTTCGGCGGCAGGCGGGCCGGTAATGCCATTCTTTGGAGGGGTCACAGAACAGCATGGTCATTCGTATGGATGACGATGTCAAGCATAATTCAGAGTGGAAATACCAAGGCCTTTCAGGAGATATTCATAGATCAGGCCATTTGTATTTTCACCCGCCTCCTCCCTGGTGGATGAGTGAAATACGCGTCGATATCCGCCTTAAGCATGAGCCGCGCCGCAGGGAACGACCACGGCGGCCCGGGCTAACGTCGCGGCGTCCCGGTCCGATAACGCACCAGTGGCCCTTGCCGACCAGCCGCCCAGGAGACAGCCCATGAGCGACGATGTACGCGTCACGATCGAAGCGGTCCCCCGCGCGGGCCTGACCGCGCAGCAGCTGCGCCAGGCGGTCGCCGAGCACCCCGACGCGCTGGCCGCGCTCGAGGTCGCCGACCCCGAGCGGCTCACCGTGGCCTTCGCGCCCGGCCTCGGTCACGACCCCGGCGAGAACGCCCCGTTCCAGGCCACCGTGTTCGACCCGGTCGGCAACCGCGCCGTCGAGCTGCGCGGCACCCTCGACCGGCCCGAACGCGCCGAGCTGCGCCCCAGCGCCTACCGGCCGCAGCCCAGCCGCGAGGAGCTGGCGGCCGCCGCCGAGGTCCTGCGCGCCGACCCGCGCTTCCCGGCCGGCCAGGACGTGGTCGTCTACCGGCCCATGCCGCCGCTGGCCGACCTGGAGAACCCCGACGGCACCACCGTGCGCCGCCCCACCCTCGGCGTCTACACCCCCGGCGAGCCCACCGGGCTGCGCCACCGCATCGTCGCCGTCGACCTGGTCAACCGCGCCGTCGACTGGACCCCGTCCGGGATCAATGTGCGCATGCACCACGACTGCGAGCACAGCGTCCCCGAGGGCGTCGACGCGCTGACCGACCACGGCGGCCCCGACCAGGTACGGGTGCGCGTGCACCGCGGATCCACCGAGCTGTGGAACCTGCTGGTGGTCCGCCCGCGCGCCTCGGCCCCGCAGAACCCCGGAGTCGGCGGCGGCGTCGAGCTGCGCGAGGTGCGCTACCGCGGCCGGCTCGTGCTCCGGCAGGCCCACGTGCCCGTCCTGAACGTCGAGTACGAGGAGGGCACGACCTTCCGCGACGACGTCAGCTTCGAGACCCGCTTCAACGCGGTCGGCACGGACCCGGTCGGCTGGGGGTGGCGGTTGTGCGACAGCCCGCCCCGTACCATCCTCGAACGGCCCTCCACCGACGCCGGCAACTTCCAGGGCGTGGCCTTCCACCACGACGGGGAGCAGCTGCGGATCGTCAGCGAGCTGGCCGCCGGCTGGTACCGCTACGCCAGCGACTGGCGCCTGGCCGACAACGGCGACATCAGCCCCCGCTTCGGATTCGCCGCCACCGCCAACCCGATGACGTGCATGGTGCACCGCCACCACGCCTACTGGCGGCTCGACTTCGACATCGACGGCGCCGCCAACGACGTGATCGAGCAGATCGACGACACCGGCTCGATCATCCCCGAACCCGTGCCGATCATCCGCGAGACCTCCCGCAAGCGCCGCCACCCCGCCCTGTACTGGCAGGTGCGCGACAAGTCCTCGGGCCGCGGCTACCAGATCCACCCCGGCGACTTCGACGGCACCGCCGACGCCTACGGCGTGTCCGACCTGTGGTTCCTGCGCCACCACCCCCGCGAGCTCGACGACGGCAACCCCGGCCCGCGCGACCGCGCCGCCCTCAACCGCTTCCTCAACGGCGAGAGCCTGGACGGCACCAACGTCGTGGTCTGGTACGCCGGCCACTACTACCACGACCAGGCCCACCCGCAGCCGCACCAAGGAGAGCTGATAGGCCCGCGGCTGGTGCTCGTCTAACGGCTAATCTTGTCGCTCATGAGCCAGGTGGGACACGCGACGGCGCGCGCTCTGCTGCGCAGGCTGGCCGTCGAACAGGCCGAATGCAGGGTGCCGTCGCTGGCGGCGGCGATCGTGCGCGACGGGAGAGTGGCATGGTTCGGCGGGCGCGGCCGGGTGGACGGCGCGCCGCCGACCCCGGCCACCCAGTACCGGATCGGGTCGATCACCAAGAGCATGGTCGCCGTCGTGGTCATGCGGCTGCGCGACGAGGGCGCGCTGCGGCTGTCCGACCCGCTGCAGGCGCACCTGCCGGGCACCCCGCTGGGCCACCTGACCATCGCCCAGCTGCTGTCGCACACCGCCGGCCTGACCGCCGAGCCGCCCACCGCCTGGTGGGAGCGCACTCCCGGCGTCCCCGTCGCCGAGCTGCTGGAGCGCCTCGGGCCCGGCGAGCTCAAGCACCGGCCCGGGCGCCGCTTCCACTACTCCAACGTCGGCTTCGCCCTGCTGGGCGAGCTGGTGGCCAGGCTGCGCGGCACCGCCTGGCTCAAGGCGCTGCAGTCGGAGGTGCTCGACCCGCTCGGCATGAACGACACCACCGCCCGGCCGCGCGCCCCGCACGCCACCGGATACGCCGTCCACCCGTACGCCGACGTGGTGCTGGCCGAGCCGGAGCACGACGCCGAGGCGATGGGGCCGGCCGGGCAGCTGTGGTCCACGCCGCACGACCTGGCGCGATGGGCGGCGTTCCTGGGTGGCGACACCGCGGGGGTGCTGTGCGGCGACACGCTGGCCGAGATGCGCGAGCCGGTCGGGGTGGACGACGGGGACTCCTGGACCGTCGGGTTCGGGCTGGGCCTGCAGCTGTCGCGCCCCGGCGGGCGGCGCCTGGCGGGGCACAGCGGATCGATGCCGGGGTTCGTGGCCACGGTGTGGGCCGACCCCGCCGACGGGGTGGGCGTGCTGTTCATGGCCAACACCACCTCGGGGATGAACGGCTCGCTGCTGACCGACCTGCTGGACATCCTGGAGGAGTACGAGCCGCGGCTGCCGGACGAATGGCAGCCGGTCGCCGCCGATCCCGGGCTGCTGGCGCTGACCGGGCTGTGGCACTGGGGGCCCAAGCCGTACACGCTGCGGCTGCTGCCCGAGCGCGCCCTGTCGCTGGAGCCGGTCGGGGGCGGCGGGCGGGCCTCGCGGTTCGTGCCGCAGGCCGACGGGACGTGGCTGGGGCTGGACGGCTACTACGCCGGGGAGACGCTGCGGGTGGCCGCCGACCACCTCGACCTCAACACGTTCATCTTCACCCGCACCCCGTACGACCCGAAGGCGCCGGTGCCGGGCGGCGCCGGCGACTGGCAAGCCTGAGAGGCACGCCGCCACCAAGGTGGCAGCATGGTCGTGTGCGTGTGGCGATCCTGGGGCCGCTGGAGGTCGAGTCCGCCGCGGTCGGGGGCGCCCGGCTGCGCCGGCTGCTGGTGCGCCTGGCGCTGGCGGCCGGGCGCGCCGTCACCGTCGAGGAGCTGGCCGCCGACCTGTGGCCCGAGGAGCCGCCCGCCGACCCCGGCAACGCCCTGCAGTCGCTGGTCTCCCGCCTGCGCCGTACGCTGCCGGAGGCCGGCGCGCTGGTGTCGGTGCCGGGCGGCTACCGGCTGGAGGCCGACACCGACGCGGGCGAGTTCGACCGGCTCACCGCCCGGGCCAGGCAGCACGGCGACCCGGCGGTCAGGGCCGCGCTGCTGAAGCAGGCCCTCCTCCTGTGGCGGGGGGCCGCGCTGGGCGAGGTGGCGGCGGCCCCGTTCGCGCTCGGGTACGCCACGCGCCTGGAGGAGGCGCGACTGACGGCCGTCGAGGACCGCGCCGAGGCCGAGCTGGCCCTGCTCACCCGGCCCGGCCGCCCGCCGGATGATGGAGCCGGAACGCTGACGGCGCTGGCGAGCGAGCTCGGCGAGCTGGCCGCCCGCCACCCCCTGCGCGAGCGCCTGCACGCCCTGCGCGTCAAGGCGCTGCACGCCGACGGCCGGCGGGCCGAGGCGCTGGCCGCCTACGAGGAGTGCCGCCGCCACCTGTCCGACCAGCTCGGCGCCGACCCCGGCGCCGAGCTGCGCGAGGTGCATCTGGCCGTGCTGCGCTCCGAGCCGCCCCGCCCCCCGCGCACCAACCTGCGCGCGCCGCTGACCAGCTTCGTCGGCCGCGACGCCGAGCTGGCCCGCCTCCGCCGGCAGCTGGGCGCCGGCCGGCTGGTCACCCTGGTCGGCCCCGGCGGCGCGGGCAAGACGCGGCTGGCCACCACCGTCGCCGCCGAGCTCCTGAACGAGTACGGCGCTGTCTGGCTGGTCGAGCTGGCCCCCGTCACCGACCCCGCCGACCTGCCCCAGGCCGTGCTGGCCGCCCTGGGCAACCACTCGCTGATCGGCCACCCCATCCGCGCGGTCGACACCACCGCCGCCCTGGTCGAAGCCCTGTCGGGCGGGCAGGTGCTGCTGGTGCTCGACAACTGCGAACACCTCGTCGAGGCCGCCGCCCACCTGGCCGAGGAGCTGCTGGGCCGCTGCCCCTCGCTGCGCGTCCTGGCCACCGGCCGCGAACCCCTGGGCATCCTCGGCGAGACCCTCAGCCCCGTGCCGCCCCTGCCGCCCGAGCCGGCCGTGCGGCTGCTGGCCGAACGCGCCGCCGCCACCAGCCCCGGCCTGAGCATCGAGCCCGCCGTGGCCGCCGAGATCTGCCGCCGCCTCGACGGGCTGCCGCTGGCGATCGAGCTGGCCGCCGCCCGGCTGCGCACCCTGACGCCCCAGCAGCTGGCCGCCCGGCTCGACGACCGCTTCCTGCTGCTGACCGGCGGCAGCCGTACGGCACTGCCCCGCCACCAGACGCTGCGCGCGGTCGTCGCCTGGAGCTGGGACCTGCTGAACGGGCCCGAGCGCCGGCTGGCAGAGCGGCTGGCGGTCTTCTCCGGCGGGTTCGACCTGGCCGCGGCCGAACACGTCGGCGGCAGCCTCGACCTCGTCGCCGCGCTGGTGGACAAATCCCTCGTCCAGCCCGCCGACGACGGCCGCTACCGCATGCTCGAGACCATCAGGGAGTACGGGCTCGAACGCCTGGCCGCCGACGGCCGGATCGCCGCCGTCCGCGCCCGGCACGCCGCCTACTTCCGCGACCTGGCCGAACACGCCGAGCCGCGGCTCCGCGGCCGTGACCAGCTCACCTGGATCGCCCGCCTGCTGGCCGACCACGACAACATCCTGGCCGCGCTGCACTACGCCGTCGACAGCGCCGACGCCGCAACCGCGATCCGCCTGGCCGCCGCCATGGGCATCTTCTGGACCATCCGCGGCACCCGCGCCGAGTCGGCCGGCTGGATCGGCCGGGCGCTGGACGTACCCGGTCAGACGCCCGCGCGGGAGCGGCTGATCGCCACCGCCGTCTACGTCATCAACGCCAGCCTCGACGGCCGCCAGACCATGGTCGGCCCGGCGGCGCGCGAGCTGCGCCGGGCCGCGAGCCTGCAAGAAGGGGACGAGGCCGAGCACCCGGTGCTGGCGATGCTGCAGCCGGCGCTGGCGCTGTTCACCGACGACGCCGAACTCGGCCTCGCGGTGATCGAGCAGCGGCTGTCGCACCCCAACCCGTGGACGCGCGGCATGCTCTACGTGACCAGGGCCGCGCTGAGGGAGAACGGCGGCGACATGGCCGGCTCGCGGGCCGACCTGCTGGCCGGCTGCGCCGAGCTGCGGCAGGCCGGCGAACGGTGGGGGCTGTCGATCGCGCTGACGTCGCTGGCCGAGACGCATGCCGTGTTCGGGGACTTCGACCGGGGGCTGGAGGCCATGGACGAGGCCGTACGGCTGCTGCTGGAGCTCAACCCCGACTCCGACGTCGCACACCAGCGGGTCTGGCAGTCCTCCATCCTGGTGCGCAAAGGGGACCTGGAGCGGGCCAGGACCGTGCTGCGGGCGCTGACCGACGCGCCGGAGGGCCGGGGGACGCCCGCCCGCAACGTCGCGTTCGCGCATGTCGAGCTGGGCCATCTGGCCCGCCAGGAGGCAGACCTGCGGGCCGCCGAGCGCCACTACGCCGCGGCCGGGCACGCCATGGAGGACGGGACGGCGATCGCGCCGCAGTTCCGCGCGCTGCTGCTGGTCGGGCAGGCCCACCTGGCGGTGGCCGCGCACGACCACGAGACGGCGGCCCGCCACGCGCGGCGGGCGGCCGAGCTGGTGATGGCGGCGGCCGACATGCCGGTCCTGGCGCGGGTCGCGGTGGCCGTGGCGGAGCTGCGCGCGGCACGCGGCGACCTGCTGGCGGGGGCCACCGCGCTCGGCGCCGCCGAACAGCTGCGCGGCGCGCCCGACGCCGCCAACCCCGACGTGGCCCGCGTGGCGGTGCGCCTGCGCGAGAGCCTCGGCGAGGAGGCTTTCGCCGCCGCCTTCGCCCGCGGCCGCGCCCTCGACCGTGCCCGCGCCGTGGAGCTGGCCACCGGAGGAGCTTGATGAGGTACGTGTACGCGGGCGCCGCCCTGCATGTCCCGGCGCCGCCGGAGCAGGTGTTCGCGCTGATCACCGACTGGCGGCGGCACCGGGAGTGGATGTTCATGACCGACGCCCGCCAGGTCGGCGAGCACGCGGTCGAGGCCTACACCGGGGTGCGGCCGTTCGGATTCCTCGACACCATGACGATCACGACCTGGCAGCCGCCGACCCTGGTGCTGGTCACCCACACGGGCCGGTTCGTGCGCGGCCATGGCGCCATCCGGATCCGGCCCGAGGACGGCGGTAGCCGCGTGATCTGGGCCGAGCGGCTGCGGCTGCCGTTCGGGCCGCTGGGCCGGGCCCTGTGGCCGCTCGTCCGGCCTGTCAGCGTCGCCCTCCTGCGCCACTCGTTGCGCAACCTGTCCGGCCTGCTGACCTCGGGAACCCAGGAGGCGCGGGCGGTGTAGACAGGGCATGGCTTCCTGCACCAGACGCCAAGCGATCACGCTGGGCGGCGCCGCGGCCGTTCTGGCGGCCTGCGCCCCCGACGAGCGGCCGGGGCCCCAGCCCTCGCCCGCCAGAGCCGCCCGGCCCGGCCGGCTGTTCGCCGAGACCGCCGCCGGGCTGGCCGTCGTCGACCTGGCCACCGGCGCGCTCCGCGCCAGCTACCCCGGAGGGGTGGCCGAGCCGCGCTGGGCCAGGCTCTACCAGCTCCACGACGGCCACCTGCGCACCTACCAGGCCGGCACCGGCATCCTGATCGACGACCTGGCCGTCGCTCCGGCCGGCGAAGGGCCGCCGCGGATCAAGGCCGTCTCCATGGGCCTGGCCGCGCTCGGCCCGCCGCCCGGCCCGCGTGCCCGCACCACGATCACCCTGGCCGACGCCGGGCGGCGGCGCACCCTCCACCTCGACGGCAACGTCGAGCCGGAGGCCTTCTCCACCGACGGCAGCGCCATGTACGTCCTGGACCGCCTGCCCGCCTCGGCGCCCGACCGCTACCGGGTACGCGTCTACGACCTGGACAGCGGCAAGCTGGGTGCCCTGCAGACCCGCGACAAGCGGCAGATCCCGCCCGGCCAGGAGGAGGAGATGCGCGGCCAGGGCCGCCAGGCCGTCTTCGACCCCGGCCAGAACGTCCTGTTCACCCTCTACACCCACCAGGACGACCACCTGCACACCCGCGACCTGAAGGCGGGCCGCGACCTCAGCCCCGGCGTGCACGCCTTCGTACACGTCCTGCACCTCGACCAGCGCTGGGCGTTCTGCCTGGACCTGCCCACCCCGTTCGGGCTCGGCCCGGCCGAGGCGCACACGCTGGCGCTGGAGGGGCAGCGGCTGTACGTGTTCGACGCCTCCACCGGGCGCGCGGTCCTGGCCTCGACCACGGACCTGACGATCGTCCGGTCCGGCCTGGCGGGCGCCCCCACGGTGGCGGCCGGGGAGGCGTTCTCGGCGGCGGGCGGCGGGCGGCTGTTCCTGGCGGCGGGCCGGCGGCTGCTGGTCTGCGACGGCGCCACGCTCGCCCGGCAGGCCGCCTGGGACCTGCCGGGTCCGGCGCGCGGGCTGGCGTACCTGAACGGGGAGCTGCTGGCCGGCGCGGGCGAGCAGGTGCTGCGTCTGGACCCGCGCAGCGGCGCCCGCCTCGGCGCCGTCGCGCTGCCCGGCCTGCGCGCGCTCCGCCACGCCGAACCCGCCGCCGGCTGAACCCGCGAAGGTCAGGTGCCGACCGCCTGGCGGGCCACCGCGGCGGCGAAGGCGGCGATCACCGGGTGCGGGCGCCGCCCGTCACCCGCCAGCTCCGGCTGGAACAACGTGCCGAGGAAGAACGGGTGACCGGGCAGCTCGGCCGCCCGCACCGCCCCGTCGTCGGCGTGCGCGGAGAACACCAGGCCGTGCTCGGCCAGCGTCCGGGTGTAGGTCTCGTTGAGGCCGTAGGAGCAGATGTAGGACTCCATCGTGACGGACTCGCCCATGATCTGCTCCATCAGCGTCCCGGGCGAGATGCGCACCCGCCCCTCGTGCCCGGCCAGCGAGCACGCCAGCGGCGTCAGCAGGAAGTCGCGTGCGTCCGGCTCGTTCTCCGCGTGCGCCACGTCCAGCGCGCACACGTGCCGCGCGAACTCCAGCAGCAGGTGCTGGAACCCGGCGCACGTGCCCAGGAGCGGGATCCGATGCTCCCGGGCGACGCGCGCCGCCTCCACGGCGCCTTCCTCGTCCCGGTACGGGCTGCCGGGCACGATCCAGATGCCGTCGAAGCGCTCCAGGCCGGACACGTCGGTGGTGGCGATCCAGTACGGGTCGAGCGCGATGCCGTCCCGCTCCCGCAGCGCCTCGAGGACCAGCGGGATCCGGGCGTGCGAACGAACGCTGGGGGACCGATCCCCCACGAGGGCGATTTTCATGCCCTCATCCTGACCGCGACGCCTGCTTAAGCGCCAACGATGATTTCTGCATCTGCTATAAGCAACACTGATGGATCCTCATTTGCTGACCACGTTCGTGACCGTCGCCCGGCACGGCTCGTTCTCCGCGGCCGCCGCCGAGCTCGGCTACACCCAGTCGGCCGTCTCCCAGCAGATCGCCGCGCTGGAGAGCGACCTCGGCCTGCCGCTGCTGCTGCGCCGCCCGGTCGAGCCCACCGAGGCCGGCCGGCGGCTGCTGGAGCACGCCGGGCCGCTGTTGCTGCGCCTGCGCGCGGCCCGCGCCGACGTGCTGCGCGCCGCCGCCCGGCCCGGGCACCGGCTGCGGCTGGCCGCCACTCCGCTGGCCGTCAATCCCGTCGTGGCCGCCCGGCTGGCGCGGGCGCGTGCCGGCAACCCGCGCCTGGAGGTGAGCCTGCACACCTGCGGGCGCGACCAGGCCGTCGCGATGGTCGCCGAAGGGCAGGCCGACCTGGGCCTGGCCGACGGGCTGGCCGCCCCGTCCGACCCGCTGCGGCTGCTGGACGCCGGGCCGATGGCGGCCGTCGGGGTGAGCGAGGAGGAGCTGGTCGTGGTCCTGCCCGCCGGCCATCCCCTGGCCGGCCGGGCGGCGCTGGGGCTGGCCGACCTGGCGGACGCGCGCTGGCTGCAGACCCCGCTGTGCCCGCTGGCCCGGCTGCGCGACCTGGTGGGCGACGGGTTCCCGGTGGGGCTGGACTATCACGGGGACAACGTGCACACCGTGCTCAACCTGGTCGCCGCCGACCACGGCCTGACCCTGCTTCCCGCCTCCGCCGTGTCCGGGGAAGCGCCGGCCGCGTGCGGGGTGCCGCTGGCCGCGCCCCGGCTGGTGCACCGCGTCGAGCTCCTGCACGGCGCCCTGCCGCCAGGCCCGGCGGCCGACCTGGCCGCCGTCCTGTCCGGCTGACAGCGGCGCCTACCGCCGCCGCGCCTGAACGCTCACCCGCTGACCAGCGCCGCCGGGTCGCGTTCCGGCGGGCCGGCGGGCCACCACTCCCCCTCGACCTGCGCGAAGGGGTACCAGCGGCCGTCGCGGCCGTAGCGCAGTTGCAGGGGGCCGAGGGTCCAGCGGTTGCGCCACGCCTCCAGCGGCGGCGGCTGCTCGCCCTCCCAGCCGGCCTCCAGCAGGGCCTGCGACCTGGCCAGGTCCTGGCGGGGCGGCGTCCAGGCGTGCTCGAGCACCTCCAGGCCGGGCGCGCCGCCGTACCGCCAGGCCCGCACGGCCGCCTCCAGCCCGAGGTCCAGGTCGTGGTCGGCGGCCAGGCGTACCCGGTCCTGGTGTTCCGACAGCTCCGGGAGCCGCCCGTGGAGCAGCACCTCGCGCGCCCGCCAGGCGGCCGAGGCGGTGAGCACTTCCAGGGCGGCCACGTCCACGCCCGGCGCCGGGTCCAGCACGGGCGGGGCGAAGGCGACCTCGAACGGCGGGGGTTCGGGCAGCGCGGGCACGCCCGCCGCGAACGCCTGCACCGCCGGCGTCGCCACGGCCGCGGCCGGCGCCGGGGCCGGCACGGGCGGGGCCGCGCGCCCCTGCAGGGCCTCCAGCAGCTCCTGCTCGCCGCGCCCGCGCATCAGCAGCAGCACGAACGGGTCCGCGTCCAGCAGCCACGACGCCTGGTAGCACAGGGCGGCCGCGTGCTTGCACGGATGCCCCCAGTCCGGGCAGGAGCACTCCGGCTCCAGGTCCCCGACGGCCGGCAGCAGTGGCACGGCGGCGTCCTCGGCGGCCGCCACCAGGTCGTGCGGCATGTCGCGGTCGAGCAGGGCCGCGATGTGCCCGCTCTTGGCGGCCACCTGATCGAGGAAACGTTCCCATGCGGCGTCGGTGAGCTGCTCGACGCGTACGACGGTGTCGTACTCGCTCTCGGTCACGGCGGCGATGCGGCCGGGGCTGACGGTGATGGGGCCGACCTGGCCGGTCTTGGCGTACGCGCGGCCCTTGCGCAGCAGCCCCTGGTCCAGCGAGGTGTCCTCCATGGCCTTGACCCAGGCCCGCCCCCACCAGGAGGTGGCGAAACGGGCTCCGGCGCGTTGCGGCGGGAAGGCGGCGAAGCCGCGGGCGGCGGTCATCTGAGCTCCACGAGGGCGGCGAGTTCGGCGTCGGTCAGCTCGGTCAGGGCGGCTTCCCCGGAGGTCAGCACAGCTTCGGCCAGCGCGCGTTTGGCGGCGAGCATCTCGGCGATGCGGTCCTCGATCGTGCCCTCGGCGATCAGCCGGTGCACCTGGACGGGCCGGGTCTGGCCGATGCGGTAGGCGCGGTCGGTGGCCTGGTCCTCGACGGCGGGGTTCCACCAGCGGTCGTAGTGGATGACGTGGTCGGCGCGGGTGAGGTTCAGGCCGGTGCCGGCGGCCTTGAGCGACAGCAGGAACACCGGCGGCCGCCCGTCCTGGAAGCGCGCGACCATCTCCTCGCGGCGGGCGACCGGGGTGCCGCCGTGCAGCAGCTGGCTGGCCACGCCCCTGGCGGTCAGGTGCCGCTCCAGCAGGCGGGCCATGGTGACGTACTGGGTGAACACCAGCACCGCGCCGTCCTCGGCCACGATGGTGTCGACCAGCTCGTCCAGCAGCTCCAGCTTGCCCGAGCGGCCGGCCAGGCGCGGCGCGGCCTCGTGCAGGTACTGGGCGGGGTGGTTGCAGATCTGCTTGAGCCCGGTCAGCAGCTTGACGATCAGGCCGCGCCGGGCCATGCCGCTGGCTTCGGCGATCTGGGCCATGCTCTCGCGTACGACGGCCTCGTACAGGCCGGCCTGCTCGGTGGTGAGCGCGACCGGGCGGTCGGTCTCCGTCTTGGGCGGCAGCTCCGGCGCGATGCCGGGATCGCTCTTACGGCGCCGCAGCAGGAACGGCCCCACCAGCCGCGACAGGCGTTCGGCCGCCCCGCTGTCGCCGGACTCGACCGGTTTGGCCCACCGCGCCCTGAACCTGCCCAGCGGGCCCAGCAGCCCCGGCGTGGTCCAGTCGAGGATGGCCCACAGCTCCGACAGGTTGTTCTCCACGGGGGTGCCGGTCAGCGCGACGCGCGCGGCGGCCGGGATCTCGCGCAGGGCCTTGGCGGTGCCGGAGGCGGGGTTCTTGACATGCTGGGCCTCGTCGGCCACCACCAGGCCCCACGGGTGCGCGGCCAGGCGGGCCGCGTCCAGGCGCATGGTGCCGTACGTGGTCAGCACGAACCCTTCATCAGGCAGCGTTCGCTGGGTCCCGTGGAAGCGGCGCACCGGCACGCCCGGCGCGAACTTGGTGATCTCCCGCTCCCAGTTGCCCAGCAGCGAGGCCGGGCAGACCACGAGCGTGGGCCCGGCGCCGTCGCCGGCGCGGTGCAGGTGCAGGTGCAGGTGCAGGGCGATCAGCGTGATCGTCTTGCCCAGGCCCATGTCGTCGGCCAGGCAGCCGCCCAGCCCCAGCGAGGTCATCTGGGCCAGCCAGCGCAGCCCGGCCAGCTGGTAGTCGCGCAGTGTCGCCGCCAGCCCTTCCGGAGGGCCGGCGTCGGCGGGTTCGCTCAGGCGTTCGCGCAGGTCGCGCAGCCAGGCGGTGGGCTCCACGGCGACCTGCTCGCCCTCGACCTCGACCGAGCCGGTCAGGGCCGCGCCCAGCGCCTCGATGCCGGTCAGGGGCTTGAGGTCGCGCTGGCGGGCCTTGCGGGCCAGGTCGGGGTCGATGAGGACCCACTGGTCGCGCAGCCGCACCACCGGGCGGTGGGCCTCGGCGAGCCGGTCCATCTCGGCCGCGCTCAGGCGCTCGCCGCCGAGCGCGAGCTGCCAGTTGAAGCTGGCCAGGTGCTGCCCGCCGAGGAACGACGGCAGGTCTGACGGTTTGGTGTCACGCTCGCCGATGACGGCGCGCGCGCTCAGGCCGCGCACCAGGGCCTTGGGCCAGTGCACCTCGACGCCGGCGGCGGCCAGGCGTTCGGCGGCACCGGCGAGCAGCTGCTCGACGTCGCCGTCGGTGAGGGCGAGCTCGTCGGGGACGGCGCTGTCGAGCAGCCGTTCCAGGCGCGGCCAGGTACGGGCGGCCCGGCGCACGGCCAGCGTGGCCTCGATCCTGGCGCGCGGGCCGAAGCCCGCGTCGCGGCCCTGCCACAGGTCGGCCGCGTCGATGACGAGGGAGGGGTCGGCCAGGCTGTGCAGCTGGACGATCGCGCGGAACTCGGCGGCGGCCAGGTCGTCGGCCTCCAGGCGCAGCGACAGCCGTACGCCCGAGTCGAGGCCGGCCGCGACCTCCTCGGCCCAGGGGCGCAGGTGTGGCACCTTGACGGGCTTGACGGCGGCGAAGGCGATGGTGCCGGTGGCCCGCACGGCGCCGGGCGAGCGCGGCATGGCGTCGGCGACGGCGTCGAGGAACGCGCGCACGAGCGGCTCGGCCTCCGGCAGCCACAGCTCGGCCTGCTGTCCGGGCTGGAGGGGGATGGCGCGGGCCGCGGCGGGCATGGCGGCGGCCAGCTCGCGAACCCGCTGGATGTCGGCGGCGTCGAGCGGGCCCGCGCGCCACGAGTCGTGCTCCCCCGCCGACACTCCCGGCAGGATGCGGCCCCGGGTGACCAGCTGGAGCGCCACCAGCGCGGCCGCGCCCCAGAAGCGCGCCGCCGGGTGGGCCCGCGGGTCCATGCGCGCCCTGGCCAGCCCCGCCACCGCCTCCCCCACCGGGACGAGGGTGGCCGCGACCTCGCGCGTGCGCACGGTGCCGTCGTGCTCCTCGGCCACGGTCACCGCGGACGGCCCGTCCGGGTCGAGGAAGGTGATATGACCGGACCTGGGTGGGTCGCCGGGTTGGAAGACTGCCGCGTGCCGGGTCAGGTTGCTCACGACCGTACAGTGTACGGTACCTGGGGGTGGGGTTTACCGCACCCCGCAATCAGAAGTCCGCCTCATTCCAGGCATATCCGATCATGCCTAGGCTTTACCCTATGACTGATTGGCTGGTTGGACTGATGGAGACTCTCGGCGCGCCCGGGGCCGGGCTCGCGATCGCGCTGGAGAACCTCTTCCCTCCCCTGCCCAGCGAGGTGATCCTGCCGCTGTCGGGCTTCACCGCGTCCAGAGGCGAGATGGACCTGCTGGACGTGCTGGTGTGCACGACCCTCGGCTCGGTGATCGGGGCGCTGGCGCTGTACTGGGTGGGGGCGCTGCTGGGCCGCGAGCGCACGCTGGCCATCGCCGCCAAGCTCCCGCTGGTCAAGCCCGCCGACATCGAGAAGACCGAGGCGTGGTTCCTCAAGCACGGCCGCAAGACGGTGTTCTTCGGGCGGATGATCCCCATCTTCCGCAGCCTCATCTCCGTGCCGGCGGGCGTCGAGCGGATGCCGCTGCTGTCGTTCACGCTTCTGACCGCCACCGGCAGCCTGATCTGGAACACCATCTTCGTGATGGCCGGCTACCTGCTGGGCGAGAACTGGTCGCTGGTGGAGACATACGTCGGCATCGGCTCCAAGGTGGTGCTCGGGCTGGTGGTGCTGGCACTCGTGGTGTTCGTCGGGGTGCGGCTGGCCGAGCGGCGCAAGGGCAGGCATGCGAGTCGCCGCTGAAGGGCTGCGGCTGCTGGGCGCGGTGACGCTGGGCGCCGTCACCGCGCTGGCCGAGCTGGTCTTCCTGCTGCTGGCGCTGCCGCTGCAGGGCAATGCGCACGTCGCCGCCGCGGCCCGCCGGCTGGCCCGCCTCGAAGCACGCCGCCTGCGCCTGGACCCCGACGCCCTCCAGGACGGCAGGCCCGTGCCCTATCTGGCCGCCCGCGTCCCGGTGGGGGTGCTGGGCGGGCTGGTGATCATGTTGCTCGTGTTCGGGGCCGGCTTCGCCGTCCTCATCCTCACCGCCTGGGCGCGCGGCGAGCGGTTCGACGGGATGGCACCCTCGCTCCCCCTGATCGCCTACTTCGCGATCTCCGGGATCGTCCTGCTGTTCCTCGACCTGTCGGGCGTGGTGGGCGTGCACGCCCTGGAACGGCGGCTGGCGGTGCGCATGCTCGCCCCCGACCCGACCCGGGCCCTCGAACGCCGGATCGCCGAACTGTCCGAGAGCCGCGCCGGCATCGTGGCCGCCGTGGACTTCGAACGCCGACGGATCGAGCGCGACCTGCACGACGGGCTGCAGCAGCGCCTGGTGGCGCTGTCGATGCTGGTCGGACGGGCCAAGCGGGGCCGGCCCGAGCTGCTGGAGCAGGCGCACCAGGAGGCCCAGCAGGCGCTGGCCGAGCTGCGCGAGGTGGCCTGGCGGGTCTATCCCGCCGGCCTGGACACCTTGGGCCTGGGCGAGGCGCTGGCGGGGGTGGCCGAACGGTCGAGCGTACCGGTCAAGGTAGCCTGCGACCTGCGGCGTCGGCCGCCGATGGCGGTGGAGACGGCGGCGTACTTCGTGGTGTGCGAGGCCGTCACCAACGCCGCCAAGCACGCCGGCGCCATGCTCATCACGGTCGAGGTGCACGAGGAGGACGCTGCGGTGCTCGTACGGGTGCGAGACGACGGCGCGGGCGGCGCGCAGGCGGCGGGCGGCGGCCTGTCGGGGCTGGCCAGACGGGTGGCGGCGCTGGACGGCGGCTTCGAGGTGAGCAGCCCGGTCGGCGGGCCGACCACGATCACGGCGGTGCTGCCGTGCGGGTGATCCTGGCCGAGGACTCCACGCTGCTGCGCGAGGGCCTGGTGCGGCTGCTGCTGGAGGAGGGCCACGAGGTCCCATCCGCGGTCAGCGACGGCGACGCGCTGGTCACCGCGGTGGCCGAGCACCGGCCGGACATCGTGGTCGTGGACGTCCGCATGCCGCCGACCCACACCGACGAGGGCCTGCGAGCGGCCCTGGAGATCAGGCGCCGCTGGCCCGCCGTGAAGGTGCTGGTGCTGTCGCAGTACGTGGAGAAGCGGTACGCCACCGAGCTGATGAGCGCGGACGTCGAAGGCGTCGGCTACCTGCTCAAGGACCGGGTGGCGCAGGTCGGCGACTTCCTGGACGCGCTGGAGCGGGTGGGCGCGGGCGGGGCGGCCTTCGACCCGGAGGTGGTGCGGCAACTGCTGGCCCGTACGACACAGGTCGATTCCCTGTCCCGGCTGACGGCACGGGAGCGGGAGGTGCTGGAACGGATGGCACAAGGGCTGACCAACGCCTCGATCGCCCAGGCGCTGCACGTGTCGCAGAGCGCGGTGGAGAAGCACGTGAACTCGTTGTTCGACAAGCTTCAGCTGTCGCACACGACCGGCTACAGCCGCCGGGTGCTGGCCGTGCTGCACTTCCTGGAGTCCTGACCTGCCGTTTTGTCTGGTGAAATGGTGGGGCATTCCACCAGACAAGGAGCCGAACCCCTCATGGTGAAGACCGTCGCGGCCAAGCTGCTCATCAAGCCGGGGTCCCGGGTGTGGGTCTCCGACGCCGCCCACCTGCCGCTCATCGAGCCGCTGCCCGACGGCGCCGCGCACGTCGAGGACCTCAAGGAGGCGGACGTGGCGCTCGTCTTCGCCGCCGACGCCGCCTCGGCACGGCAGCTCCTCGACCGCCATCGCGACCAGGTGAGCGCGCCGCCGGTGCTGTGGATCGCCTACCCCAAGGGAAACAGGTCCGACATCAACCGCGAGACGCTCTGGCCGATCGTGGGCGAGTACGGGCTGCGGCCCAACGGGCAGGTGGCGGTGGACGAGGTGTGGTCGGCGCTCCGCTTCCGCGCCCTCAAGGACGGCGAGCCCCCGTTCACGGGCGGCCGCTGACCGGCGCGTCGGGGACCGGGGCGTGGGTCTGGACGCCGTCACATCCGTTGGCAGGGTCCACTCCAGTCATACTTGATCTTCAGTCACCACCTGGATCACTCACCACCTGGATGTACGGCATGCGCCCCCTCATCGTCGCCTTAGCCCTGCTCACCGCCGCTCCCGCCACCGCCCACGCCCGGACAGCCGAACCCGACCCGGTGGCGGGCCTGCGTTCGCTGCTCGCCCGCGGTGCCGGCGCGACGGCCGAGTTCTACGGCCAGGCCTCCACGGACCTGTCCAAGGAGGTGCGGCTGAGCAACGGCAGGCGCACCTTCATCGGGTGCGGCATGGGAGTGCGCGGAACCAGCAAGGTCAAGCTGGGCCGGGCGGGCGTGGTCGCCTCGGAGCACACCCGGCAGCTCAGCGTGGAGAGCAAGGAGCTGATGGTGGAGGAGGCAGCCAAGGACCCCTACTTCGCCGGCGTGCTCGCCACGATGGGGACGCTGCGCACGATCAGCGTGGGCGGCTGGCAGTACCAGCTCGCGCCGGGGGCGAAGACCTGGGTGCGTACCGGCCGCGCCGGCGGTGCCGCGGCCGCGTACGGCGACCAGTTCGTCAACGTCCTGGAGCCGGCCACACTGCGCAAGCTGCTGGCCACCAAGACCCGCAAGAGCGTCGGGCCCTGGACCACCGATCACACCACCGGCCGCAAGCAGCGGATCTACAACCTGACCGGGACGATCAAGCTCCAGGAGCTCTATCGCGTCTCCCCCAGCTTCCGCGAGGCCGCGGGGACGGCTGCCGTCCTCGGGACGTCTGAGGTGACGTGGACGTACATGTACGACGACCGCGGATGGCCGTACCGGGTCGGCTGGCGCTTCTACGCGCACCCGCGGCCCCAGGTCAAAGGGCTCGGGCACGACCGGATCCTGCGGGGTCACCTGGCCACGCAGTACCGGAACTGGGACAAGCCGATGACGATCACCGCGCCCGAGGCGAAGCCGGGCCGGGGCCTCGCGGTGGACGACCTCGCCGACGTCCTCAGCGCCCCCGCGCGCCGCAAGTGAGAGGCGCCACTTCATCCAGGGCCGCGCGCGGGCGTACGGCCACTGGGCCCCCATGGGTGCGCCCGCGCGGGGTCCGCTCCGGGTCGGTCAGGGTCGTACGTAGCGCCGGAACATGATTCCTGAGGCGAAGGAACGGTGCTCGACCAGGCGCAGCCGCAGTTGTTCTCGCACGGGCAGGTACGGCTTGCCGCCCCCGACGATCACGGGAGATGCGTACACCCAGAACTCGTCGATCAGGTCCACCAGGGAGGCGGCCAGCTCGGGGCCGCCGAGCTGGAGGGTGCCGTCGATCTCCTGCTTGAGGCGCGTCACCACGGACGCGGCGTCCTTACGACGAACGATCGTGAGCCCTTCGGGGACAGTCTGGAGGGTGTCGGAGAAGACGTACCGCGGCGTCTCCTTGTAGATCTGCGCGAACTCCCGCTCGAGGGCCGGGGCGCCCTCCTTGCCGAGGTCCTGCGTCCAGGGCTTTTCCATCGCCTCATACAGCCGCCGCCCGAACAGGAACGCCGCGATCCGGCGAACATGGTCGTTCGCCGCCTGCCGAAAGTCCTCGTCCGGGTCCATGAAGTCCATGCCACCGTCGGGATCCTCGATGTAGCCGTCGATCGAGGTGTTCATCCAGTAGATGACCTTGCCCATAAAACTCCTCCTTGGTCGCAGCGGTCGTCCGGAGTGGAGACCCGATGGAGCGCCGGAACTCATCGCAGGCAGGGCGGAGCTTTCCTGGATGGGCCGGGGCCGTCGGGGGCCGAGGTGAAGCGGCCTTCCTGGACGTCGGTGTCGTGGTGAAAACCTTCTCGCGCCGATTGGAGGCGGCGCGACCGGCCACGGCAAGGTCACCGACCACTCGATCGATGTCTTCAGCTTCGCTCAGCCCGGCGCTCGTCAGCCGGCCCACCCAGCTCACCGCTTTGGGGATCAGGCGAGGTGCCACCGGCGATGCGGTGTGGCCGGCGACTATCGTGCGGTGTATCCACCATCGACCGGAAGCGCGACGCCGGTGACGAAGCTCGCGCCCGGACCGCACAGCCACACAACGGCCGAGGCGATCTCCTCGGCCCTGCCGAGCCGTGCCATCGGAGTGGCGGCAAGGGCGGCGTCCATGTCCAGTTCCCCGGCGTGGACCATGCGCTCGACCATGGGAGTGATGACCGGCCGGCGGTGAGTCACGCCTCCCGGGTCCCGGGTTTGCCGAACCTCCACAGAAGGCCGACGGCGGCCACGACCGAGATCGCTTCACCGATCGGCAGGCTGATCCAGATTCCCGTGGGCCCGCGCATCCCGAGCGCCAGGACGAGCGGCACCTTGATGATCAACAGCGTGCCGATCGAGATCAGATACGACGGCGTGGCTCTTCCGAGAGCCTGAAAGTAGGCGGAGATCAGAGGCGGGATGCCGGCGAAGACGAATCCGATCGCGATGATGCGCAGCGCATCCACCGTGACGGCCGCCGTTTCCGGATCGCCGATGAACAGTCCCACGAGCGGCCGCGCGAGCAGGGCGATAAGCGCCGCGGTTGTCGCCCCGTAGATGACGGTGGCGCGCAGGGCCAGCGTGAGGGTCCGGTTGACGCGGCCGCTCAGCCGGCGGCCGGCGTTGTAGCCGACGATCGGCTGAATACCCTGGGTGATGCCGATCTGCGGCGTGAACACGAAGGTCTGCACCCGCGCGCACACCGCGTAAGCGGCCAGAGCGACCGCGCCAGTGGCGGCGAGGGTCGTGTTGATCAGGGCTGCCAGCAACGTGGCGCCGAACCCGGCGAGGAAGGACGGGGCGCCCACCGCGAGCACGACCCCGATCGTCGCCGCCCTCGGGCGCAGGTCAGCCGGCCCGATCCGGTACGGCCGGCCGCGCTGGACGAAGAAGAACCACATCGCCATGCCGGCCGACACGGCCTGGCCACCGACCGTGCCGAGAGCCGCGCCGGCGACACCCAGGCCGCAGACGAAGATCAGCAGCGGATCGAGGACGATCTGCACCAGCACGGGTACGACCCACAGCATCGTCGAGAACCGCAGCCGCCCTTCCGCGCGCACAAGAGCCGAGAACCCGGTCGAGAAGATCGCTCCCCCGATGATCACTGCCGCGTAGGGCCGCGCGTATTCGATCGTCGGACCGGATGCACCCAGCAAGGCCAGCAGCGGATCGAGCGCGAGCAGGCCGGCCACGGTGACGGACAACGCCACGAGCCAGAACACGACGAACGCGTTTCCCGCGGCGCGCGCGGCCTGATCGGGCCGGCCGGCACCGAGCATGCGCGAGACCACGGACGCGCCGCCGACGCCGACGGTCGTCGAGACCGCACCCAGCATCAAGATGATCGGTGCGACGAGGTTGACCGCGGCCAGCGCTGTCTCGCCGACACCTTGGGCGACGAACCAGGCATTGGTGAGTGCGTAGATCCCGTAAACGCCCACCGAGAGCGTCGTCTGCGAGCAGGTCCACCACAGCAGCCGCCCGATCGGGCGGCTGCCCAGCGATTGCGTGTGATCGCGCACAGCCGATCCGCGCCGGCCCATCAGCGTGTCACCGGGTACGGCCGAAGTTGTAAGTCGTGGTGGCGGTGTGACCGCGTCCGGCCTCCATGATCGGATCGCCGCAGACGGCACGCTCGTGGTCGAGGATGGGCACGATCTGACCATCGCGGATCATCGAGTTCTTCGTCCAGAGATCGACGTGAACGAAACTGGGCTCGGTCGCGGCATCGAGCGGATCTCGTCGTGGTCCCAGCCGATGTCGATCCGGACGTGGGCGCCATCGGTGAAACCGGCAGGGGTGACGGGATTTGTCGCACCGTGAGGCCAGGGCCACGTTGTTGGTCAAATAGGATCACGGCTGGTGGACTCCTTCCGATCGGTGAGGTAGCGGCGCGGTTCGGGGTGGCAACCTCCGCCCTGCGCTATTGGGACGAATGCGGCCTGCTGCCGGCGCCCGAACGCCGGTCAGGACGGCGTCATTACCGGGCCGAGGACCTGCACCGCATCGCTTCGATCCGGACGTGGCAGGAGACCGGCCTGATGAGCCTGGAAGAGATCGGCACGGTGACGGCCAGGACTGGCGGGCCGTGGTGCGAGGGCCGAGACCGGCGCACTCTGAGTAGTCAGCCGGTGCCGCTCTGAGCCCTTGGATGACGGCCGAAGTCCGTGGCGAGCCAGGTCGCGAGGTCCTCGGCCGGCCGGCCGCGGTCGCCGGAGCCCGCTTCCCCCGCCTCCGGCTCCCGCACGCGGTCGAGGCGGAACACCCGCCAGTCGTCGGCGTCGAGGTCGTGGGCGAGCACGTACCAGCGTCCGCGGGCGTAGAGGCACCGCACCGCCTCCACCCTCCGCCGGCTGACGGCCCCGTGCCGGTCGCGGTAGACGAACCGCAGCACGAGGTCCTGATCGGCCGCGCGGAGCAGCACCGCCAGGGTCGAGGGTTCCACGCCCTCGTGCTCGCCGCCGACGTTCTCGCTGCCCGCGGCGGCGGCGTCCAGGACGGTGCGCAGCCGCCGCGGGAGCACCTGCGACAGCTTGGCCAGCGCCCGGTACGCGGCGTCCCCGGCCAGGATTCCCTCGACCATGCGCAGGGCCGCCACCAGAGCCACGACCTCGTCGTCCTGGAAGACCAGCGGCGGCATCCGGCTCCCCGGGCGCAGCGCGTAGTGGCCACCCGGCCCGGGCCGGCTCTCGACGGCGTAGCCGAGGCTCTGCAGGCGGGCCACGTCGCGACGCACGGTGCGGGTGCTGACCTCGAGACGCCCGGCGAGCTCGGAAGCCGACCAGCTCGGCCGGGCGGCCAGCAACTCCAGCAGCCGGAGGGTCCGCCCGGCGGGATCGCCGTCGGCGGGGACGAAGTCGGTCATGACTCTAGTGTCGCCACAATCGCGGACAGGATCCGGCCACATCTCCCCGTACGGTGGACGTCATGGAGATCGCTATCACAGCACCGTCCGGCAACGTCGGCCGCTTCCTGGTCGGTCACCTGGTCCGCGCCGGTGTCCGTCCGCGGCTGCTGAGCCGCCACCCCGAGCAGCCCCGCGCGACCTGGGGCGACCTCGTCGACGCCCGCGAGGTCGACCTGCGGGACGCCGCGGCCGTCACCGAGGCGACCCGCGGCGTCGACGCGCTGTTCCTGATCGTGCCGCCCGGCGAGGCCGACGACCCCGTCGCGGCGTACGCCGAGGTCGGCGAGATCGTCGCCGCCGCGGTCGCCGAGAACCGCATCCCCCGCACCGTCCTGCAGAGCAGCGTCGGAGCGGAGCTGCGCGAGGGCGCCGGGGAGATCGACGGGCTGGCCCGCGTCGAGGAGACGCTGGACCGGGTCGTCGCCAAGGACGCCGGTCTCGCCGTCACCCACCTGCGGTGCGGCTACTTCTTCAGCAACCTGCTGTTCGAGCTCGACAGCATCCGCTCGGGCACCGTGCCCGTGCTCCTGCCCACCGGCAAGCCGTTCTCGTGGGTCGCTCCGGCCGACATCGCCGCGGTGGCCGCGTCCCTGCTGCTGCGCGCCGACTGGTCGGGACGCCTGGTGCAGGGCGTGCACGGGCCACAGGATCTGTCCTGGGACGACGCCCTGGCCGTGGTCGGCGACGTCCTGGGTCGTACGGTCACCGCCCACCGCGTCGCCGACGACGACATGCGCGCCACGCTGGCCGGCGCCGGCATGTCCCCGGCGCAGGTCGAGGCCATCACGGGCATGTCGACCGGACTGCGCGAGGGATTCGTCCCAGAGCAGCCGCGGACCCCCGTGACCACGACCGACACGACGCTCGGAGCATGGGCCTGGGCCGAACTCCGTCCCGCCCTCGACGCGACCGGGTGACGACCACTACCTGGTGTCAGAACCTCCGGTACGCCGGCGGCGGGACCGCCCGATCGGGGGCGACCTGCTCGGCGAGCTCAGCGGACACCTCGACGGGGATATCGCGGGCACCGGGAATGTGCTCGGCGGCGAAGGCCTAGGCCGGCAGCCCCTCCACCAGTTGCACGGCCCCGGGCTCCAGGAGCGCGAGCAGGTCCTCGCGGCTGATGCGGTCCATCACGATCGCCTCTTCGGACTCAGAGCGCAGCCACAGTGTCGGCCACCGCACGGGCGGCGTTGTCCGGGCTGAAGACGAGCTCCAGCCGCAGCCGGATGTGCTCGGGCCGTGCCACGCCCTGCACCGCCTCGGCGAACAAGGCGTCGAACTCCGCCGCGCGCAGCGGCTGCTCTGCGGTGGGCAGCGTGCAAGCGGAGGGGGCCCATCCCAGGTCAAGGGCAACGTTCTGAGTCATACCTCGACGGCGAACCTGTACCTAGGTACCGAATGCAAGCCCCTGGTGGCGTAGCGCCAGAGTTACTACCCACCAGTAGACTCCCGGACCCCCATCCCGCGTGTGAGCGGTTGACGAAAGTCAAGGGTGGTCGGCGACGATCGGGGACCGTGCGCGGGCTCTCCTCATTTCTACCTTTGCAGAGCTGTTCATCAGGAGAAACGAGGAGAACGTGGTGGACGACCCTTTGTACGGGGTGGTTGTGGAGATCGCTGCGGACGCCCCCGGGTGGGTGCGGGCGCCGGCGGAGATGGGCACCGACGGGGTGCTGGTGGTATTCGCCGGGCTGATGCTCGCCGCGTGGTGGCGGGCCCGGCGGATGGCAGGCGAGTCGATGGCTCTTGCGCTGCTCGTGCCGGTGGGCATGGTCGCGAGTTACGCGGTCAGCGAGGTCGTCAAGGAGCTGGTGCGGGAGGACCGGCCGTGCCGGGCGCTGCGTGGGGTGGCTACGATCCTGCCGTGTCCCGAGGCCGGCGACTGGTCCTGGCCGAGCAATCACGCCACGCCGGCGGCCGCCGCGGCGGCCGGGTTGGTGCTGGCCTGGCGGGCGCTGGCGCCGTTCGCGGTGCCGCTGGCGCTGTTGGGCGGCGGGACGCGGGTGTTCCTCGGCGTCCACTATCCGCTCGACGTGGTGTCGGGCCTGCTGCTGGTGTAGGTCTTGACGCTGCCCTCGGCCAGGTGCAGCCTGCGGGCGATTTCGGCGTTGGACAGTCCCAGCCCGACCAGCGCCAGCACGTCCCGTTCACGCGATGTCAGTACTGCGACGCGGTCACGCGCGACCACCGTCCTGGCGAGGTGATCCCCGGTCAGCTCTTTGATCACTCGAGCCGCCACTCCGGGCGACAGGTAGGCCCCGCCCTCGGCCACCGCCCGCACCCCCAGGCCGAACTCGCGTGGATCGCCGGTCTTCAGCAGGAACCCGGCCGCCCCGTCGCCCAACGCGCGGGCGATGTAGGCGTCCGACCCGAACGTCGTCATGATCAGGACCGCGTGGCGGGGGCCACCGAGCGCAGCTCCCGGGTGGCCGTCAGCCCGTCCAGGCGCGGCATGCGGATGTCGACCAGCGCGACGTCGGGGCGGTGCGCGCGGACGGACTCGATCAGGGCGTGCCCGTCGGCGGCCTCGGCGACCACCTCGATGTCCGGGTCGGCCGAGAGGATCATCCGCACCCCCGCGCGGATCGCCGCCTCGTCGTCGGCGAGGACGACTCGCACCACGTCATAGCTCCTTCACGAGTGGGGCAGGAAATCCTTGGATACCAGGCGGCCGTCACGGAAGCACACCCGGTACAGCTCACGCCGGGCCTCGTCGAAGGGGTTGAGGTGCGTGCCGTAGAAACGACAGAGAGCCCCTCGCGGCCGGGGCGGCTCGGCGGGCGGCGCGGCAGCCTGACGCTCAGCTCGAACCCGTCCCCGGACGGCCCGGCACGCAGCGTGCCCCCGCACAGGAGCACCCGCTCCCTGAGCCCTTCCAGCCCGCGCCCGCCCGTCGGCGCCTCCAGCTCGCGGGTGCGCGCCCGGTACGTGGTCACCGTCACCGCGCTCTCGTCAGCGGAGTGCTCCAGCACGACGCTCACGCGAGCGCCGGGTGCGTGCTTGGCCGCGTTTGTCAGGCCCTCCTGCACGACCCGCCGCAAAGCCCGCTCCGCCATCGCCTCCGGCGGCGGGCCGTCCTCTTCCGTGCGCAGGTCCACCACCAGGCCCGTCTTCCGCGCTCAGCCGCTGCGTCAGCTCGGCGATCTGCTCGCGCATATTGTCGGCTTGGGCCTGGGCGGCGGCATACCTTGGTCGTGGTCAGGCAGACCAACGGCTGATGCGTCCCCCTGCCGCCTCTGACCACACTTGGGCTGTATGTCCGCGCACATGGGAAGCCCAATGAACCGAGCGCAGTTCCTCACCCGGGCGGCCGCCGTCGGGGCCGCCGCCGTGGCAGGCCCGTTGCTGATGCCGGCCCCGGCACGGGCGACTGACAGCGGGCTGAGACATCGGGGCGTCATGTACGAGGTTGCCACTGGAGAGACCCCCGCGACAGGGTGGAACGCGACGAGAATGCGTACCGACATCCGGACGATCAGGGATCGGCTGCACGCCAACACGCTTGCGGTCTTCGGCGATGGAGTCGACCGGCTCAAGGCCACGGCCTCGGAGGCGGCCGAGCGTGGACTGCACGTCTACCTGCAGCCGCGCCTGGGCGATCGGCCGCAGCGGGAGATCCTCGAACACCTGGCCGAGACGGGCAGGCACGCCGAACGGCTGCGCAGGCAGGGCGCCCGCGTCATCCTCAGCGTCGGCTGCGAGTTCGTGCTGTTCGTGCCGGGCATCGTCCCCGGTGACAACGCCGTGGAGCGGATCGAGAACCTGTCCAAGGGAAAGGCGGACCCGAAACGGCTGCGGCAGCGGCTGGCCGACTTCATCAACCGCTCCGCGGCCGTCGGCAGGTCGGTCTTTCAAGGCCCTCTGACGTACGGCGCGGCCGACGGCGACCAGGTCGACTGGAATCTGTTCGACATCGTCAGCGTCAACTACTACTCCTACTTCCGCCGCAGGTCGGGGTACGTCAAGGAGCTGGCCGCCTACCAGAGGTGGGGCAAACCGGTGCTGGTCAGCGAGTGCGGCGCCTGCACCTATGAGGGCGCCCCGAAGGCAGGCGGCATGGCCTGGCAGGTCGTGGACTACAGCAAGCCGCAGGAGGAGGTCGTCGGCAACCTGGTCCGCAGCGAGCGAACCCAGGCCGACTACCTGTCCACCGTCCTGGAGGTCTTCGACTCGATGAACCTGTACGGGGCGATGGTCTACCAGTTCGTCACCCCCGACGCCCCGCACCGCCGCGAGCCGCGCCTTGACCTCGACATGGCCAGCTACAGCCTGGTCAAAACGATCAAAGACTCTCCGTCGAGATGGCACTGGGAACCGAAACAGTCCTTCCACGCGGTCGCCCGCCAATTCGCCCGTCGGCCACACTGAGCGTACGGAGTGCGTCGTCCGGATGCCTGCGCCGCCGTCCGGGCCTGGTCGAGACCAGTGGGGAGCGCTTGAAGCGGGATGGCCGGTCGCGACCGGCGTGATCGAAGGCGCCTGCCGCCATCTGATCGCCGACAGATTCGCCCTGGCCGGAGCCAGATGGGGCCTGGCCGGAGCCGAAGCGGTGTTGAAGCTACGCGCCGTGACTGCCAACGGTCATCTCGCTGATTACTGGCGCTACCACCTCGCCCGCCAACACGACCGTGTCCACCGAACCCGCTACCAGGACGGATACGCCCTCACAGCCTGACCAACAGGCTCACTTCAGGAGAGCCGCACCCGAACTCGATCCGCTTGGCCTGCCCCTGCACCGGCGTGTACAAGTTGGAGGCCGGGGCGGCGTACCGGCGCGAGCCCGGCACGAACACATCCCCCGAGCGCAGCCCATCGCGCAGGCACAACAGCACCGCCAGCGCCCAAAAATGCCGGTACGCGGTGACGTTCCCCGCCGCGACTGCATCGGGCAGATAGGGGGGCAGACCAAGTACGGGAGAAAGGGACAGTGCCCTCTTCTCTCCGGGGAAAGAGCTGGTTAGTGGGTACGGCGGGGCGGCGCGAGGTGAGCGGTGACGGCCGCGATGGCCTCGGCGCCGGGTTTGACGTAGCGCATGGCGGTGCGGGGGTTCTTGTGCCGGGTCTTGCCCATGATGAGCTGGGCTGGGACCGGGCGACGCTCGGACAGGAACAGCGGGCCGTGGGTGCGGATGGTGCCGTCCGGCAGGCGCAACAGTCGGGGCAGAAGGGCTGCCACTACACCCCTAGGATGATCCGATGCGCCAGGCCGACCCGAAGCCCTACTGGAACACCAACGTCGCCCGGCACCCGGGCATCCTCCGCGCCGTCCCCGAGGGATGCCGCGATGCGCTGGACGTCGGCTGCGGGGACGGCCTGCTCGCGCGGAAGCTGACCGAGCGGGCAAAGCGTGTCACCGGCATCGACAACTCGCCACGGATGATCGCCCGCGCCCGTGAGCTCGCCGACGGCTTCCCGGATCTCACCTTCGTCGAGGATGACTTCCTTACCGCCGACCTGTCCGCCGCGGGCTACGACTTCATCTGCTCGGTATCTGCGATCCACCACATGGACTTCGAGGCGGCCCTGACCCGCATGCGCCGGCTGCTGCGCCCCGGCGGCACGCTGGTGGTGGTCGGCCTGGCCCGCGAGACGACCCCGGCGGACTGGGCAGTGACGATCGCGGCCGCCCCCGTCGTGCGGATCATCAAGGTACTGCGCCGCGCGCACGGCCCGCAGGGGATGCCGGCGACCGACGCACGGATGAGCTACGGGCAGGTGCGGGCCGCGGCGGGGCGACTGCTGCCTGGCATGCGCTACCGCCGACACGTGCTCCGCCGGTACTCGCTGACCTGGGAAAAACCCGGCCGCTAGTTGTGCCGTTGGAACCGCTCACACACGAACTACGCCAGCTCTCGAGGAGGGCCGCTGCTGTCGTCCGGCGGGCAGGCGCGGCCGGCGCCGCTGCAGTCGCAGATACTTGCAGGAGGATGAGGTGTATGACTGCTGTCACACGTCTGGTGACGTTCGTCGACGTCGACGATCAGGCGGCTGACACCGTCTCGGTGTCGGCGCGTCACGAGGCAGAGCTCGTCGACGGAACTCGGGTGCTGCTGCTGAACGACAGAGGTTGGGGCTCATCGCAAGGCTGGGCCGCGACGTCGGTGGCAGACGTACAAGAGACGACGCGGACGGTGGTTGGGCCCGATGAGCCGTCCAGCGGCCGCTCCCGGGAAGACATGGAAGCAGACCATTGGGCCGCGCTCCAGCAGATCGCCCAGCGGCAGGGAGTCATTGTCGACGCGGCCGTGCTCAGGCGGCTGCCACACGACGTCGTGCTCAGTCAACAGGTGCTCGCGCGCATCGGTGGCAACCCAGACACTGCCGACGGCTGAGCGGGCACCGTCCCCGCATTGAGTCGATCTTGAAGGCCCACCCTCGGGCTCGTGTCACCAGGGGAAAAGCAGCCCTTCGCAACCGGAGGGTCTCGGACGGCTTGACCTAAGAGTCCTCACCGGGCGACGCGACCTGGGAAAACGCCTCCCACCGCGTTGTCGTGCGGCCGTGCGCCGGTTTCATCCCCGAACGCCCGGACCGAAACTCGTCCTCAGCAGCCGTCGTAGTTGCGCACGGTGACGTGCGACGATGCCGCCGTTTGGGCCACATGACGCGATTCTTGCCAGCGGGCCATCTTCGGCTGGCGGCGCAGTATCTGGGGCGGCGAGCGCCGACGACGTGCAAGGAAGTCCGGGAGGCGGTTTCGGATCGGGGCGGTGGCGTTCGTAGCAGGGGTGAGGCCGCCCGCAAGGGGGCGGCGCCGTTCCTGTTCGGCCGGCGGATCTACGAGCTGTTCGCCGGCTCCTGGGGACCTGGACGGTCCAGGATGTCCCTGGCTGGGAGCCCGTCGTGCGGGCGTTGAACACACGGCCCAAGTACGTGGCCTCGACCACCCTCGCCGATCCACCGTCGTGTCCGACGACCTTGCGACCGCCATCGCGGACCTGAAGGCCGAGCCAGGGGGGTGAGCTGCAGGTACACGGCAGCGGCACCCTCACCCGGTGGCTACTGGAGAACGATCTGGTCGACCGCGCGGTTGTTCCCGCACGCCGGCCCGGATCTTGCGCTCGACCTGGTCGAGTCGCGAGTCGATTCCAAGGGCGTGACGATCCAGGTCTACCGGCCGGCCGGGCGCCCGCAGTATGCACCGCCTTGAAATCCCCGACCGCCCGTACCACACTGTCTTGACACCACAGGAGATGATCTTCAGATGCAGTACCTGGTTTCCGTGATCCACGACCAGGCCGGCCTCGCCACCCCGGACGAGCAGGCTGCGATCGACGTGTTCAACGACCGGCTCCAGGCCGAGGGCCACTGGGTCTTCGCCGGCGGCCTCGCCTCGCCCAACACGGCCACCGTCATCGACAACCGGGGTGGGGAGACGATGGTCACCGACGGGCCCTTCCTGGAGCCGAAGGAGTATCTCGCCGGCTTCTGGATCATCGAGGCAGCCGGCCCCGACGTGGCGCTCAAGCTGGAAGCCGAGGGGTCGAAGGCCTGCAATCGGAAAGTCGAGGTGCGGCCGTTCCTGTGAAGAGGATCGACGTCCGTGAGGCGATCACCCAGGCGCACCATGAGGAGTGGGCACGGGTGGTCGCCTCCCTGACCAGGCGCTTCGGTGACCTCGACATCGCCGAGGAGGCGGCGGCCGAGGCGTTCGCGACCGCCGTCCAGCGGTGGCCGGCCGACGGCGTACCGCCCAATCCGGGCGCCTGGCTGACCACCACCGCCAACCGCAAGGCCATCGACCGGATCCGGCGCGAGAACAAGCGCGACGACAAGCAGAAGGAGGCTCAGATGGTCTATGACGATGAACCGCCCGAGCCTGTCGGCGCCATCGACGACGACCGGCTCCGGTTGATCTTCACCTGCTGTCACCCCGCACTGGCGATGGAGACCCGCGTGGCGCTGACGCTGCGCATGGTCGCCGGCCTGACCATGCCCGAGATCGCCCGCGCCTTCCTGGTGGCCGAGAGCGCCATGGGGCAGCGGATCACCCGCGCCAAGGCCAAGATCAAGGCGGCGCGCATCCCCTATCGGCTGCCCTCCGCCGACGATCTCCCGGCCCGCGTCTCCGGCGTCCTCGCCGTCCTCTACCTCGTCTTCAACGAGGGCTACCTGGCCACCAGCCCCGACACCGATCCCGTACGGCACGACCTGACCACCGAGGCGATCCGGCTCACCCGCCTGATCCGTGCCCTCCTGCCGGACGACGGTGAGGTGGCCGGGCTGCTGGCGCTGATGCTCCTGACCGAGGCCCGCCGCCCCGCCCGGGTCTCGGCCTGCGGCGAACTGGTCGCTCTCGACGAGCAGGACCGCGGCGCCTGGGACGCGGAACTGATCGCCGAAGGCCACCGGCTGGTGCGCGAGCGCCTCGCCGCTGCCGCCGCCGGAGCGGCCCCGGGGCGCTACCAGATCCTCGCCGCGATCAACGCCGTGCACACCTCCGCCCGCGACATCCGCGACACCGACTGGTCGCAGGTCCTCGCCCTCTACGACCAGCTCGTCCGCCTCGACCCCTCGCCGATCATCACCCTCAACCGGGCCATCGCGGTCGCCGAGCTCGACGGCCCGGAGGCGGCGCTGGCGGTCGTCGACCGTCTTGAGCCCAGGTTGGCCGGCTACCACGCTTACCACGCCACCCGCGCCGACCTGCTGCGCCGGCTGGGCCGCGGTCATGAGTCGCGCGCGGCCTACGACAAAGCCATCGAGCTGGCGGGCAACACCGCCGAGACCGCCTCCCTGACCCGCCGCCGCGACCAACTGCGGTAGCGCCCACGGACTCATCTCGCGCGGGAGGTCCGGTGGGTGTTCCCCAAGGCGATCCCCCACCGAAACACCAGCCGCCCGGACCGCCGCCCCGGGGCAAGGCCGCGGGTCGGCCCATCGACACGTACGGCGGTACGCTGCGGCGATGGCCCCTCACTCGGGTCCATGCGACCGGCCCCAAACTAGCTGTCTGTAATGTCTCAGGATCGCCACGTAGCGGTCACGGATGAGCAGTACCAGACCGTAGCGACATCTGTGCGGAGCAGGGTGCTTGCGAATCTTCAGTGCGATCGGGGGAGAAGGGTCCCTGTCGATGCGCAGAGAGTGGGAGCTGGAAGACCTCATCGAGTGCTGGACATTGGATGAGGCCGAGGTCGAGTTACTGGCGAATAAGAGCGGTGCCACCCGTCTCGGGTTCGCGCTGATACTGAAGTTCTTCGAGCTGGAAGGCCGTTTTCCGCGCCGGGAGGACGTGCCGAAGGCCGCGGTCGACTACATGGCCGGCCAGGTGAAGGTCGATGCCGCCCGGTTCGCCGAGTACCGCTGGTCGGGTAGCACGATCGAGTATCACCGGGCGCAGGTCCGCCGGTTCCACGGCTTTCGAGAGCCGACGGTGGCCGATGAGGACAAACTGACGTTCTGGCTGGCCGACAAGATGTGCCCGGTGGAGACGTCGCGGGAGCGGCTGCGTGCCGCGCTGCTGGCCCGCTGCCGCGAGGAGCGAACCGAGCCGCCCACGCCCAAGCAGATCGAGCGGCTGGCCGGTGCGGCCGAGGCGTTGTTCGAGCGGGAATTCACCGCCACCACGACGCGGAGGTTGCCGGTCTCGGCGGTGGCCGCGCTGGAGGATCTGATCGCGGTTCCCGACCCGGACCCGGAGGGCGAGGGCGAGGCCGGGGCCGCCGGAGCGCGCAGCTTCCTGCAGGAGCTGAAGGAGGACCCCGGGCCTCTGCAGTTGGAAACGTTGCTGGCCGAGATCGTCAAGCTGGAGCGGGTCAAGGCCATCGGGTTACCGGAGGGCCTGTTCGAGGGTGTGTCGGAGAAGGTGGTGGAGGCGTGGCGGGCACGGGCGATGCGCATGTACCCGTCCGACTTCGCCGCCGCACCGGAGCCGATCCGGCTGACCTTGCTGGCGGCGCTGTGCTGGGTGCGCAAGGCGGAGATGATCGACGGGCTGGTGGAGCTGCTGATCCAGCTCGTGCACAAGATCAGCGTGCGGGCGGAGAAGAAGGTCGAGAACGAGCTGAGCAGTGAGTTCCGGCGGGTGCAGGGCAAGTACGGCATCTTGGCCCAGCTGGCCCAGGCGGCGCTGGACCTGCCCGAGGAACTCGTCCGCAAGGCGATCTACCCGGTGGTGGGCACGGCCACGCTGGCCGACATCATCGCCGAGGCCAAGGCGAACGAGAAAGAGCTCCGTACGCGGGTGCGGGTCAAGCTGCGTGGCTCCTACTCGCGCCACTATCGGCGTGGGCTGCCCAAACTGCTGCGCGCGCTGGACTTTCACTGCAACAACACCCACCTTCCAGCCGGTGATGGACGCACTGAAGCTGCTGGACCGCTACGCCGACTCCGAGGCCGTCTTCTACGACCGCGCCGAGACGGCCCCGATCGAGCATGTAGTACCGGAGGACTGGCAGGAGGCAGTGGTCGACGAACGCGGCCGGATCGAGCGCATCCCGTACGAGCTGTGCGTTCTTGTGGCGCTGCGCAAGGCAATCCGCCGGCGGGAAATCTGGGTCGAGGGCGGCACGATCTGGCGCAACCCCGAGGCGGACCTGCCGGCCGACTTCGACGACAACCGGGACGTGCACTACGAGGCCCTGAAAAAGCCCCGTGACCCGGCGGCGTTCATCGCCGACCTGCAGCGCCGCCACACCGCCGCCCTCGACCGGCTGGACAAGGCGATGCACAATGACACCACCGGCGGGGTGAAGATCACCCGGAAGAAGGGTGAGCCGTGGATCAGCGTCCCGCCGCTGGGCAAGCAGGAGGAGCCGAGGGGCTTGAAGGCGCTGAAGACGGAGATCTCCCGCCGCTGGGGCGTGATCGACCTGCTGGACGTGCTCAAAGACGTGGCCCACGTCACCGACTACACCGACGCTTTCACCTCGGTGGCCTCGCGAATCGTCATCGACCCGGCGGTGCTGCAGCGACGGCTGTTGCTCTGCCTGTACGGGCTGGGGACGAACGTCGGGATCAAGCGAGTGGCCGACGGCGTGGCCGCGGCCGCGCTGCCGCCCGGGCAGATCGACAACGAGGCGGCGCTGCGACGAACCCGCCGGTTGTTCATCAACCGGGACAACCTGCGCGAGGCGATCCGCTTGATCGTCAACGCCACTCTGAAGGCGCGCGATACTGTGCTGTGGGGCGAGGGCACCTCGTGCGCGTCCGATTCGCGCAAGTTCGGGTCGTGGTCGGCGAATTTCATGACCGAGTGGCATCAGCGCTATCACGGGCCGGGGATCATGGTGTATTGGCACGTCGAACGGCGGTCGGTGTGCATCTACAGCCAGGTGACCTCCACGACCGCCTCCGAGGTGGCCTCGATGATCGAGGGTCTGCTTCGGCACCTGACGGATGCGGAGATCGATCGCCAGTACACCGATACCCACGGCGCCTCGATCGTCGGGTTTGCCTTCTCGGAGTTGCTGGGATTCAAGCTGCTGCCGCGGCTGAAGAACATCGGCTCGGCCCGACTGTATCGGCCCGGGACCGGCGAGGATGAGGCGTGGCCGCGCCTGGAGGCGGTGCTGTCGAACAAGACCATCGACTGGGATGTGATCGCCCGCCACTACGACCAGATGATCAAGTACGCGACCGCGCTGCGGCTGCGCACCGCCGAGTCCCACCAGATGCTGTGCCGCTTCACCCGCGGCGGCCCCAAGCATCCCACCTACCAGGCGATCGAGGAACTCGGCCGCGTCATCAGAACGATCTCCATCTGTGATTACCTTGCGGACGAGGGACTCAGGAGGGAGATCAGCGAGGGCCTGAACGTGGTGGAGAACTTCAACTCGGCCAGCAAGGACCTGTTCTACGGCAAGGCGGGCGACCTGACCGGCGACGACCGCGAGAACGTTGAAGTTTCCGCGCTGGCGCTGCATCTGATCGCCGCCGCCATCACTTACCTCAACACGCACCTGATCCAGATCGTGCTGCGCGACCCGGTCTGGCGAAAACGGCTGAGCCCGGCCGACCGGCGCGGGCTGACGGCTCTGTTCTGGTCCCATCTGAACCTGTACGGGCGGTTCGAGCTCGACATGAGCCGCCACCTGGAATTGGAGGGCGTCTCACTCACCCGCCCCAACTGACCAGCGGCGAACAGCGGGTGTTGAACGCCCGCCACAACATGATCGAAAACGTGATCGAGCAATTCGAGCGCAAGCCCCCTCGCACCTTGCTCCTGTGGTCTGGTCGATGGCCGCGAGCATGGCGGCTTGCCGCTCGTAGTCCTCGCCACGTTCCTCGAACTCGACGAACTGCTGGACGAGTTGGAGGAGAGGCGCGAGCGACCGGGGCCACGGCCGCCTGTGTTGCCCGCGTCACGGCAGCAGCCGTCGCTCCTTGGCCACCGCCACCGCGCCCGCCCTGGTCTCCACCCCCAACTTGCCGTAGATCCTCCCGAGATGGGTCTTCACCGTTGCTTCGCTGATGAACAGGGCCCGTCCGATCGCGCGGTTGCCCAGGCCGCGGGCGAGGTAGCCGAGGATCTCCTGTTCGCGTTCGGAGAGGGCGGGGCGCGGGCTGCGCATCCGGGCCAGGAGGCGGTCGGCCACCGGAGCCGACAGGGCCGTACGGCCGGACGCCGCGCTGTGGATCGCCGTGAAGAGCTCCTCCGGGTGTTCCGCCTTCAGCAGATACCCTGTGGCGCCCGCCTCGATCGCGCGCGTGATGTCGGCGTCCGTGTCGAACATGGTCAGCACCAGGACGCGCGGGCCCTCCCCCGCGGTCAGCTTCCTCGTGGCCGTCACGCCGTCCATTCCGTCGCCGAGTTGAAGGTCCATCAGCACGACGTCCGGGTGGGTGCGGGCGGCCATGGCGAGCGCCTCATCGCCGCTGCCCGCCTCGCCCACCACCTCGATGCCGTCGGCGCTCGACAGCAGGGCTCGCAGCCCGGCCCGTACGACGACGTGGTCGTCGCAGAGGAGGAGACGGATCGGCGTTCTCATGCGACCGGCGCCTTCTGAGGGGCGGGCATCAGAAGGATCGCGACCGATACGACCGTGCCTTCGCCCGGCGTGGATTCCACCGTGAGCGTGCCGCCGGACTGCCTGGCCCGGATGCGCATGGCCGGCAGCCCGTGGCCGCGTGCCCGGCCGGGGGCCGCGGCCGGCAGGGCGGCCACGTCGAAACCCCGTCCGTTGTCGGCGATGTCCAGCGAGATCTGGTCGTCCAGACAGGTCAGGGTGAGCGCGGCGCGAGTCGCGGCGGCGTGTTCGCGTACGTTGGCCAGCGCGCCTTGGGCGATGCGCAGCAGGGCCGCCTCGGTGCGTTCCGGGAGAGGGCGCGGGTCGCCGTCGAGCCGGAACTCCACCGTGAGGCCCGGGCCGCTCTCCCGCTCGGCGAGCGCGCGCAGGGCCGCGGGGAGGGAAAGCTCGGCGAGGTCGGCCGGCGCCAGGTCATGCACGAAACGGCGGGCCTCGGCAAGGCTGCGCGAAGTGAGCCCGGACGCCTTCCTGATGTGCTCGCGAGCCGTGTCCGGGTCCGTCAGCCACACGCGCTCCGCGGCCTGCAGCAACATCTGCTGGCTGGACAGGCCCTGCGTGAGGCTGTCGTGGATCTCTGTGGACAGCCGCTGCCGCTCCGCCAGGACACCCGCCCGCCGCTCGGTGGCCGCGAGGTCACGACGGGCCCGGACCAGGTCGTCGATCAGCAGGCGCTGCCGGGCCGCCTGCCGCTGGAGATACACCAGTGCGGCGGTGGCGGCCGCGGCGACGGCGATCGGGGCAACGACCATGTTGGGGTTGAGCGGCCCGGCGGACACGCGTATCTGGGAGGCGACGACCAGAATGGTGAGTACGGCGGCCAGCGCCACTGCGATCCGTGAGGGCAGCGCGTGCACACCGGCGAACAGCAGAGGCATCGCACACCAGGTGGCGCTCGGCGCGAGGGCGACCAGGACGAGCCAGACTGCGGACACAGAGGCCAGCCAGACCAGATGGCGGGCGGTGGGCGCGGAGCCCGGTCGCGGCCCTGGGGCCAGGAAGTGCCCGAGGGTGTAAAGCAGGCAGAAGATCGCGAACAGTGCGACCACCCAGCCCGTCAGCGCCCCGCCCTGGCCGCGGATCAGGAAGCGGGCGAACGAGGAGCCGAGCAGCAGGAAGAACGCGACGTGCACGATCGTGACCAGCCAGCGTTCGTCCGGGTCGGTGCGGTCCATCGTCCATGTCTAGCGTGACCGACACGGGACCCGCATCATCCGATCGGCTGACATCGGGGTCACCTGAACCACTTCTGAACCAGCTCCAGTTGACCGAACCGGACGCCCTGCCCGCGCCCCGATGCTGTCCAGCAAGGATCCGGCCACCTCGGAAAGGACCGAAGCGCGTGCCCGCCAAGAACCTCACCGCCGACCGCTCCACCCTTCGCCACCGCCTCGCCTACGCCCTGCGCCACCCCGCCCGGGTACCCCGCCACCTGGCTCGCGCCGCCCGGGACGCCTGGCTGCGCTACCGTCACCCCGACCACATCGCCTACTACCGCGCTGTGATGCGCTCCGACACCCGCGCGGATCCGGACGCGGCAGTCGGCAGCCGCAACCGGGAGCGCTGGCTGGCGCTGGGCGCGATGCAGTTCGACTACCTTCTCGGCCATGGTCTGCGCCCCGAGCACCGCATGCTGGAGATCGGGTGCGGCAACCTGCGTGGCGGCTGGCGGTTCATCCGGCACCTGGAGCCTGGCCACTACCACGGCATCGACATCTCGCCGGACATCCTCATCGCCGCCCAGGACACGATCGTGGAGATGGGGCTGGAGACGCGGCTCCCCACACTGACGCCCGTGCGAGACCTCACCCTGAGGTTCCTGCCCGCCGCCCACTTCGACGTCGTCCACGCGCACAGCGTCTTCTCGCACTCGCCGCTCCCGGTCATCGAGGAGTGCCTGGCCAACGTCGGCCGGGTGCTCGCGCCGGGCGGCTGGTTCGACTTCACCTACGACCGTACGGAGGGAAAGGAACACCACGTCCTGCGGGAGGACTTCTACTACCGTACCGAGACGCTTGTCGCCCTCGCCGAGAAGCACGGCCTGACCGCACAGTTCATGACGGACTGGGAGGAACTCCCGCACGGCCAGTCCAAGCTCCGGGTCACCAACCGGCGCTAGGAATGTCTTGAAGATCTTGGTAGGTGGGTCGGTATGCGGCCCATCCGCCGCCGCATAAGCCGCAAAACCCGCTACCCCGTCGCAGCACCCCACCGCCAGCTTCGCCATGCTCAACGACCGGATCTCGGTCTTCCGCTAACGGCCTGACACCAACCGGGGCCTTCCCAGACGCCCGCTCCACGGACGCAGACGACCTTCCGTAGCCGTGTCCGGCGCGTTCATCTAACGAACGTTTGACGAACGCAACCAAGGACACGGCCCTTGGAGTGTGGAGGACCGAAAACGTACGCTAAGCCCGTTCGCCCAGCTCACTGGTAGTGCGTGATCGTCGTTGAGTGGAGGACGTTGGCGTACGTTCCCGTTCAATCGCACGGGCCCTGGGATGTTTGCCGATGTGGGTGCTCACCTCGGCCTGGAGTGGCGAGTTCTGGGGTCCCCCTTCGACAACCTCGGTGAGGAAAGCGTGGCCCCGCCCTGGACCGTCCCTGCTCCAGGTCCTAGAGATCTTCGATATAGCTGGCGGCGATGTCGTCGGGTGGGTTGGTGTACAGGCGCAGGTAGCGGTCGTTGGCATGGCCCAGGCGGCGTTCGAGCTCGGCGCGGTTGTGCCCGGAGGCTTGTGACAGCTGGAAGGCGAAGGTGTGCCGGGCGTCGTGCGGACGCAGCAGGCCGAGCTTGCGGCTCGGGTCGGGGGTCTGGGCGTCGTGCAGGTGGCCGATCTCCCCGAGAATGGTGTTGATCGAGCGCGGCGACAAGCGGCCGTTCGGGCGGCGGGCGGCGATGGAGGCGGCCGATAGGAACAGGGCGGACGGGCCGGTGCTGGCGGCGGCGTCGCTAGGGCGTTCGAGCTCCAGGTAGTCGGCCAATGCCTGGCGGGCGTCGCGGCTGAGGAAGACGGTGCGGCTGGTGCGGCCCTTGCCGCGCACGTCACGCAGCCGGGCGGCCTTGGCCTGGCGCAACGCGGCAGGATCGGCCGCCTCCAACTGGTCCAGGTCCAGACCGACGACTTCGGCGCGGCGCAGCCCGGTGCCGAACAGCAGGTAGACGATGGCGCGATCGCGGAGGGGGCGGGCGTGGGCGTGCAGGCGCTCCTTGCCTGCGCCGCGGTGGCGACGGCCCTTGAGCTCGTGGAAGGTCTCGATCCGATCGACGATGTTCTTGACGGTGCGGACCTGGGCGGCGGTCAGGGCGCGCGGCTGCGGGGCGGGCAGTGGCAGCGGGGGCACCTTCTTGGTGGGGTCGCCGTGATGGAGCAACTGCGCGGGGGCGTGGGCGCAGATCCAGGTGAAGAGCGCCGACAGGTGAGCCAGGTGGTTGTTGACCGTGGCGGCGGCCATCGGTGCCGTCGTGCCGTCGCGGCCGGTGTTGCCGGCGGTGGCCAGGTGGTCGCGCCAGGCGGTCACCTCGCGGACGGTGACGGCCGAGAGCCGGTCGTGGCCGAGCCCGTCGGCGATCCACCCGGCGAACCGGTCGAGATGACGGGCGATCTTGGCGGCGACCTCGGCCGAGCGTACGCCGCGTACGGCCAGATCGAGGTAGCGCTCGATCCAGGTGGTGAGGCTGTCGTCGGCCGGATCGAGGCCGTCGGACAGACCAAGCACCTTTCGTGAAGTGATTTCGACCCGACCAGGGTACTCAGCAGGCGGGGTCGACCTGGGGGTGAGGGATGGCACGGAGCCAGATTACTTCACGGAAGGGCCATTTCCTGAAGCGAATCGAGCCTCATGTCCCCGCGGTCGCCGGGATCGATCGCCGCCGGCCCTCCGCCGGTATGGGGCTGCGGAGAGATGGCGGTTGACGCGCTCCATTAGATACCTTAACGTCAAGTAATCCAATATTTGGAGTAATTGGAGCGTTTATGACACAGACATCACCTCACGTGATCATCATCGGTGCGGGCACCGGCGGGCTGTGCCTGGCGCAAGGCCTACGGCGGGCCGGAGTCAGCGTGGCCGTCTACGAACGCGACCGCACTCGCATCGACGGGCTGTTCGGCTACCGGGTGGGCATCGACCCCGACGGCAGCCGGGCGCTGGCCGGCTGCCTGCCGGCTGAGTTGTTCGAGGTGTTCGTGGCTACCAAGGCCGTGACCCCGCGGTTCTTCACTATTGCCACCGAGCGCGGGGCCGAGTTGCTGCGTATGGGCGACGGGGACAGCCCCGAGCCCGCCGACCCGATCGACAGCGAGAAGTCCATCAGCCGGATGACGCTGCGCCAGGTGCTACTGACCGGCATCGAGGACGTGGTGCACTTCGGCAAGACCTTCATCCGCTACGAGCACGGCGCCGACGGAACTGTCACGGCGCACTTCGCCGACGGCACCAGCGTCCGGGGTGATGTGCTGGTCGGCGCCGACGGCAGCTCCTCCCGGGTGCGCCGGCAATACCTGCCGCACGCTGAGATGGAGGTACTCGACGCCCAATGCGTCACCGCCAAGGCGCCGCTGGACGACCAGACCCGACTCCTGCTCACCCCGGAGATGCTGCGCGGGGTGACGCTGGTGAACGCGCCCAAGGGATACGGCTGCATCATCCACGTGATGGAGTTCAAGTGGGACCGTGAGGGGAACCTCAAGAACGGCATCGGCGGCAACGACGGCGAACTGCTCCGCCGCTGGCCGGGCCTGCAATACGACAACACCCGCGACTACATCATGTGGGGCTGGTCGGCGCCCAGCCGCCTGTTGCCGGCCGACTTCATGCAGTTGCCCGGCCCTGACCTGCAGCAGATCGTGCTCCAGCACACCACCGGCTGGCATCCGCGCTTCCGGGCGCTGTTCGCCGCCGCAGACGCGAGCACGGCCTTTCCGCTCCAGGTCCGCACCACCGCCCCCATGCGGCCATGGCCGAGCACCAACATCACACTGATCGGCGACGCCGTCCACACCATGACCCCAGGGCTGGGCGTGGGCGCCAACACCGCGCTGCGGGATGCGGAGATCCTCGCCCACCATCTGATCGCGGCACACCGCGGCGAGCAGTCGCCCATCGAGGCGGTGGCGGCTTATGAGGCACAGATGCACGGCTACGCCTGGGACCTGGTGGCCAGGTCCAAAAGGCAGTTCGGCGGCGCCCTGCCGCTGGACACACCGGTGGTGGGCCGCGTGCTGTTGGCCGCGATGCGCACCGGCCTGCGCGCCTTCAACCGCCTCCCGGCGGCCAAACGCCGCTGGCAGAAGTCCATGGAAAACACCAGAGGGCACGGTCGGATGCCCGCCGCATATGAGGAGCGTCGATGAACTTGGTGACCGGAGCGACCGGCAGCGTCGGGCGGCATGTCGTGGCCGGGCTGCTCGCCCAGGGGCACAAGGTGCGCGCGCTGACCCGCGACCCCGCACGGGCATCCATCCCCGGGCAGGCCGAGGTCGTGCGCGGCAACCTGGGAGAACCGGAGAAGCTGGATGATGCGCTACGCGGGGTGCGCGCCGTCTATCTGATGGCGATGGGCGGCGCCCCACAGCAGTTCGCCGAACTCGCCGAGCGCTGCGGGGTGGAGCGCATCGTCGTGCTGTCCACCGGCGACGTGCTCGACGACGTCGAACATCAACCGGACGCGGTCGCCGAGGTGCACGCGGCGTTCGAGCACGCCGTGGCACGCACCGGCATGCAGTGGACGTTCCTGCGCCCCAACGAGTTCGCCGGCAACAGCCTGCAGTGGGCGCCCCAGATCAAGGCCGGCGACGTAGTGCGCGCCCCCTACCCGCTGGCCCGTACCGTGCCGATCCACGAGCGGGACATCGCCGCGGTCGCGGTCCGCGCGCTCACCCAGGACGGCCACCACGGCGCCAAATACGTCCTGACCGGCCCGCAGGCCATCACCCACGCCGACCAGCTCGCCTTGATCGGCGCCGCGATCGGGCGCACCCTGCGCATGGAAGACATCCCGGCCGGCCAGGCCCGCGAGCAAATGACCGGGTACGCGCCCCCCGCGATCGTCGAGGCCGTGCTCGGCCAGCTCGCCGCTGCGGTGCACCGGCCGTCGGCGCCGACCGACACCGTCGAAAGAGTCACCGGCAGGCCGCCGTACTCCTTCGCGGACTGGGCCCGCGAGCACGCCGCCGACTTCCGCTAGCCACCGGCTACGCTGGCCCCACCTCACCTGTCGATACGTGACGAACCCGGGGGTTGGCGTTGTCCGGCGACACCACGCAAGGCGGTACCCAACAGCAACTGATCACCGAGCTCATGCGAGCCCTCACCGACCTGCAGACCGCCTCCGACCAGGTTGACCAGGCCGTCAGCACCGCCCTAGGGCTTAATCGCACCGACGCCCGCTGCCTGTCGTGCCTCATCACCCGCGGCCCGATGGCGGCGGGCGACCTGGCCGCCACCGCCGGCATCGCCCCCACCGCACTCACCTTCGCCATCGACCGGCTCACCCAAGCCGGCTACACCGAACGGCAACGAGACCCCGCCGACCGCAGACGCGTACTCATCACCGCCAGCGACAAAGCGCTCCGCTGGGCCGAACAGATGTGGAGCCAGACCATCACCGAAACCCAGCACCAGCTGTCGCAATACACCCCCCAGCAGCTGAAACTGCTGACCAACTTCGTCACCGACCAAATCGAACTACAGCGACATCAAGCACAGCGGATCACCAAGAACGCCTGACCAATACCCTGCCAGGGCGTGGTGGCGTAGCCGTGCTCACGGACGCCGTCGCCAGGCATGGGCAGGGCAGGCATAGGTCGCCATGATGGGCTGGTGATGCACCTGCTATGGCGAGCACGGGAGTCGCTGGGTCATAACCCACCGCGCCTGCGGCTGGTCAGCCATCCTCATCCCCGTCCTCGTCTACCTCGTCGGTGTCGGGATCGCGGAGTGGGCGCCTGCTCCCGCCGAGTTGATGCCGGTAGAAGGAGTACCGGCCGTGTACGTTGATGTGCTTGGAGATGAACGGCGACAGCCGGGCCACGTCGGCCTCCAGCACCGGATAGCCCTGCTCGCGCAGCAGGTTGAGCGCGTCGTCGATGTAGCGGGTGTTCCACAAAACCAGGCAGTTCAGGACAATTCCCAGGCCGCCGAGCTGATCTTCCAGGCCCTCGTGGTAGCGCTGGAACAGCTGGCCCTTGCGTCCGTGGAACACTTTCTCGGCCAGGGAATGGCGGCCTTCCTGCAGGTTGCGGATGCCTTTGATGTCCCGCCTCAGGTCCTCATCGTCGATCAACTGGAGCACATGCAGCGATTTGAAGATCCGGCCGTAGGTGTTGATCGCCTCGCCGAGCGCCGTGGGGTGGCCGTCGCGTTGCAGCATCCGCACCACGTCGTAGGGGCTGACCTCGCTGGTGTAGATGGAGGCGACCAGCCGGAGGATGTCCGGCCAGTGCTTGTGCACTTTCCGCAGATCCAGCACCCCGCGCGCCAGGGAGTTCAAGGCGCCGTAGTCGGCCTCGGCCATGCTCTTCCACAGCTTCTGGTCCGGCAGGTCGGCCAGCGCGGGCCGGTATTGCCGCCCCAGCAGGTGCGCCAGCCCGAACACGAGGTCGCTATACGATCCGGTGTCCGTCACGATCATGTCCGCGCGGCGGCCCTCCCCGCTGGAGAAGATGACGTCCAAGGCGTGCAGGCAATCCCGGTCGGTGCCGGACACCACCTTCGCCGCGATCCCGAACGCCTGATCATTGATCATGTTGAGCCAGGTGACGCCGCGTTTCGGGCCGAAATACTTGCGGTTGGGGCGAGCATAGGCCGACGGCACCGGGACCACGAACCGCATCCCGTCGATCGCCGCGACCAGGCCGCCGCCCAACGCCTGGGCGAAGCCGATCCCGGCCTGCTTGTCGATCAGGTGCGGGTTGGCGGCGGTAAGGTTCTCGGCCCGCAGGTAGGTGTGCTCGATGTAGCCGAGCCGGTGCCGCTCCAGCGCTGGCACACCCCTGACGGCGATCGGCGTGTACGTGATGTTCAGCGCCTGGGTGGTCAGGCAAGCGGCCACCGAGATGTCCAGATCGTCGAGGTGGGACTGGCCGCCGGCCGGGGAGGTGAGTGCCTCCAGGAAGCCCGGGCACCAGCCGAGCACCTCCACGATCGCCTCGGAGATGTCCACTCGGGGCATCATCGCCTCGATGCGCTTGCGCAGATCGATCAGGCTGGGCGGTTCCTCGATCGCCTTCACGCTCGCCACGTGGATCTTCCCGGCGTCGTCGATGCTTACCGCGGCGTTGGCGGCCAGCCCGGCCCGTACCACCCGGTAAGTCTGATCCAGTAGACCTTCCAGCTCGCTCAGCAGGCCGGCGGGGTCCTCGGGCAGGCCCAGGTCGGTCAGCACGCTGTGCTTGACCGCCTCCCACTTGGCGCCCTCCAGCAGCTGGGCGTTCGGGTCGCGCCAGCGGCTGGAGCCCGGCGCGAAGATCTCCCGCCGTTTCAGCCTGCGGTGGAATTGCTCCAGCACACAAAACACGTACGAGTTGCGGTCGGCCAGGCCGTCCTTGCGCGCGGGCTGGCCGAAGACCAGCCGCCGCCACACCCCGGTCACCACCCCAGGGTCGATCAACCGGACCGGCAGCAGGCTCGCCGAGTGGTTGCGCGGCCGGTAGGCCAGCGCGGCGGGCAGCGCCTTCATCGCCGCCAGTACCCGCTCACCCTCGGGATTGGCGTCGAACTCGATCGCACCGGTGAGCAGCTTCACAAAGCCCGAGACCGTCGGGTAGTGGCCAGCCATCTCCGCTCGCCAGCCGCCGTCGTCGTCGGCGTCCGGCGGCGGCACCATGCCCGTGACCACCTCCACCGCCTCGCGCAGCTGCCCGCGCGGCACAACCGCCTCGATCATCTCCCACACCTCGAACAGCCGCACCTCCTCGCCCCACTCGGTGGCCTCCAGCAGTACCTCCACCACGGCCGCGAGCCGGGCCGAGGCCTTGGCCAGCTTCGGGTGCTTCTTCACCTTCTGCCTGTCGGCCTCACGGTGCGCCTTGCCCAGCAGCTCGGTCACCATCAGCAGATCCAGCAGCTCAAGTGCGTCGTCGATCGTCTTGGTCTCCAACCGGCGCGCCGTCGCCACCAGCGTGGCCAGCCGGCGCGTGTCCGGATGACGTTTCAGCTGCGCCGAGCGGACCGTCAGCCCGTACTTGGCCAGTTCCAGCACCCGCCGCAGCGGCACCGACGCATCCAGCTCCAACCGGCCCAGTCCGGCGCCGAGGATCTCCTCCACCAGTTGCAGCGCCTTCACCATCCCGGGTCCGGACGCCTTGGACGGGCCCTGGCGCCAGCGCTCCAGCTCTGTCATCTTCTTGCCCGGCGGCACCTCCAGCAGGTTCTCCAGCGCCTCAACCTGCTCGGACGTCGGCATCGCAGCCAGAGTCGCGTATAACCGCTCGGTCTGCTCCTCCCGGATCCGGGCCACCATCCGGGTCAGCGTCGTGATGCCCGGCAGCAGCACGTCGCTCTCGCGCAGCCAGCGCACCGCGTACTGAAACATCGCGGTTGGCCCGTCCCCGGAGTTCCACGCGTGCGCGGCCAGGGTCGTCTCCAGCTCTGCCTCGGCCTGGCTGAAGTCCTTCAGCCCCAGCTTCGCCTGGATCTGCCCGGCATGCTCACGGTGCGTCGGCTCCCGCTGTGCATACTGCTTCAGACAGGACGCGTCCGCGATCCCCAGTTGTTCGGCCAGATAGTCGATCACCTCAGTTGGCACCCCGTCGAGCGGGTCGGCCAGGAACCGGCCGATGTAACGCACGCTGGTTAGCTGGACGGCGTACCCGAGCCGGTTATTCGGGCCCCTTTTCTTCCTGATCAGCGCCTTGTCCGCGTTGTCCAGGAAGAACAGCTTCTCCAACTCCACACGCCCCGGCGCACCGGCAAAGCGCCCGTACCGGGCAGCCTCGCCATCGCTCAGGAAATCCACCGGCATGAACGCAAAGTAGGGTGCTGCCCTACAGACCGTGACCCGAGCGATCGAACCGTTACCACTTGACCGCCAACTGGTCACCCAACTCGCGCCGGCCTCAGACTCAGCCGCGACGTCGAGGTGTGCGATGGAACGGGAACGTACGCCAACGTCCTTCACTCAACGACGATCACGCACTACCAGTGAGCCGGGCGAACGGGCTTAGCGTACGTTTTCGGTCCTCCACACTCCAAGGGCCGACACCCGGCCGAACGGGGACCTCGGTGCGCCGTGTCCGGTTCGGATGTTCATTTTGCCGTTCATCTTCCGACGTCCCCTGCTACCGTTCAGATGTCTCGCACGTGACGTTTGATGAACGGAGGTGCTTCGCGTGGCGCTCATAGGACTGGTCCGCGTCAGCACCGACAAGCAAAAGACCCAGCGGCAGCATGACGCCCTCGATCCGATCTGCCTGACGGTCATCGAGGAGAAGGCCAGCGGCAAGCTCGCCACCGAGGACCGGCCCGATCTGCTCACCGCGCTGTCCTACATCCGCGAGGGCGACCTGCTGACCGTCCAGGAGGTCGACCGGCTTGGCCGCAATCTCCTCGAAGGACTGATTGTCCTCAACGACTTGTTCCAGCGGGGCATCGGCGTCAAGGTGCTGGAGGGCATCGGCGTCGGCGAGCACACCGAACGCTCCTTCATCCTCGACCTGGCCCTCGCCCTGGCCGAGGATCGCCGCCGCGACATCGTCCGCAAGACCAAGAACGGCCTGGAGACGGCCCGCAAGCAAGGCAAGGTCGGCGGCCGCCGTCCTGTGGTCGACGACGACAAACGAGCCGCGATCCTCGACCGTCGCCGGCGCGGGGAATCCATCCGTACCATCGCCGCCGGAGTGAAGGTCTCCGTCGGCATCGTCCACAAAACCCTCGCAGCCGCTGCCGAGGGCAATCCCACCGACCGGACCCCGACTCCCTAAGGCCGTAACGGCGATTACAGAGAGCTACTTTGGGGCTGGTCGCTCGAACCCGAGTGGGGCCCCGCGATCTCTGGCTCGGACGCCACCGGGTGGTGGCCCCGTTCCTGATGGGATGGACGACCTCGCCCCGCGCCCGCCGCTGAGGGTCGGCGTAGGTGTGGGCAGCCGGCGGATCTCGCCGTCACTGATGTCGATGCCGGCACGGATGCGGGAACGCCTCGGGTCCCGTCTTCAGCGACACCGAGCTACGGAACACGCGAGGATCGTGGCTCGATCAGCACGCGGCCAACCCGACTGCGGTGCGAACGGTGGACCCACCGCTCGCACCGCAGTCAGTCTCGTTACTCGTAGACCTCGCTCCGGTTGTTGACGATCTCGTCCAGCAGGGCAGTGGTGTCGGAGTACCGGCCTGCGGTTGTGCTGTTGAGCGGCTCGGCGAGGGTCGCGAAGGCGTACCTCACCGCTTCACCGACCGTGCGCGCCCCGAGTCTGCGGGAGAGCTCGGAGTCGATGCGGGTGGAGGCGTTGATCTGCCGCGCGGCCAGGTCGAGCAGCGTCGCCAGGAGCTGGAACCGCACCGGGCCCGGTTGCGGGCCACCCGCGTTCAGTACGGCTTCCGCCTCGGCGTTCTCCAGCTCCCCGTTGGCGGAGGCGTCGAACCGCTGATCGGTGGCTTGGACCCGGGCCAGCAACTCCCAGGTGCGCGCCTGCGGGTGGGTCTTCCAGTAGCCGTGTGAGCGCGGATCACGCGTCGGCGTGACCTCGGTGACTGTGGTGCTCGCGGAGGCCGTGACCGGGGGGAAGGTGCAGCCCTTGGCGTTGCCGTACACCACGGAGGCCGTGTCGGTCAGCCGCGCGCCGGCCGTGTACAGCAGGCTGGGTCTCGCCGTGAACTGCACGGCCAGCTCCTTGCCGCCGGCCAGGGCCTCCTGCGACCAGGTCAGGGTGGTTGTCCCGTCCGCGTTGCGCGTGACCTTGCTCGGCTTGGGACCGGATCCCCGGTCCAGGCTCTGGCTGTAGTAAACGTCGGCGGGCAGGGTGTCGGTGAGTATCACCCCGGTGGCGGTGCCGCTGCCGACGTTGGCGACCTGGAGGTCGATCTTCATCTCCTCACCGGCGTTCACCGTGGCGGACGCGGTCTTCTGCAGGGTGAGCCGGGGCGCGTGGACCCTGGTCGTGGCCTGAGCTGTGTTGTTGCCGGTATTCGCCTCGGCTCCGCCGCCCTCGTCCTTCGCGGTCGCCGTCGCCTTGTTGGTCAGCACGGCCGCGTCAGCGGTTTCGCACGGGATCTCGTAGGTGAAGGACTCCGTACTGGTGCCTTCCTCCCCGAGGTACGGCACCTGCCGCTTCTGGTCTGGGCCGGTGGGCGGACTGTCGACGACCTCGATCGAGGCTGCCGTTCCCGAGCCGATGTTCTCCAGCTTCACCTGGTACGTGAGGGTGTCACCGGGTTCGGCGTCCGCCTTGTCCGCGCTCTTGGCGACCTTGACGTCAGGGTCATAGCGGTTGAAGAAGGCCATCTCCTGGTGGATCACGGTGGTGAAGTCGAGTTCTCTGTCGGCGGAGCCGCCCGCCCCGGCGCAGGCCGGTGAACCGGCCGGGTAGGCACTGCAGGCCCAGCCCCTGGCGTCCGGAGATCCCGGCCCCCGGAACCTGATCGCCGACCAGTCGTCGTGATCGTGCAGGGTGGTCAACCCGTCCCTGCCGTTGATGTTCACGGGCACCGGGGTGGTTTCGAAGAGCGGCGCGTTGGTGCCTGGGGTGGTGCTGTCGTTCCAGTTGAGCGGCCCGTTGCCGCGCCCGGATCTGAGGAGCCGCGGCCCGGTGGGGACACGGCGGTTGTTGGTCCACCAGAAGGTGAAGTCGGTGCCGTCGGAGATGCCGCTGTTCTCCGCGAGGCTTCCCTCGACCAGCTGGGGCAGCCTTCCGTTCGAGAAGCCCAGCCGTACCGCGCCCTTCTGCCACTCGCGGAAGTGGTCGATCAGCAGCGGCGGCGGGCTGTTGGGGATGCCCGTCTGGAAGAAGTAGTTCATGACGCTGAGGTAGTTGGGCTTGTAGTGCTCGTTGGTATTGCCGCCGTGGCGCAGGGCCAGCGCGTGCCCGAGCTCATGCAGGAGGGTGCCCGCCTGGTCGACCTCGGTCCCGACCCTGGCGTCGGCGTCCCCCGTGCCGGGGGTGAGCACCTGAAGATCCGTCGGGTGCCCGCTGGTCGAATCGCAGCGGCCATTGTCTCCGACGAGGACCTGGTTGCCGTTGATCACGTCATCGCCTGAGCGGGTGGTCTGGAGCGTGGCGTCCCCTCGGTAGTCGAGACCGAAGTCCGCGACGCAGATGAGCCTCCACGTGCCGAGGGTGACGAGGAAGTCCTTGTTGTTGTCCCGGGTGGGTTCGCAGCATTCGCCGGAGGTGCCGGGGTCGTTGAAGGTGCTCCCGCCCTCGGTGCGGGTGAGGTCGTGAGCGAAGATCGTGTAGTGCGCGTAGGGCGCCAGCTCCGCTGGAAGGTTGACGGCGCGGGCGTTGCGGAAGTCGGCGTTGTTCTCCAGACCCATGAACGGCTGGTGAGGGATTCGCACGCCCGGCCGGTGGATGAAGCCGATGCCGTCTCGCCGAATTCCTCCGGGGTAGGGACAGGGGTTCGTCGCCTTGAACGGGGACGCGTCGAGCACATCGCGGACCAGCGTGACCGCGCCCGGCTTTATCTCGTGGGAGTGCCTGGTGGCGGGGGTGGCGTCGGCCATGAAGTCGGTCTGCAGGATCAGGTTCATCCGGCACGGATCGGCGCCCATCGCGGGAAGATCCGCGACCATCGCGCCCGTACGGTCACGGACGCCGTGGATCTCTACGGTGTCCGGGATGCCGTCCGCGTCGACGTCGTTGAGGACGCTGATGCCGAGCCGGGTGGCCCTGCCGTCGTTGGCCAGCGGATATCCGCCGTCGCCGTCGCCCTCGATGCAGCTCTGCCCCTTCGGCAGGCCGTTGGAGTGCCTGCAGGGCCTGCCGTACACGAAGGAGTCGTCATCCCCGGTCAGAGCGCCTGTCTTGAAGTTGTAGACAAGGTTCAGTTCGAGGTCGTTGTTCTTGGGGCTGATGTCCATCCGGTCGTCTTCGGTGTTCAGCCCGGAGTCCCAGTCCCACATCGCCACCGTGATGTCCACGGTGTCCTTGTCGCCGGGCAGATTCGCGTTGGTGAACACCCAGCCGTTCGGCGCCTCAGGCAGGCCCAGCGGCTCGAACTCGTCGTCCTCGATCCTCGGACCGGTCTCCACCGGGCCGTCGCCGATCTGCACTCTGGGGAAGTAGTCCCCATCCCCGAGGCCGCCGCCGTCTGGGTCCTCGACCTGGAAGAGGTAATCGATGGAGAAGGTCAGCGAACGGTTCGGGGCCGCCGTCGCCGCCGCGGACGGCATGGCCAGCGCCGGGGTGATGGATAAGAGCAGCGCTCCAAGCGTGCCGATCATCCACCCCCGGCGCCGGGTTCGCGCTCCACGTTCTACAAGGGTCGCCATGAACCGCATGGTCCTTTGGATGGGGACGAGGGCGCCTGAGTATGCCCTACTCAATCCCGTTCACGACGTACGATCCTGCGCGAAGGACTCGCTGGAGCGATGTCCCCATCGGACAGCGCTCCCGCGCCCTCGACGCCGTCGTCGCAGACATGTGGATGACGACCGCCAAGCTCTACGAACTGGCCCAGCGCCTGGCGGAGGCAGCGGTGGAGCCTCGGGCCCGGGAGGCGCTCGCCGCAGCGGAGCCGGCGCTCGGAAAGGCGTGCCGGGCCCTGTTCCAGCCGGGCCTGTAAGGCCTGTGGCGAAAGTGCTGGTAGGGAGCGTTTCATCGGCGTCGGATGGCAATCGGTGCGGTGTACCTCTGCTTCGCGGCAGTCGATGGTCAACCACCTGAGAAAAGGCGGTTTTCCAGCGCCCGAGGCAGCGGGTAGGCGCGCTCTGTGGGGATCAGCCGCTGGGCTCTTGCGCCCTGGCCGGTCTGTATCAGGGAGACAGCCTTGCGGACCTGCGGGGTGAGCTCCGTGAGGCTGACCACCCAGTCGTCGGTGAACGTGCGAATGAGATGGCGGCCGATGCCGACCTGGATGCTGTAATGGTTGAGCGCCGCCCCGCGTAGCGAGCGCTCGGGGTCCCACTGGACATGCACGGCCGCCTGCGCCACGGCTGCTGGGTCTGCTGTCGTGAGCACGGCCTGGGACAGGGCCTCCTCCCATCCCTCGCGCGTTATCCGCACCGCGAGAATGCGCTCCTGACCGGGTTTGCGGGCCCAGTTGCTGCGGTGCATGAGCCACATGAACGACGGCTTGATCCACGTCATCCGGTGAAATGAGAACGGCGCGACGAAGCGGCCCGCCTGCAGCGCCGCATCAGCGATGGCGGGCGAGTACGCCTGGTAGACCACAATCGTGCGAGTGTCGTAGTCGGCACGAATTTGATATTGGGGTGCCATGAATCGCACCCTGCCATCCGTTCTATTGGCCTCGCGAGCCGTTTTCTCTGCCAGTGACCCGGAGCCGGTTGCAAAAACGTCGCGTCGGCCCGGCCGGCACCCCTCCCCTGCCACTATCCTGCGCCTGCTTGGGCGCGCGGCGAACTGTTCGCGGCGATGGGCGTGCTCGGCTTCGGCTTCGGCGGCTTCTCGGCCGCGATGCCCGGCGTCATCCTGGCCGTCACTCCCAAGAGCGAGACGTCGAGCGCCATGAGCTTCAACTACGTCGTCCGCAGCGTCGGTACTCCCGTGGCATTCGTCACATGTGTCCCACCCCGGATGGTGTGCCATCATGGGTATCGTCACTTCGACGATAAGGGGTGTGCCATGACCGCGCAGCGCCATCGGCGGCCTGATCCTCGCCGCGGGCACCGGCCCGGCCACCTCTTCCCCGACGACAGCGCCTACACCACCGCGGTGCTGGTCGGCATCGGCGCCATGGCGATCACGACGCTGACAAGCCTCGCTCTCGCCCGCCGACGCTCGTCCGAGACCAACCCGTAAGTCAGATGCACTCATCCCAACACTGGAGGTTCCATGCCCAAGGGCTACTGGGTCAGCGTTTACCGCACCATTTCAGACCCCGAGAAGCTGGCTGCCTACAACAAGCTGGCCCGTCCGGCCGTCAAGGCCGGGGGCGGTCGAGTCCTCGTCCGTGGCGGTCGGGTCGTGGCGCATGACGCCGGAATCGCCGAGCGCACCGTCCTGATCGAGTTCGACAGCTTCGAGCAGGCCGTCGCGGTGCGCGAGAGTGCGGCCTACCAGGAGGCGCTGGTCGCCCTCTCCGACGGCGTCGAGCGCGACTTCCGCATCGTCGAAGGCATCGACTGACCGAGGTCCAGTCGGATCTTCACTGAAGATCCACCATCTTGGTTTCGCTGGTGTGGCGGGGTTCGTGGGTGCTCGTGCTGGTCGTGGGCGGCTTTCTTCGGTCTTGATCGTCTGTCAGCGGTCGAGTTCGAGGTTCGTCAGGACGAGCAGGGCGCGGAGCAGGCTGGTGGCGCACCAGGATCGAACCGCCGACCAGTGGCCAGGTGGAACAGGTCGTCAATTCTGGGTGCCGCCGTTTCGAGGAGGCCTTCGCCGAGCAGGTGATGGCGTGGCTCGGGCCGGCCGTGTGCGCCCGGCTGGAGGAGTTGCTGGGGCGGCCGCACGTGCTGGCCGAGTTGAAGGCCGACCCTGGGCCGCTGGGGCCGGACACCCTGCTGGTGGAGATCGGCAAGCTGGCGACCGCTCGCTCCCTGAGGACTGGGCGAGGCGGTGTTCGCCGAGATCTCCGATCAGATCGTGGCAGCGTGGCGGGACCGGGCGATGCGGATGTATCCCTCGGATTTCGCGGCCTGCTCGGCGCCGGTGCGCTACACGCTGCTGGCGGCGTTGTGCTGGACGCGGCAGGCCGAGCTGGTGGACGGGCTGGTGGAGTTGCTGATCGGGCTGATTCACCGGATCAACGCGCGCGCCGAGCGGCGGGTGGAGGAGGAGTTGATCGGTCAGCTCGCCCCGGTGCCCGGCAAGCGCGGCGTCTTCACCAAGCTGGTGAACGCCGCGCTGAGCAAGCCCGATGAGACGGTCCGGCAGGTGGTCTTCCCTGCGGTGCCGGGCAGGGAGAAGACGCTGCGGGCGCTGGCCAAGGAGCTGATGGCCACCGAGCGCGTGGTCGCCGAGCGGCTTGAACCGCGGGTAGGCGGTCTTGTCGATCGAGGCCATCAGGCACAGCCTTCCCCAGCAGCCCCGATCACCACAGAATGGGTCGTACTGTAGCCGACCGAACACAATGCGCGAGACGGAACTCGCATGTTAGAGCCGACACTCCTCCGGTCCCCGAGAGGCGGCTTCCGAGACTAGGCGCCAACCGTCGCGGGAAGACGGCGCCGGGAATCGAGTACCCCCAACCCGGACCTGCGGCGGATATGCCCCGACGTTCTCACGATCGACTCATGGCCGGTTTTACCCGTATCTCGGCTGGACCCGCTCTCCGGCTGGCGTGCTGCTGCCCTCGGCCACGTGGCTCCTTGTCTCAGGTGGGATGCCTGTTGAGCAGCTACATATCGCATTTGCTGGCGGTCAGGGCAGCTCAGCCGCTGGTCCTGAGCGCTGAATGGCGGAATTCGTGCAAGTCCCAGCCCGTGCCGGGGCCCTTCAACGCGGTGTGCTCATCCAGCAGGGCGCGGGCCTGGCCATAGGACAGGCGGGCCATGCCGGTGTCGGGACAGACGTCGCGAGGGCTGATGACCTTGCCAGGGCCGGGGCGGCGGTGGGTGATGAAGACCGGGCCGCGGGTGCGACCTTTGAGCAGGCGGGGCAGCAGCCGGGCGGTGTCGGCGTCCCAGTAGACGGTTTCCAGCACGAAGTCCTCGCGTGCCTGGCCGCGGCGGCGGGTTTTGGCGTGGGCGCCCTTGGCCTTGGCCCGTGCCTGGCGGGCGGTCAGGTCCAGGTCCTCGATGTTGAGGGTGAGGATCTCCTCGGCCCGGGCGGCGGTCTCGTACAGGAGGCGGCAGAGGGTTTTCTGCCGGATGCCGACGTCGCGGCGGGCGATCAGCCGGTCGATCGCGGTCTGGGAGCGGGCGGGAGTCTGGCTGTCGGGTGCGGCCAGCCGCCGGGCCCAGGCGGGCACGGCGGGGGCGGCATGGCCGTGGTCGCGGCACCAGGCCAGCCAGAACAGTACGGCGGCGCGCCGGGCATTCCAGGTGTTGACCGCCGCGCCTCCCCACAGCGCCTCCAGGGCCTCGCCGATCTCGTCGTCGGCCACCGCCGCAAGCGGGCGGTGCTCGCCGAGCCGCAGCGCGATCTTGCCGACGCCGGCGGCGTAGGCACGCACGGTGTTGGGGTTGGCCACGGTGTCGAGGAAGGCGCCAGCCGCAGCGCGGACCGTCAGACGCTGGCCTGTCGGCAGTTGCGCCACGACGGGCACCACGTCCTCCTTGCCACAGATAACAGGGCCGCTTCACGCGCCGCCCACTGAACGTCACCGCAGGTCGCGATCAGCGGCACCACAGATAATGAACACCTACGAAACACGCCTCGCGGCGGGGCGCGTCCAGGGCGAACACTGTTTCATAGGTCGATGCAAACAGGAAGCTGCCCCGCCTGCTGGCCGGCCGCACCACCGGGCCGGTGTTCCTGGCCGACCGGCGCGCCCCCACCTCCGGAGCCCGCACCCCTGCCGCTGGCGACATCTGCCCGCTCACCCGGCGCGGCCGGCTGTCCTACCCGCGGGCGGAATACCTGTTCAAGACCGCCACCGCGAAGCTCGACCCACACCGGCAGGGGTGGACCCTGCACCAGCTTCGCCATTCGGCGCTCCAGCATCTCGCGCAAGCCGGACGCACCGCACCCGAACTGCAGGCCAAGAGCCGCCACCAGCACCTGGCCAGCCTCGGCCGCTACGTACGACTCGGCGAAGAGGCCTCCGCCCGCATCACCGCCGAAGCCGACCCCGCCCAGCTCCGTCGTCCCCGCTGACTCCACGCTCCGCAGTGGACCACATAGAGGTCACGAGCCGTCCCGCGCCAACACCACACCAGTCTCATAAAGATCGTTCTCATCGATAACGGCTGTCCGCCGGTTCCTCAGCCCTGGGATGCACCGGAAGGGCTCTCGGAGTGCAGGGCCAAACGGCATGCGTATCTGGCTCCAACGCCGCCCGTCCCAGCGCCCGACGATGCCCAGGTGGTCGCGGCAATCCGCACCGGCCCAGTAACAGTCATAGTCGGCGGCCTGGCACGTCCCAACGGCCCAGGCATCATCGGGGCCGGTCGCGGCCACGCCGTGGAGGTAGATGAAACTGCGGCCACCCCCGGCCCGGCGTGACAGGCCAGCTCGCCGGGGGGTATGACCCGCCAGCCAGGATGCGGCGCCATGGCGGTGAGCGACGAATCCGGCTGTAAGGCCTCTTCGAGGTGCCCCGTCGCGGTGGATGGGGTCGATCGGACGGGAGAGGCGACGACAGCCCCCGCCACCACGACCAGGACCAGCCGCGTCCATGCCCCCCACTGACCAAGATTCATACCACGTCACACTAGGGTGTGCCGCCTTGATAATCGGGTCGCGGAGCCAGATCCTGATCGAGGCCACGTCGGTGGTGTGTCATGGTAGACGCTCTGGCGTTTGTCGGTGCGAAGGGCCACCGCCCGGTAACCCTCCAGCTTTGTTGATACACCACTCGGCGGCTACGTCCGCTGGCGCAACGCGCGCAACCGAAAACCTGCTTCGCCGCCAGCTCAACCATCCGTAGCTGGACCAGCTACCCGGCCAAGGTTGTGTGACGGGCCACTAGCCGACGACGACGGCGTACAGGGCGAATCCGAGCGCGATCCCGGCGACCGCCGCCGCGAGGTGGACGACCAGGGAACTCGATGAGCGCTTCTTCGCGTCTACCCCGTACGGCAGGCGGACAAAGTACACGATGAAGGCCAGGCCGATGAGCGCCGGGATACCGAAGGCGAACAGGGTGCTGGTCACGGCGAGACCCACGGATCCGGAGCCGATCATAGGCTCGGCGAACCAGCCGGCTTGGGAGATGGCGAACAGGCCGATGATGAGCGGCATCACCCGAAGCCCGGCGGGCGTGCGGTAGATCCGGTAGAGCACCATGGACGCCGGTCCTGCGACGTAGGCGAACCACAGAAGCGCCGTGGTGCCGTCAGGGAGATGCGGATCGAAGACGACGCCCCTGGCGTGCGGGTGCGAGGTCCACTCCGCGCCCGCCCAGCACAAGTTGATGACGACCAAGGCAGAGACGACAGTGGCGACCATGACGAACGTGCCGGCGAGCCGAAGCCCCGATCCTCCCTTGGTCGAGTCCGCGTTCGGCAACCTGCTGCGCATGCTCACCACGATCCCAGTCGACGACGATCAGGCCCGCTCCAGACTACGGGTCGGGCGTTCAGGATCGCTGCCGGGCCGGGATCCGGCGGCGTCGACCATCATCGTGCGCGAGAACTGACGGAGCGTTACCACCGACCGCATCTCCTGCTCCAGCCTGCGCGTGGCCGCCTGAGCGCAGTGCTGTCACCGAACGTGTCACCAGCCCCGAACGAGCAACGTATCTCCTGATCAGGGAGGCCGGTGGTCCTGCAGCTACAAGCCCACATTCCGCATGGCGTTGTCTCGCCATCGGTCGACAGCGCGGATGTAGCGAAGCACCACAGGTGAGGCTGGGGCCCAGCGGCCGTGTTTGGCGATGACGGCGACTGGCACGCCGGCGGCGTAGGCGACGGTGGCGCCGCCGGCGCGCAGGCTGTGCGCGGTGACGCTGTCGCCGGAGGCTACGCCGGCGCGGACGGCCAGGTCGCGGACGATGACGTTGACGGCGTCAGCGCCCAGTGACGGCCCGACGGTGCCGTGCCGATTGATGCGGCGCAGCAGTCGGCCTGTGGTGTGCCCGGCCTGGTCGAGAACGCCCAGCCAGTCGCGCCAGGCGGCGACCGGGTCGGTGAGCGGGTGGCTGCCCCGGGGGATGGCGATGATCTCGCCGGTCGAGTCCTTGTCGGTCTTGGATGTGCGGATGACCACCTCCAGGCCGTCGGCGACCTCCCGCACGTCCTCCCGGGTGAGCGCCACCAGTTCGCTGCGGCGGCCCATCAGCGCCAGGCCGAGCACGAGCAGCAGCCGGTCGCGCAGGCCGATCGAGGTGGTCAGGTCGCAGGCGGTGACCATGGCGCGCAGCGCGTCGATCGTGATCGGTGGGGCCTCGCGTTGGCCGCGTCCGCCGTTCTCGGCGCGGTGGCGCTTGTAGGCGCGCAGGGCAAGCCGGGCGGCCTCGGTGGCGGGCTGATTGATGTGGCCGGACAGGCGGTGCATGGTGCGCACCGCGGCGAGGGCCTGTTCGATGCTGGCAGGGGCCTGTCCGGCGGCGCACAGCTGGGCGGTGTATTCGGCCAGGGTTGCGCCGGTGGCGGGCAGCGCGATGCGGTTCTGGGCCGTGCACCAGGCGGTGAAGGCGGCCCATTGGCGGGCGTAGGCGCGGCGCGTGTTGGCGGGCACGCCGTCGGCGATGAGGCGCCGGGTGTCGGCGCTCAGCGCGTGGTCGGCGGCGGTATGGGCGACGCCCTTTTCTGGAGTCACGGAAATCAGCGGGTGCTCGCCCGCCACCGCCGGCCGCTCACCCTCACTCATGTCGGTTTGTCCCCTTCCCGGAAGCGCTTGCCTGATCAATCCTGACCCGCGATAAGGAAGGTTATCACGGGTCAGCTGATTACATTGGATCGTTTCCGAACGTACGGAAATGCTGCGTTCGAACGCTGCGAACGGTAATCTGTGGGACTGTGGCAGACGATCAGGAAACTGTGACGGTGGACACCGCGGTCGAGAGCGGCGAGACGGCCGGAAATGACAAAGCCGGGACGGAGCCGGAGCCGCGGTGCGCCGGCCCCGGCTGCGCCAAGGCCTTGCCGGGGCGCAGCAGCCGCGCCAAGTACTGCAGCGACGCCTGCCGGGCGGCGGCCTACCGGGCGCGAACCACCGCGCACGCCGCCCCCGTGGCCAACGCCCTGCTGCGCGCTCAGGATCTGCTCGCGCCGCTGCTGGCCGCCGGTGAGCAGTGGCGGGCAGCCCAGGAGGCCCTGGGTAGCCAGCTGGCCGAGCTGAGCAGCGGCGCGCTGGCCCAGGTCGAGGCTGCCGAGCAGGCCGCCGAGGAGGCCCGCGCCGCCGCGGCGGCCGCCGAGCAGCGCGCCGTGACCGCCGTCAACACCGCCGCTGCCCGGATCGCCGCAGCCGAACAGAAGCGTTCACAGGCCGAGAGTGCGCGCGACCGTGCCGAGGAACGCGAGCAGGACGCCTGGCGACAGGTCGGCGAGCACCAAAACGCACGCGCCCAAGCCGAGCAGGCCGCCGCCGACGCTGCTGCCGAGCAGCACCGGGCCGAGACGGACCGGGACGCCGCCCGGCAGCGGTCCGACCAGCTCGCCGAGCTGCACACCGCCACCGCCGCCCGACTCGCCGAACTTGAGCAGCAGGCCGACGCCGGGCGACGCGAGCTCGCTGACCTCCGTCGACAGCGGCAGGAGCAGGAGGCCCGGATCCGCGAGGTCGAGCAGGAGCGCGAGCAGGCCCGCGGTACCGCGGCAGCGCGCGCCGAAGAGGCCGATCGGCTCCGTGTGACGTTGGCTGCAGAACAACAGCGGAGAGAGCAGGCGGTCACCGCGGCCGCTGTGGCCGAGCAGGCTCTCAAGGCCGCCGCCCAGGCCCGAGACGTCGCCGCCGCTGAGGCCGACCGGCTGCGCACCGAACTCACGAACGCCACCAGCGCGCTGCAGGCCGCACAACAGCAGCGCGAGGAGGCCATGACCGCCGCCGCCGTGGCGCAGGCTCTGCTGCACGAGCAGGAGACGTCCCGCCTGCCCGGACCCGTCGGTTCCGTTACAGGTCATCCCGCTCGCGCCGCGGACATCACCGTACCGGCACACCCATCAACCGATCGCGCTCCCGCCGCTGCCGACCCCATGACAGACGACGCGTCGCCGGACACCCCGCAGCGCACGGAGGGACGGCTGACCGAGCAGAACCCATGACGGCCCGGAACTCCTATAGCTCCGGCGAGCCGCCACTCAGTTGGTCAATGGGTACGGCGGCGGGGTGCCAGGACGTCGGTGACCTTGACGATGGCTTCGGCGCCGGGTTGGACCTAGCGCATGGCGGTGCGGGGGTTCTTGTGGCGGGTCTTGCCCATGATGAGCTGCAGCGGGATCTCGGCGTCGCCGAGGTGGGTGGCGGCGCTGTGGCGCAGCTGGTGCAGATCCAGCCCGGCGTACTTGTCCAGCAGGACGCGAGCGCGGTCGTAGCCCAGGCGAGCGCGGCCGGTGTGCGGGCAGATGTCGGCGGGCGGCCGGACGGCGGGCGGGGACCGGACACCGGCCAGGAACAGCGGACCGTGGCTGCGCGTGCTGCCGTCCGGGAGCCGGAGTAGTCGGGGCAGCAGAAGGGCGGTGCCGCTGTGCCAGTACACCCACTCGACGGCGCCGCCTTTGGAGCGGACGGGGGCGGCGGTGCTCCAGGTCGAGGTCTTCGCCGTTCAGCGCCAGAATCTCCGCGACTCTGGCCGCCGTTTCATAGAGCATCCGCCACAGGTCTTCTCCCGCAGCGGGATGTCGCGGCGGGACAGCAGCCAGTGGGTGGATGGTGGTCTTGGCGAGCGCGCGGGTCTCATCGGCGCTTTCCTTGCGGCGTTCGGCGTCGGCTGGCACCGAGGGGGCGGCCCGGTGCTTCTTGGCCTGGCACCAGGTGAGCCAGGAGCTGATGGCGGCGCGGTTGCGGTTCCATGTCGCCGGCGCGCATCGGCCTCACAGCTCGTTGAGCGCGGCGCCGATCTCGGTGTCGGCCACCTCGGCGAGCGGACGGTCTCGGCCGAGCAGGGCGGTGACGCGGTCGATGGCCGAGGGCGTAGGCGCGGTGGGTGTTGGGGTTGGCCATTCGCGGGGTGGCGAGGAAGGCGTCGGCGGCCGCGGCGAGGCTGACGCCTTCACCACGCAGAGCGGTGATCTTCGGCGCGGTGGTCATGCCGGGCGGCGATCGCTGTGTCGGCGCGGGTGATGTATCGGAGTCGCGCACCGTCCCGGCGAGGGGTTCTCCTGCTCGCCGCGCCGTCATGATCGCTCATGTACGGGATAATAGATCATTATCACGTACATGATGTGGGCCAATGACCCTCGAATGTACTTCCTAGCAGCCGGTTAATGACGGGCAGATAATCGACTCGCGCGTCAGCGGGAATGCCGGTCTAATACCGCCATGCGCATCACCACGGAAACGTGCACCGACGGCATCCGCGAGCAACTCTTCACCATTGGAGACATCCCTGGGGTGCTCTGGACGCCCGCCGAGGGCACCGGTCCCCGCCCACTGGTCCTGATCGGGCATGGCGGCGGCCAGCACAAGAAGGGATGGGAGGTCGTCTCCCGGGCCTTCCCCTACGTCACCTCCTGCGGCTTCGCGGTCGCCGCGATCGACGCCCCAGGTACCGGCGACAGGCCGGAACACCGGGAAATCCGGCGGCTCGTCACACTCATCCAGGAACAAGAGGCCGCGGGCGAGCCCTTCCGGTCCTGCCCGGAGTGGCCCGCCCTCAACGAAACCGTGGCGGCGCAGCTCATCCCCGACTGGCAGACCACCCTCGACGCGCTCCAGAAACTGGATTCCGTCGGCGACAGCCGGCCCGTCGGGTACTACGGTCTGTCCCAGGGCGGTGAGATGGGCATCCGCCTCGTCGCGGCTGAACCTCGGATCACAGCCGCCGTCTTGGGCCTCGTCGGAAGCGACTGGCTCATTGACATCGCGGCGCGGATCACGATCCCGGTCGAGTTCGTACTGCAGTGGGACGATGAAGGCAACCCGCGGGACTCGGTCATGAAGCTGTTCGACGCACTCGGCTCCGCCGAGAAAACCCTGCATGCCAACCCCGGCGGCCACTTCCGAATCCCGTCTTTCGAAATCGACAGCTCGGTCCGATTCTTCGCTCGGCACCTGAGTACAGCGGTCTGAAAGTCTGAGGTGACACGGCGTGGTTGCGTGCTCGCGGCGGGGTTCGGGAGTATGCCGGTGGGATGCGTTATCCGGATAGTGGTGGTCTGACAGTGATGATGTAGATGAGCGCTTCCCGCCAGGGTTTGACCCATGGACTGACTGACCTCTGGGTCCTCAACGGGATCTGTCGACCCTGGCCGGGAAGCGCTCATGTGCACTCACCGGAC
>NZ_JBIEIS010000058.1:0-76533 GCF_043496855.1 Nonomuraea sp. JJY05
TTGAGCATCGCCGACGAGACCGGCGCGCCGGTGGCCGAGGTCAATGCGCTCACCTTGCGTGCTCTGTCCGCCACCGAACTCAGCGCATCCGACACCCAGGGCTTGCTGCACCAGCTCGACTGGATCGCGATCCCGCCCGCGTCCGGCTCGCAGGCACCTCGGTGGGTCGTGCTGGGCCCCGACGACTTGGGCACCGATGCCCAGACGTACCCCGACCTGGCCTCGATCCAGCCGGCGGAGGCGGTCCTGGTCGCGTGTCAGGGCGGCGACGTGCACGCCACGACCCGCGCGACGCTGGAGCTGGTCCAGGAGTGGCTCGCCGACGAGCGCCTGGCCTCGTCCCGGCTGGTCGTCGTCACTCACGGCGCGGTCGTCGCAGCCGCGGACGACGTACCGGAGCCGGCCCAGGCGGCGGTGTGGGGGCTGGTCCGGGCCGCGCAGGCCGAGCAGCCCGGCAGGTTCGTGCTGCTGGACCTGGACGTCGAGGCGCCCTCCGCCGAGGTGCTCGCGCGGGTGCTGGCGTCGGGTGAGTCGCAGGTCGCGGTGCGGGCGGGGGAGATCTGGGCGCCGCGGCTGGGCCGGGTCACGGAGCTGGAGGATCAGGGTGCGGTGTTCGGCCCGGAAGGCACGGTGCTGGTCACCGGTGGCACGGGCGGGCTGGGGGCGCTGGTGGCGCGTCATCTGGTCACCGAGCACGAGGTCAGGCGCCTGCTGCTGGTGAGCCGTCGCGGCGCGGAGGCGCCGGGTGCGGCCGAGCTGGTGGCCGAGCTCGAAGGGCTGGGCGCCGAGGTGGAGGTGGCCGCGTGTGACGTGGCCGATCGTGAGGCGCTGTTCGGGATGATCGCGTCGGTGGCGGACTCGCTGACCGGTGTGGTGCACACGGCAGGCGTGCTGGACGACGGGGTGATCACGTCCCTGTCGGGCGAGCGGCTGGACGTCGTACTGCGGCCCAAGGCCGATGCCGCCTGGCACCTGCACGAGCTGACGCGAGGGCTCGACCTGACCGCGTTCGTGCTGTTCTCCTCGCTGGCCGGCGTCCTGGGCAGCGCGGGCCAGGGCAACTACGCCGCCGCCAACGCGTACCTGGACGCCCTGGCACACCACCGCAGAGCGCAGGGTCTCCCGGCGACCTCCCTCGCCTGGGGCCTCTGGACGACCAGCGGCATGGCGGGCGAGCTGGCGGAGTCCGACCTGCGGCGCATGGAACGCGCGGGCGTGCAGCCCCTGACCACCGAGGAGGGACTGGAACTCTTCGACCTCGGCATCCGCTCCGGCCGCGCCGCGCTGGTCCCGGCGAAGTTCACCAGGGCCGGGACCCGTACCCGGCCACGCCGTGCCCGCCCGGCCCAGGGACTGGCGGAGCGGCTGGCCACGATGGAGCCGGACCGGCTGCAGGACACCCTGTCGGAGCTCGTCAGAGGCCAGGTCGCGGCGGTGCTCGGGTTCGCGGACGGGTCGGCGATCGAGCCGGGGCGCCAGTTCCAGGATCTCGGCTTCGACTCCCTGACCGCGGTCGAGCTCCGCAACCAGCTCAACGCGGCCACCGGACTGCAGCTCCCGGCCACGCTCGTCTTCGACTACCCGACTCCCCACGACCTGACGCGATTCGTACTGGAGCAGCTCTTCCCGGCCGCCGCGGCCAGGACGGCCGGGCCCGCAGCGGTCCGGAGCGACGCCGAGGTACGGCAGCTCCTGACGACCATCCCGATCTCACGGCTACGTGAGGCCGGGCTGCTGGACAGCCTGTTCCGCCTAGCCGGCCCGGAGGAGGACGGAGAGACGAACGGCAGGACCGAGGAGATCGACAGCATGGACGCCGACCTCCTGATTCAGCTCGCCCTTGAAGGCGGGAGTTCCTAGGCAGAACTCCGATCAAAGGAATGATCATGACCCTGGTAACCACTTGGACGACGCTCAAAGAATCCAACTCGGCGGACCTCGTCCTCTGCGTCGACTTCACGGAGACCGGCCGCGCGGAGGCGGGCTTCCCCGACCTGGTGGCGAACATTGACTACGACGCGACCTTCTGGCACGTGCGCCCTCCCGCTGTGACGCCCGGTTGCGGGATCGACGGTGCCGCCTACGTCCGTTCCTGGGTGGAGCCCATCAAGGAGAGCGGCAGGAAGGTCCACGCGGTCATGGGCTACTGCGTGGGCGCCGTCTACGCGGCCGAACTCGTTGACAGGCTGGCCGAGCTGCAGGGCTCGACGCCCGAGCTGATCCTCTTCGACCCGGAGCCCACGAGCCTGGAGAACGTCTACTTCCAGTTCGGCAAGGTCTTCGGCATCCTCTCCTCGATCCTGAACGAGGAGGACGTCGCCCAGATCCGGGAGACCATGGACACGACGCTCCAGGTCGAGGGGATCACGGTCGAGGGCTACGCCACCCAGCTGTATGCCACCTTCCGCGAGGTCGGGCACCGCGCGTTCGAAAGGGCCGGGTTCGACCCGGAGTACTCCGAGGAGATGTGGGAGACGTTCAGCGCCTTCCTGGCCTTCCTCACCTACGCCGACCACCTGGACCCCTGGGAGGGGTGGCTGCGCGCCACCGCGGTGAGCTCGTCCAACCCGAGGAACGGCCTGAACCGGCTGCGTGAATCCGGCCGCATCGTCGTGGCCGAGGAGCTCAGGTTCGCGGAGGGCCACGACGTGCTGCTCACCTCGTACGAGGTCGCCAAGGCCGTCACCAAGCTGCTGGAGAGATGATCATGGAGCAGATGCTGGGTCAGCGCGCCTCGCGCAAGGAGCAGGCGCTGTGGATGCTGGAAGAGCTGGTCCCCGGTACCGGGGTGAACAACCTGGGCGTGGCGTTCAGCGTGGCGAGCCTGCCGAGCCGCACCCTCATGCTGGACGCGATCAACCACGTCCTGCGCCGGCACGAGATCCTCCGCACGGTCTTCGGGATCGAGGCCGAGGGCATGACGCGGGAGGTCGTGCCGCCCGAGTACGCCGAGCTGCGCTTCGAGCAGGCCGGCCGGGGCGCCACGCGCGAGTGGCTGACGGAGTTCGTGGCCCGGCCGTTCCAGCCAGACGGCGAGCTTCTGGTGCGCGCCGCCGTCCTGGAGGAGGAGGCGGGCGAGGTCTACTGCCTGGCGATCCACCACTCGATCTTCGACGGGCTGTCGTCCGCGCTGCTGATGAACGAGCTCGCCGCGACCTACAACGCCCTCGCGGCGGGCGAGTCGCCGCCGTGCGACACCGTGCCGGCCTGGGAGGAGCCGGCCGCGAACCCGCGCAGCCGGGAGTTCTGGCACGACAAGCTGGACGGGTTCCGCGCCGACGAGCTGGACCTGTGGTGCGAGCAGCCGGAGGCCTCGCAGGTCACCCTCTTGGGCGACGTGGTCAACTGGGAGCTGTCCCCTGCCGCGCGCGACGCGGCGCGGCAGATGCAGCGCGAGCTGCGCTCGCCGGAGTCGGTCGTCCTCATGGCCGCGTACGGCGTGCTGCTCGCCGCCCACGGGGCCGGCCCCGACCTCACCATCGGCTCGCCCGTCAGCGTGCGGACGCCCGAGGCCGCCCTGCGGATCGGCTACCACATCAACGTGCTCACCCTGCGCACCCGCGTGCAATGGGCGAACACCTTCCGCACGTACACACGGCTCACCCGCCGCACGTTCATGGAGGCCATGTCGCATGCCGACCACCCGGTGGACGACCTGCTGGAGATCGTCCCCCGCGACGGCTGGCGCAACAACCTCTTCCGGCACACCTTCAACTACGTGCCCGCCGACCTGTCCGCCGAGTTCATGCTGGGCGGGCTGCGGGCCGCGCAGGTGGTGATCGAGAACGGCTTCAGCAAGTTCGACCTGGAGTTCTTCGTCACCTCCACCCCCGAGGCCATCAGGATCAGGACCGCGTTCTGCGTGGACGTCCTGGACCGGGCCGACGTGGAGCTGCTGCTGGCCCGCTTCGACGAGCTGCTCGTCACGCTCGCGGAGCAGCCCGACACGCCGCTCGCGGAGATCTCCGCCTGGTGCTACCAGGACCGGGCGGCCATCGAGCTGGCCAACGCCACCGAGCGCGCGGTGACGCCGGCGACCGTGCTGGACAAGATCGCCCGCCAGGTCTCCGCCGCGCCGCCGGAGGACACCGACGCGGTGCTCGACGGCGAGCGCCGCGTCGGGTTACGCCACCTGTGGGCCGCCGCCGAGGCCACCCGCGACGCGCTGCAGGCCGCCGGCGTGGGCAGGGGCGACGTCGTCGCGCTGCTCGCGCGGCGCGGTCCCGAGCTGGCCGCGGCCGCCGTCGGCGTGTGGCTCGCCGGGGCGGCGTACCTGCCGCTCGAGCCGGACCACCCGCAGCAGCGGCTCGACTACCAGCTCGACGACGCGGGCGCCGCCGTGGTCCTGGCGGGCGAGGGGATCGCCGTCTCCGGTGACCGTACGGTCCTGCCGCTCGTGCCCCTCGACTCGGTGACACCGGTCTCCGGCACGGTGACGGCGTTCAACAGCGTCAGGCCGGAGGACTGCGCGTACCTCATCTACACCAGCGGCTCCACCGGGCTGCCCAAGGGCACCCTGATCGACCACTACAGCCTCGCCAACCTGATCGCGCACTTCGCGCACCAGCTGGCCGTGAGTCCGGCGGACACCGTGCTCTGGCTGACCACGTTCAGCTTCGACATCTCCGCCCTGGAGCTGTTCCTGCCCCTGACGACGGGCGCGCGGCTGGCCGTCGCGCCGGACGACGCCCGCACCCAGGGCGAACCCCTCGCGGAGGCGCTGCGACGCTACGACGTCACCATCGCCCAGGCCACGCCGACCACCTGGCGCCTGGTCATCGACCAGGTGGCCGGGCAGCTGGCCGGCCGCCGCGTGCTCTGCGGCGGCGAGCCGATGCCCGCCGTCCTGGCCAAACGGCTGTCGGCGACCGGGTGCGAGCTCTACAACGTGTACGGCCCCACGGAGACCACCATCTGGTCCACCTCCGGCCGCATCGACCCGGCCGCCGACCGCGTCGACGTCGGCGTGCCCATCGCGAACACCAAGGTGTACGTCTCCGCCCCCGACGGCCGCCCGCTGCCGATCGGCACCCGGGGCGAGCTCTGCATCGCCGGCGACGGGGTGGCCATCGGCTACCACGACCGCCCGGCGCTGACCGCCGAGCGGTTCGGCGAGCACCCCGTGTACGGCCGGTTCTACCGCACGGGCGACCTGGCCCAGTGGACGTCCGACGGCCGGCTGGAGATCCTCGGCAGGCTCGACCGCCAGATCAAACTGCGCGGCAACCGGATCGAGCTCGCCGAGGTCGAGGGCGTGCTGCTGACCCACCCGGACGTCAGGGCCGCCGCGGTCGTGGTCGTCGGCGACCCCAGCGCCGACGCCGTCCTGTGGGCCTTCGTGGTGGCGCCGGAGCGCCCCGAGGTCACCTCGGAGCTGTGGGAGCACGCCAGCGCCTCCCTCCCGTACGCCGCGACTCCCCAGGAGTACGTGACCGTGGACGCGTTCCCGATGACGGGCAACGACAAGGTCGACTACCCCGCCCTCCGCCGCCTGGCCATGGAGCTGCGCGACGCCGAGTCCAGCGTGGAGGAGGAACTCCCGTCCGAGAGCGGGGACGAGCTGGTCGACTCCCTGGTGGCGCTCTGGACGGTCATGCTCAACCGCACCGATCTCGGCCCCAGCAGCCACTTCTTCGCGCTCGGCGGGCACTCGCTGCTGGCGGTCAAGCTGCTGCAGGAGATCAAGCGGGCGACCCAGATCCGGCTCAAGCTCAAGGACATCTTCGAGGAGCCGACACCCGCCGGCCTCGCCCGGAGGCTGCAGGCGGCCAACGCGAACCTCTGACGAAACCGCGGCCGGGTCCCCACCCGGCCGCGGGCGCGATGCAAGCACTACTCGATAGGCGGGTTCTCTCGTGTCGGAAAAAGCCGTCGTTCCCCATGCCCCTTCCACCTCTCCGCCGACCCTCGAATCGATGCGCGCGGACATCGCGGGCCAGCTCGACCTCGACCCCTCGGCGGTCACCGACCACGCCGACCTGATCAGCCTGGGGCTCGACTCGCTCCGCGCGATGAGGCTGGCCGGGCGGTGGCGGCGCGCGGGAGCCGGCATCGCGTTCGCCGAGCTGGCGACGGAGTTCACCCTCGCGGCCTGGTGGTCGCTGGTCAGCTCGCGGCTGTCCCCGCCGGTGGAGGACTGCGCGCCGGAGCGGGTCGTGGACGAGGCGGCGCCGTTCCCGCTCACCCCGGTCCAGCTGGCGTACTGGATCGGGCGCGGCGACGGGCAGGTCATCGGCGGCGTCGGCTGCCACGCGTACCTGGAGTTCGACGGCTCCGGCATCGACCCGGCGCGGCTGGAGCGGGCCGTGCGCGCCCTGATCGACCGGCACGGCATGCTGCGCGCGATCTTCCACGACGACGGCACCCAGCAGATCACGGACACCAGCCCCTGGCCGGGCCTGACCGTCCACGATCTGACGGAGCCCGGCCTCGGCGAGGAGGCCGCGGAGGCCGTCAGAGAGCGGCTGTCGCACCGCCGCTTCGACGCCTCCAGGGGCGAGGTGTTCGACGTACGGCTGTCGCTGCTGCCCGGCGGCCGCTCCAGGGTGCACTTCGAGGTGGACTTCCTGGTCGCCGACGTGCTCGGCCTGCAGATCCTGCTGCGGGACCTGGCCCTGCTCTACCTGCACCCGGACCGGCCGCTCCCGGAGCTCGCCTGCTCGTTCCCCCGCTATCTCGCGGCCCGCGACGCCGAACGCGCGGCGCGGCGCGTACGGGACCAGGAGTACTGGCGCGGCCGGCTGGACGAACTCCCCGGCGCGCCCCAGCTGCCCCTCGCCGTGGAGCCCGGCCGGATCGCCCGGCCCCGGTTCGTCCGCCGCGAGAGCCGGCTGCCGCTCGACTCGTGGCAGCGGATCCAGGAGCAGGCCCGAACGTACGGGCTGACCCCCGCCATGGTGCTGGCCGCCGCCTACGCCGAGGTGCTCGCCGCGTGGAGCGGCGAACCGCGCTTCCTGCTCAACCTGCCGCTGTTCGACCGGGACGAGACCGTGCATCCGGACGTGGCCCACCTGGTCGCGGACTTCACCAACCTGATCCTGGTGGCCGCCGACCTGTCCGAGGCGCAGCCGTTCGCCGAGCGCGCCAGAACCCTGCAGGCCCGCTTCCGCGCCGACGCGCGCCACACCGGGTACTCCGGCGTCGAGGTGCTCCGCGACCTCGCCCGTGGCGGCGAGCACACCGGGGCTCCGGTGGTGTTCGCCTGCAACCTGGGCACCGAACTGATCGTCCCGGAGGTACGCGAGGCCTTCGGCACACCCGGCTGGATGATCACGCAGACGCCGCAGGTTTGGCTCGATCACCAGATCAACGAGTACGACCACGGGCTGCATCTGGCGTGGGACGCGGTGGAGGAGCTGTTCGCGCCCGGTGTGTTGGATGCGATGTTCGCGGCTTACGAGCGGTTGTTGGAGTGGTTGGCGGAGGGGGATTGGTCGGTTGCGGCGCCGGTGGGGTTGCCGGCTGGTCAAGTGCGGGTGCGGGAGCGGGTGAACGGCACTTCGGGGCCGTTGCCTGAGGGGGTTCTGCACGGGGGGTTCTTTGCGTGGGCGGGTCGTGAGCCGGACCGGGTGGCGTTGATCGCTGACGGTGAGGTCGTGTCCTACGGGGCGTTGGCCGATCGGGCGTTGCGGGTGGCGGGGCATCTGCGGACGGTGGGGGTTGGGCCGGGCGATGCGGTGGGGGTGGTGCTGCCGAAGGGGCCGGATCAGGTGGCGGCTGTTTTGGGGGTTCTTGCCGCTGGTGGGGTGTATGTCCCGGTGGGGGTGGATCAGCCGGTCGCGCGGCGGGAGCGGATCCTGTCGCGGGCGGGCGTTCGTCATGTCCTGACCGGTTTGCCGGGGGAAGGGCCGCGGCTGGCTGGGCCGGTGGCGGTCGTGCCGGATATGTCGGCGTATGTGATTTTCACGTCGGGGTCGACGGGTGAGCCGAAGGGGGTGGAGGTCGCTCATCGGGCGGCGCTCAACACGGTCGAGGACATCAACCAGCGCTTTGGTGTGGGGCCGGACGATCGGGTCCTGGCGGTGTCGGCGCTGGACTTCGACCTGTCGGTGTATGACATCTTCGGCCTGCTGTCCGTGGGTGGCGCGCTGGTGCTGCCCCGAGAGGACGAACGGCGCGACGCCCAACGGTGGGCGGAGCTGTGCGCCGCGCACGGGGTGACGATCTGGAACACCGTCCCGACCCTGCTGGACATGCTGCTGCACACCACGGCTCCGAGTCTGCGGCTGGCGTTGGTGTCGGGTGACTGGGTGGGGTTGGACCTGCACGCGCGGCTGGCCGCTCAGGGGTCGTGCCGGTTGGTGGCGTTGGGTGGGGCGACGGAGGCGGCGATCTGGTCGAACGCGTGGGAGGTGGACCGGGTTCCGGCGCATTGGACGTCGATCCCGTACGGGTTGCCGTTGCGTAATCAGCGTTATCGGGTGGTGGACGGGCGCGGCCGGGATTGTCCGGACTGGGTGGCGGGGGAGTTGTGGATCGGTGGCGCCGGGGTGGCGGTCGGGTACCGGGGGGATCCGGAGACGACGTCGGCCAAGTTCGTCGAGAGCGGGGGCGAGCGGTGGTATCGGACCGGGGATCTGGGCCGGTACTGGCCGGATGGGACGTTGGAGTTCCTGGGGCGGGCCGATCATCAGGTGAAGATCCGGGGTCATCGGATCGAGCTGGGGGAGATCGAGGCGGCGCTGGAGGCGTTTGCGCAGGTGGCTCGTGCGGTGGCGGTGGCGGTGGGGGATCGGCGGCAGCGCCGGTTGGCCGCGTTCGTCACTCCTGAGGACGTCGATGTGGACAAGTTGCGTTCGTTCCTTTCTGATCGGTTGCCCGGGTATGCCGTCCCGCCGACGATCGCCGCGCTGGGCCGGCTGCCGCTGACCGCCAACGGCAAGATCGACAGAGGTGCTCTGGCCACCCAGCTGGAACCGCTGCCGGATGACGACCCGCCACGCCCGGGCACGGAGGCGCTGCTCGCCGAGCTGTGGGCCGAGTTGCTGGAGATCTCGCCGCCGGGCCGTGGCCAGAGCTTCTTCGCCCTCGGCGGCGACTCCCTGCTCGCCACCCGCTTCGCCGAGACCGTACGGCGGCGGCTCGGCGTCGAGCTGTCCCTGCGCCGCTTCTTCGCCACTCCCACCATCGCCGACTGCGCCGAGGCGATCGGCCTGACGGCGGACGACACCCAAGAGACGGAAGAGGGCGTGCTGTGACCCAGGCACCGGCCGTACACGAACTCATCGCCGACATGGAGGCCGCCGGGATCCGGCTGTGGGAGGACGACGGCAGCCTCCGCTTCCGGGCCCCCAAGGGAGCGCTGACCGAGGAGCGGCGCGCGGCGCTGGTCGGCGCCAAGCCCGAGATCATCGCGCACCTGCGCCGCGAGTCCGAGGCCGAGACGGTCCGGCCCGACCCCGGAGGCCGCCTCGAGCCCTTCCCGCTGACCGACGTGCAGCAGGCCTACCTGCTCGGCCGCAACGACGCGTTCGGCTACGGCGGAGTCGCCTGCCACGGCTACGTCGAGGTCTCCTTCCCCCGGCTCGACCCGGAACGCGTGCAGGCCGCGTGGCGCGCCCTGATCGCCCGCCACGACATGCTCCGCGCCGTGATCCACCCCGACGGCCACCAGCAGGTGCTCGCCGAGGTTCCCGGCTACGAGGTCCGCGTGACGGACCTGCGCGGGACCGACCCGGAGGAGCGGCTCGCCGCCGTCCGCGAGGAGATGGCGCACACGGTCTACCCGGCGGGCAGCTGGCCGCTGTTCGAGCTGCGGATCTCGCTCACCGATCGCGGAGCCCTCCTGCACGCCTCGATCGACCTGCTCATCGCCGACTACGTCAGCATCCAGCTGCTGCTGGGCGAGCTGCACCTGCTGCACGAGAACCCCGACGCCGACCTGCCACCCGTCCCGGTCAGCTTTCGCGACTGCCTGCTGGCCCTGCGCGCGCAGCGCGAGAGCGCCCGCTACGATCGGGACCGCGCCTACTGGTGGGGCCGGATGGACGACCTGCCGCCGGCGCCCGAACTGCCCGCGCTCGACCAGGCCGTCGCGGACGCCCGGTTCCTGCGGTGGGAGAGCAGGGTGGAGCCGGCGGAATGGGCGCGGTTACGCACCCGGGCCGCCACGGCCGGCATCACGCCGTCGCAGGCCGTGCTGGCCGCCTACGCCGAGGTCATCGGACGGTGGAGCCGCCGGCCCAGGTTCACGCTCAACCTGACGCTGCTCGACCGCCCGCCGCTGCACCCGTACATCGACCAGGTCGTCGGCGACTTCACCACGCTCAACCTGCTCGCCGTCGACACCACGCCCGGCCGCCCCTTCGTCGAGCGCGCCCACGAGGTCGGCCGGCAGCTCTTCGCCGACCTGGAGCACCGCCGCTGCGGCGGCATCGAGGTCATGCGCGAGCTGGCCCGCCGGCGCGGCCGGGACGCCGCGCTGATGCCGGTGGTGTTCACCAGCGCCATCGGCCTCGGCCGTGACGACGCCGAGCACGGCACGCCGGAGTACGGCATCAGCCAGACGCCCCAGGTGTGGATCGACTGCCAGGTCAAGGAGCACCGGGGCGCCCTGCTGGTCAACTGGGACGTGCGCGCGGGAGTGTTCCCCGAAGGGCTCGTGGACGACATGTTCGCCGCCTTCACCGCGCTCCTGCACGGCCTGTCCTCGGACGAGGCCTGGTCGTCCGCTTCCCCCGTCGAGCTGCCCGGAGCGCAGGCGCGGTGCCGCGCCCTCGTCAACGCCACCGCCGCGCCGCTCCCGGACGGGCTGCTGCACGAGGAGGTCGTGGCCCAGGCCCGCCGCACGCCGGAGCGGATCGCCGTCGTCACGGGCGCCGGCTCGATCACGTACGGAGAGCTGCTGGACCGGGCGGCGGCGGTGGCGCGGGCGCTGCACGAGGCGGGGCTCCAGCCCGGCGAGATCGTCGCCGTGGTCATGGACAAGGGCGTCGAGCAGGTCGTGGCCGTGCTCGGCACGCTGCTGGCCGGCGGCGCCTACCTGCCCGTCGACACCGGGCAGCCACCGGCGAGGCGCGACCGCATCCTCGCCGACGCCTCGGCCCGCCTGGTGCTCACGCAGTCCTGGCACGCCGAGCACGACTGGATCGCCGTCGACACCCTGCCCCCGGCCCGCGCCGCGGACGGCCGGGTCGCCGTCGACACCCCGCCCCTGCCCCGCGCCGAGGACGGCCGGGTCGCCGGCCGCGCCCTCCCAGCGGCCCGCGTCGCGGACGGCGCTCGGCGGCACCCTGACGACCTGGCCTACGTCATCTACACCTCGGGGTCGACGGGCGTGCCCAAGGGCGTGATGATCAGCCATCGGGCCGCCCGCAACACCATCGACGACATCAACGCCCGCTTCGGCGTCGGTCCGGACGACCGGGTGCTGGGGCTGGCCAACCTGGGGTTCGACCTCTCGGTCTACGACATCTTCGGACCGCTCGCCGTCGGGGCGGCACTCGTGCTGCCGGACCCGTCACGCCGGGGCGACCCGGCCCACTGGGCCGAGCTCGCCGCCGGGCACGGGGTCACCGTGTGGAACTCGGTGCCCGCGCAACTCCAGATGCTCCAGCACTACCTGGACGCGGAGCCCGAGGCGGAGCTGCCCGCCCTGAGGCTGGCGATGCTGTCGGGCGACTGGATCCCGGTGGCGCTGCCCGGCCAGATCCGCCGCCGCGTGCCGGGACTGGACGTGATCAGCCTGGGCGGGGCCACGGAGGCCGCGATCTGGTCCATCTACCACCCTGTCGACGACCCGCTGCCCGGCTGGGTGAGCGTCCCATACGGCAAGCCGCTGGCCAACCAGACCTTCCACGTGCTCGACACCGCCATGCGGCCCTGCCCCGACTGGGTGCCGGGAGAGCTGTACATCGGCGGCTCCGGCGTGGCGATGGGCTACCTCGGGGACGAGGGCAGGACCGCCGAGCGCTTCGTGCGCCACGGCGGCGAGCGCCTCTACCGCACCGGCGACCTCGGCCGCTACCGGCCCGACGGCAACATCGAGTTCCTGGGCAGGGAGGACTCCCAGGTCAAGATCCGCGGCCATCGGATCGAGCTGGCCGAAGTGGAGACCGCGCTGCAGGCGCATCCCGCGGTCGCGGCCGGGACCGTGATCGTGGACGGCGACCGCGCGCTGGAACGCCGCCTGATCGCCTTCGCCCAGGCCGCGCGTAAGGACGACGGCGTGCCGGACGAGCGGACGGGAGGAGGAGCGTCGGGCTCAGGGGCTGGTCGGGGTGGCGTGCCTGATCTCGGGGGAGTGCCCGATGCCGGGGGCGTGACCGATGTCGAGGGCGTACCCGATGTCGGGGGCGTGGCCGATGTCGAGGGTGCGGCCGAGGCGGCGGCGGTCGCGGCGCTGGAGGGCGTCGACCTGGCGCGCGTCGTGGCGGTGGCCGAGACGCTCGACGAGATCGCCCTCGCCTCGATGGCCGCGGCGCTCCGTACGGGCGGCCTGTTCACCACCGAGGACGGCCACAGCCTTGAGGAGATCCTGGCCGCCGCGCGGGTCGCGCCGCACCATTACCGGCTCGTCCGGCGCTGGCTCGCCGCGCTGCACGAGCGCGGACGGCTCGACCGCGACCCCGACGGACGGTACCGGAACCTGCGCGGGGACGCCGCCGTGGACCCGCTGTGGCGCCGGGTCGAGAGCCTGACCGAGGGACTCGACTACGGGGCCGAGCTGGTCAGGTTCCTGCGGGTCAGCACCACGCACCTGCCCGAGCTGATGCGCGGCGAGCTCGACGCCCGCGAGCTGCTCTTCCCCGAGGGTGACGTGGGGACGGCCGAGGGCGCGTACAAGGACAACGTGCTCAGCAGGTACGTCAACCGCATCGTGCGCGCGGTGCTCGGCCGCGTGGCCGAGCACCACACCGGCGGGCCGCTGCGCGTCCTGGAAGCGGGCGCGGGCGTGGGCGGCACCAGCGCCGAGCTGATCCCGGAGCTGGCCGGACACCAGGTCGAGTACGTCTTCACCGACCTGTCGCGGTTCTTCCTCACCCAGGCCGCCGAACGGTTCGCGGACCACCCGTGGGTGCGTTACGGCCTGTTCGACATCAACGCCGACTATCGCGCCCAGGGGTACGAGCCGAACTCCTTCGAGGTCATCCTCTGCGCCAACGTCCTGCACAACTCCCACGACGCCGCCGCCGTGCTGGCCAGGTTCCGCGAGCTGCTGGTGCCCGGCGGGTGGCTGGTGTTCATCGAGACGACCCGCGAGCACGTCCAGATCATGAGCTCGATGGAGTTCCTGATGAACCCGCACGACTACGCCGACGTGCGGCAGGGCCGTGACCGGACGTTCGTCACCCGTGACGAGTGGCTCGACCTGCTGCGCGGGGCAGGCGCCCGTACGCTCGCCTGCCTGCCAGGGCCGGGCGACCCGCTGGCCTCCCTCGGGCAGTGTGTCTTCGCGGCCCGCTTCCCCGACGACCGGGAGCGGATCGACCTGGCGGAGCTGCGGGCGTTCCTCGCCGAGCGGCTGCCCGACTACATGCTCCCGGCCCACGTCCAGGTGGTCGACGAGCTGCCGCTGACGGACAACGGCAAGATCGACCGGGCGCGGCTGCGTACCCTCCTGCCGGGTACGGCCGGGGAGAGCGCGCCCGGCGGCGAGGAGCCGCGCGACGACCTCGAACGGCGGCTGGCCGCCCTCTGGGCCGAGCTGCTCGGGCTCCCGCGCGTCTACCGGGACCAGGACTTCTTCGCGCTGGGCGGCGACTCCTTGCTGGTCACCCGCCTGGCCGGGCGGGTGCGCGAGGAGCTGGCGGAGGCGAGCGGCTTCTACTGGGACAGTTTGGTCCGCCAGCTCGTCAACCAGCCGACCGTCGCCGCGCTGGCCGCCCACCTGCGCCGGGCCCGCGACGACCGCGAACAGGGGCTGCCGAGAACGCACGCCAGCCCGCTGGTACGCCTGTCCGGTGATGGGGGCGACGGTCCGGTACGGGTGCTGCTGCACGACGGCACCGGCACCCTGACTCCGTACCGGGCGCTCGTCCCCGAGCTCTCCGGGACGCCCCTGCTCGGCCTGGTGGTCAACGACGCGGAGCGCTACCTGGAGCTGGACCCGGCGGAAACGGTGGAATCGCTGGCCGGATCGTACGCGCGGCTCCTGCTCAAGGAGGGCGCGCCCGGCTACCACATCGTGGGTTACTGCATGGGCGGCCTCATCGCCACCGAGGTCGCCCGCCGCCTCACCGAGAGCGGCGCGGTCGTCGACGGGCTCACCGTCATCAGCAGCTCGCGCTTCCCCTACCGGATCAGCGACGAGCTCATGCTGGAGTACGGCTTCGCGCAGGCCTGCGGCCTGGACCCGGCGCCGCTGGGCTACCCCGGCGGAGACCTCGCCCGGGCCCTGCGGGTCGTGCTGGAGTCGTCGCCCGGACACGTGCGCGAGGGCAGCCTGGCCGCGCTCGCCGGCAGCGCGGATCCCGGCCTCGCCGAGATCGGCCGGCACTTCACCGAGCTGGCCGCCACGTCACCCCCGGACCGGCTGGCCGCCGTCGCCCGTGCCCTCGGCCATCCGCCCGAGCGGGTGGACCTGGCCTACCGGGTCTTCCGGCAGAGCTTCACGGCCGTCACCCACTACGACCCGGAGCCGTACGCGGGCGACATCACGTTCCTCCGCCAGCGCGGCGTCACCAACCTCGTGCCGACCCTGCAGGACGACATGACGGCCTTCTGGCAGAACCTCTGCCTGGGCCGGCTCACGGCGCTCGACATCGAGGGCGACCACTTCAGCTGCCTCAGCGGGCCGTACGCGGCCGACGTGGCGAAACTGGTGACCGAGGCGGCCGAGGTGACCACGTGATCGGCGTACTCGGCGGTTACGGCGCGGTCGGCGGCACCGTGGCCCGCCTGCTCGCCGGGCACGGCCCACGGGCGGGCGGACGGGATGCCGGCCACCCGGATGTGCGCGTGGGCGGGCGGGACGGGGCGGCCGCCCGGCGTTTCGTCGACGCGGAGCTGGGCGGGCACGGCGAGGCCTGGCAGGTGGACGCGCTCGACGCGGCCGAGCTCGCCCGGTTCTGCGCGGGCTGCCAGGTCGTCGTCAACTGCGCCGGCCCCTCCTACCTGCTGCGGGACCGGGTGGCGCGGGCCGCGTTCGCCGCCGGGGCCGACTACGTGGACGCCGCCGGTGACGTCGCGGCCTTCGCCCGGCCGACCGGCGCGAGCGCGGGCGCGGGCACGGGTGCGGGCGGGGGCATGGGGGGACGTACGGCGGTGCTGTCGGCGGGAATGCTCCCCGGCCTCACCGGCCTCGTGCCCCGCCACCTGGCCACCCTCGCCCAAGAGGCCCCGATCCCGAACACCCGAGAAGCCCCGACCCCGAACACCCGAGAAGCCCCGACCCCGAACACCCGAGAAGCCCCGACCCCGAACGTCCGAGAAGCCCCGACGCCGGACCCGTTCCCCCGCAGCCAACCCGACGAGCCCGGCCTCCGGCTGGACGTCTACACCGGCGGGCTGGACCGGCTCACCCCCGCCGCCGCCGGTGACTTCCTGCTGGCCGGTCAGGAGGAGCGGGGCGCCGCGCTGGCCGCGTGGCGTGACGGCGCCAGGGTCGCCCGTGCCCTCGCCCCCGTCCACGACGTCCAGCTTCCCTACTTTCCCGGACCGGTCACCGCCTACCCCTACCTGAGCGCCGAGGCCGAGCGGGTGGCCGTGGAGCTCGGGCTGGCGCAGGCCCGCTGGTACAACGTCATCACCGGCGACGGCGTCCTCGCCGCCGCGAGCACCGCCGGCCAGGCCGCGGACCTGACCCGCGCGGCCGAGCTCGAACTGGCCGGGCGCACCCCGTACTACGTCCTGCTCTTCCAGCTCAGCGGCCCGCACGGCACCCGCACCCTGGCGCTGCGCACCCACGACTCCTACGCGCTCACCGCCGCGGTCGCCGCCCACGCCGCCATGGCGGTGCTCCGCGGCGACGTGGCGGCGGGGCTGCACCACGCCGACGCCGTGCTCGACCCGGCCCGGGTGCTGGCGGACCTGGAGCCCGTGGCGAAGATCGAGCTCACCGACACGGTGGCGCCGATCGACCTGGTCGCGCCGGTGTTCGAGGAGGGCGCGCTGTGAAGCGGGTCGTGGTGTGCGGGACCAAGTTCGGCCAGATCTACCTGTCCGCGCTGCGGGACGGCCCCTTCGAGCTGACCGGCGTCCTCGCCCGCGGCAGCGCCCGATCCGCCGCGTACGCCGAGGAGTACGGCGTCCCGCTGCTCACCGACCCCGACCAGGTGCCCGAGCTCGCGGACCTGGCCTGCGTGGTCGTACGGTCGGGAGTCGTCGGGGGAGAGGGCAGCGAGCTGGCCGGCGCCCTGCTGGCCCGCGGCGTGCACGTGCTGCAGGAGCATCCGCTGCACGCCGACGAGCTGGCCCGCTGCCTGCGCACCGCCCGGGCCGCGTCCGCCGTGCACCACGTGAACACCCTGTACGTCCACCTCGACCCGGTACGCCGGTTCATCGAGACCGCCCGCCGCCTGTTCGAGCTCCAGCAGCCCCTCTACGTGGACGCCGCCTGCAGCGTCCACGTCGCCTACGCCCTGTTCGACATCCTCGGCCGCGCCCTGGGCGCGTTACGCCCGTGGACGTTCACCGCCACGGCCCCCGGCACCCCCTTCACCTGCCTCACCGGCACCGTCGGCGGCGTGCCGCTGACCCTCCGGGTGCAGAACCAGATCGCGCCCAACGACCCCGACGCCCACCTGCACCTGCTCCACCGCATCACGGTGGGGACGGAGGGCGGCAGCCTCACCCTCGTCAACACGCACGGCCCGCTCGTGTGGAGCCCCCGCATGTACGTCGGCCGCGACGCCGACGACCGCTTCGACACCGGCGCGGACCACCTGCGCCTGCCCAGCGCCACCACCATCGGCCCGGCGCACGCGCCCACCTTCGCGGACATCGTCACGTCCCTGTGGCCCGACGGCGTCCGGCGGGCGCTGTCGGAGCTGCGCCAGGACGCCGAGGAAGGGCGGGATCCGCTGCGGCAGGGCCAGTACCACCTGACGCTCAGCCGCCTCTGGCTCGACGCCACCGCCGCGATCGGCCGGCCCGAACTGCTGGTCCAGCCGGCACCCCGACCCCTGTCCGCCGCGGAGCTCACATGAACTGGTTCCACTGTTACCGGCCCAGGCCGTACGCCGGGCTGCGGCTGTTCTGCTTCCCGCACGCGGGCGGCTCCGCGAGCTTCTACCGGGGCTGGCACGGGGACGCGCCGCACTCCGTCGAGGTACGCGCCGTGCAGTACCCGGGACACGGCGATCACCGCGCCGCCCCGCTCGTGGACGACGCCGTCCACCTCGCCAAGCTCGTCACCGACGCCATGGCGCCGCTGCTCGACCGGCCGGTCGCGCTGTTCGGGCACAGCATGGGGGCGCTGATCGCGTACGAGGTGGCCCGCGCGCTGGAGGCCAGGGGCAGGGGCGTGACGCACCTGTTCGCCTCGGGCCGGCACGCCCCGCACGAGCACCGGCCCGGCGACACGCACGCCCGCTCCGACGACGAGCTGGTGGACGAGCTGGTCCGGCTCGGCGGCGTGGAGCGGGAGCTCATGAACGATCCGGACATCCGCGAGCTGGCCCTGCCCGCCGTGCGCAACGACTACCGGGTCGACGAGACCTACCGGCACCGGCCGGGCGGCGTGCTCGCCTGCCCCGTCACCGCGCTGCTCGGAAGCGACGACCCCGAGGTGACCGCCGGGCAGGCGGCGCGATGGGGCGAGCTCACGGGAGACCGATTCGCCGTCCGCGTGATGGAGGGCGACCACTTCTACCTCGTGCCGAGGCAGGGCGACGTCATCGCGGAGCTGTCTCGCGCCGTCGCCACCGCGTGGCCCTCCACACCCTGAGGAAGGACTCGATGGAGCAGGATCTGATGCGCATCCTCACCGGAGGATGGGTGGCGCAGGCGACGTTCGCCGCGGTGCGCCTGGGCGTTACGGACGTGCTCGACGGGCGGCGCCTGGCCCCCGAGGAGATCGCCGAGGAGGTCGGCGCGCACCCCGGCGCGCTGCACCGCCTGCTCCGGCTGCTGGCGGGCGTGGGCCTGGCCGACGCCGACGGCGACGACAGGTACGGGCTGACCCCGATGGGGGCGCAGCTGCGCGGCGACGCGCTGGGCCCGCTGGCCGCCCTCTACGGCGAGGACTATTTCGCCTCCGCCTGGGACGGCCTGGCCCACGCGGTCCGCACCGGGGAATCGGCGTTCGAGCACGTCCACGGCGAGCCCGTCTTCACGCACCTGGCCGGCGACCCGGGCAAGGCGGCCGTCTTCAACGCCGGGATGGCGGCGGGCGCCTCGTTCTTCCGCGGCGTCCCCGACGCCTACGACTTCTCCGGCGCGCGCCGGGTGGTCGACCTGGCCGGCGGCACCGGCGCCCTGCTGGGCACGGTCCTGCGGAGCAACCCCGCGGCGCGAGGTGTGCTGTTCGACGTGCCGGAGGTGGTCGAGGCCGCGCCCGCGCACCTGGAGCGGATGGGGGTGCTGGACCGGTGCGAGCTGGTCGGCGGCGACCTGTTCGACTCCGTGCCGGAGGGCGGCGACGTCTACGTGCTCTCGCGCGTCCTGCACGACTGGGACGACGAGCGCTGCGCCGTCCTGCTGGCCAACTGCGCCAAGGCGATGGAGCCGGGAGCCGAGCTGCTGGTCGTCGAACGCGTCGTGGGCGAGGACTCGTACCTGCCGCTCGCGTTCGACCTGCACATGATGGTGATGACCGGCGGGCGGGAGCGCACAGAGGCGGAGTACCGCGCGCTCCTGGAGGAGGCCGACCTGACCCCGGGCAGGCTGCTCGACCTGCCGCTCGGGATGCGGCTGCTCACCGCCACCCGCTGAAAAACAGAGGCGCCGGGCTCGCAGGGAGCCCGGCGCCTTTCGCGTGGTCTCAGCTCAGGACGAGCGCCTCCTCCCGCTCCCGCGCCGACTCGCCGATCACCTCGACGCTGCCCTTGCTGCCGTCGACCCGGATCCGGTCGCCGTCCCGCACCAGCATCGTGGCGTTCCTGGTGCCGACGACGGCGGGGATGCCCAGCTCACGGGCCACGATCGCGGCGTGCGACAGGGGAGCGCCGACGTCGGTGACGACCGCCGCCGCGCGCGGGAAGAGCAGCGTCCAGCCCACGTTCGTCACCGTCGTCACGAGGATCTCGCCCTCGCCCAGCCGGTCGCCCTCCGCCACCGACGCCAGCACCCGGGCGGTCCCCTCGACCACGCCGGCCGCGCCGGGGAAGCCGCTGATGGTCTGCGACGGGGGCGCCGCCGTGTCCTCGGCGTCGAACACGTCGCCGCGCCGGTGCGGGTCCGCGGCCCACCGCTCGGGGTCGAACCGGCCGCGGATGACGCCCGGGTACGGCGGCAGCGCCTTGTACAGCTCGTACGTGGCCCGCCGCCGGGCGACGTACGACAGCGGCCGGTTCCAGCCGCGCAGCACGCCCAGGATCTCCTCGATCGTCAGGAAGAACAGATCGTCGCCCTGCCCGGTCACCTCGCCGGCGCGCAGGACGAAGTCGCGCACCATCCAGAAGCCGCGCATCATCTCCGACCGCGTCTCCTCGCGGGAGCGGACGATCGCCTCCCAGCGGTCGATCTGGCGGCGGAACTTCTCGGCCTGCTTCGGGTGCCGCTCACGGAAGCGCCGCCAGGCCGCCGCGCTCGCCGCCTTCTGGCGTTCGAGCAGCTCGGTGGGGTCGACCGTGAGGCCGGCGAGCTGCTCGTCGATCCAGGCCGGGTCCTCCACCGGCCGGGCGGCCGAGACCTCGAACTCGTCCGGGCAGCGGTGCCCGTACCGGCGGACGTACTCCTCGCGGGAGATCTCGCCGCGCTTGAGCCTGGCCAGCCCGAGCAGCGGGCCGAGGCTCTCCAGGCGGCCGTCCCCGGCCTGGATGCCGGACATCAGCACTGTGGCGTCCGCCTCTCCGACCAGCTTCGTCAGCCGGGCGCCGAGATAGACCAGCGAGCCGGCGTCCTGGCGGGCCGCGGCGGCCAGCATGCGGTTGCACTCGCCGAACCTGGGCTCGATCTCGCTCTGCCAGAGGGCGACCAGGTCGTCGCTCTCGGCGATCATGGCGCGGAGCTCCTCCGTGCGGCGGGGGGCCTGCGCTATGTACTCGGGGATCCGCTCCACGAGCTTCTGGATCTCGCGGCGGCCGCCCAGCATCGGCCTGGCCGCCCTGAGGGTCTGCCAGCGCGACATCGGCAGCAGCGGGGTCTGCACGCCCTCGGGCAGCCTGCCGTAGACCGGCTCCTGCGTGTCCTTGATCTTCCTGGTCATGCCGAGCGCCCTGCCGAGGGAGGCGGTCAGGCTCATGTTCATGTAGACGCGGCCGCCGATGTTGCCGCAGATGGGGTGGCCGCCGAGGTCGCCGACGATCATGATCTCGGAGATGAACGCCTGCACGAGCGACCAGGTGCACGGCGTCATGACGCTGGGGATGGCCTCGCCCAGGTTGCCGTTGGTCCACAGGTAGTCGCCCTTGAGCGAGTCGTTCCACACCTCGCGCTGGCCGGTGATCGGCCTGGCCTGCAGGATGTGCGGGCGCCCGTCGTGCAGGGCCCACTCGATGTCCATCGCGCGGCCGTACAGCTCCTCGATCTCCAGGCCCAGCTCGGCCAGCCGCGTCGCCTGCGCGGAGGTCAGGACCGGCTCGTCACGACTGGCGGGCGGGACGGGCTCCTCCCGGGTGCCGTCCGGGGTGCGCACGGTCATGACGGTCTTGGACGCGATGCGCTCCTCGACGACCGTGAGGCCGGCGCGGTCGACGGTGATCGTGTCGGGCGTGACGAGGCCGCCGACGACCGCCTCGCCCAGGCCCCATGCGGCGTTGATGGTCAGCCGGTCGTGGGGGGAGACCCGGTCCTCGGTGAACAGCACGCCCGCCGCGTCGGCCGGCACCAGCTCCTGGACGACGACGGCGATGGCCACCTGGTCCCGCGGGATGTCGTGGCGGTCGCGGTAGGCGATCGCCCGGTCGGTCCAGAGCGAGGCCCAGCAGCGCCTGACCGCGTCCAGGAGCTGTTCGGCGCCGCGGATGTTGAGGTAGCTGTCCTGCTGCCCGGCGAACGACATCCCCGGGAGGTCCTCCGCGGTCGCCGACGACCGGACGGCCACAGCGACGTCCTCGCCCAGCGTGGCGTACGCGGCCAGAATGTCCTCGGCGATCTCCGGCGGGATCTCGCACCCGGCGAACAGCGCCTGGATCTCCGCGGCGTCCCCGGACAGGATCGCCTCGCGCAGACCGTGGCGGGCCACGAAGTCGCGGTAGGCGCCGGTGGTGACGTGGAAACCCGCCGGCACGGGCAGCCGGGCCCTGGCCAGGCGTGCCAGGGATTCCCCCTTGCCACCGACGATCTCCAGCTCGGCCCTCGGGTCGGCCAGGGCAAGCGTGTTCATGTGCTCATCTCCAAATCCTTCCGGACGATCTCCAGAAACCGATTCGGCGGCACGCGGAAAGAATTCAGCAGGGGAAAAAGGAAACGCGGTGGCCACATTTGACACACCGCTTGACTCGTCGGGTTCGGGGCGGGAAAGGTGCCCTCGGTAGAGATGGAACGGCCGCCTCTTCCACGGTACGAAGCCCCCGGAGGGGCGGCACACCCCTAGGCGCCCTTAATCAGCTGTCGGCGCCCGGCTTGAGCAGGCCCGTCTCGTAGGCGGCGGCGACGGCGGCCGCACGGTCGTTGACCTCGAGCTTGGCGAAGATGTGCAGCAGGTGCGTCTTCACGGTGGCCTCGGTGATGAACAGCCGCTTGGCCACGTCGCGGTTGGTGGCGCCCCGGGAGATGAGCGACAGGACCTCCAGCTCGCGGCGGCTGAGAGGCTGCTGGCGCGGCGCGCGCAGCTTCTGCGTCAGCACGCCGGCCACGGAGGGGGACAGCACGGTCTCGCCGCGCGCCGCCGCCTGCACGGCGCGGCGCAGCTCGGCGCGCGGGGTGTCCTTGAGCAGGTAGCCGGTCGCCCCCTCCTCGATGGCCGGCAGCACGTCCACGTCGTCGTCGAACGTGGTGAGCACGAGCACGCGGACGTCGGGCGCCTGCTCGCGCAGCCGGCGGATGAGCTCCGCGCCCTTCATCCTCGGCATGCGCAGGTCGGTGAGCACGACGTCGGGATTGGTGCGCTCCACCACAGCCAGCGCCTCGAACCCGTCACCCGCCTCACCGACCACCTCGAACTCGTCGTCGGTGAAGATCCCGCGCAGCCCGTCGCGGACGACCGGGTGATCGTCCACGATGATCAGCCGAATCGGCATGTCTCACCCGGCGTTTCTGGATCGGTCGGATGGCTCGAGGCCCATTTCGGCGGGGATGGCGGGAACGGTGGCGCAGATGCCGGTGCCCTCGCCGGGGGCCGACTCGATCTGGAAGTCGCCCGCAAGCCTGGTCACGCGCTGGCGCATGGACAGGAGGCCGAAACCGCCCGTCTCGGAGGCGGGCGCGGCCGGCAGGCCGGGTGGCCCGGGGGCGAAACCGGCTCCGTCGTCGCGTACGTCCAGCACCACGACATCTTCCATGTACGACAGGGTGAGGGCAACTCGTCCGGCAGAAGCGTGCTTGGCGACATTCGCCAGCGCCTCCTGCGCCACCCGCAGCAGGGTGATCTCCACCTCCGCGTGCAGCGGCCGGGCCTCGCCCGTGACCTCCAGGGACGAAAGCACGCCGCTCGCCTTCGACCACTTGCCGGAGACGTCCTGCAGCGCGGCCGGCAGCTGCGACTCTGCCAGCGGCGCGGGGCGCAGGGCCTGCACCGACCGGCGGGCCTCCTTCAGGCTGTCCCTGGCCAGCGTGCGAATCGTGTCAAGGCGGGCACGAGCTGCCTTGACGTCGTCGAGCGCCTCCTCGGCGGCCTCCACCTGGGTGACGATGGCGGTCAGGCCCTGCGCGATCGTGTCGTGGATCTCCCTGGCCAGGCGCTGCCGCTCCCCGAGCATCCCGGCCTCGCGGGCCCTGTTCAGCAGCTGGGCCTGCAGGTTGGCGTTCTCCGCCGCGAGGGCGGCCAGCCTCGCGCCGGTCTCCTGGAGCTGCGCGATCATCACCCTGCGGCTCTCGTTCTGGTCGGAGATGGTCTGGACGACCAGGCCGACCGCGGAGGCGACCAGCGCGGCCACCAGGAACGAGAAGAGCATCTGGCCCGGGCTCCGCCCGGCCTCCGGCCGCATCGAGACCAGCACCCCCGCGGTCGCGGCCACCCCGGCGTAGGCCCACCAGCGGGGCAGCAGCGCGAAGGACTGGATGAACACCGCCGGACCGGCCACCGTGAACACCGAGTCGATGCTGACCAGCGCCCCGATGGCGGCGAGCAGGACGGCGAAGTAGGCGAGCGCGACGAGGTGGTGCTTGATCCACTCGGGGTGCGCGCCGACCATGAACCAGTGCCAGGCCATCGCGAACAGCGCCAGGACCAGCGTGTCCGCCCGCCAGTTCTGCAGCAGGGAGAAACCGGTCGGGAGCAGGATGAACAGGTAAGGCAGGTAGGGCCAGACCCGGTCCCATCGTGAAGGGCCGGGGCCGGTGGAGGTGACCACCGGCCCCGGCCCTTCGCGGTCGACGCTGCTCACCACCGGAAGGTCCTGATGGCGACACCGCCGGCGACGAGGCAGATCGCGAGCATGACGGCCAGCGAGATCGGGGACATCGCGCTGCCCTCCCAGCCGGCGCGGATGGCCTGGACGGCGGGTGCCATGGGGGTCAGGTCACCGATCGCCTGCATCGAACCGCCCATGCTCTCGCGGGGGATAACGGCGCCGGAGATGAAGACCATCGGGAAGAACAGGCTCAGCCCGATCACGGTCGCGCCGCGGCCGGAGGGCACCACGGCGCCGAGCAGGAAGCCGATGGCGCTGAGGCTCAGCGCGGCGAGGATCCACGCCACGACCACGCCGCCCACGTTGGCGGGGACCGAGGCGCCGAAGACGAAGAAGCCGATGGCAACCAGCAGCGCCGTGCCGAACACGGCCAGCAGCATGTGAGCGACCCACTGGGCGCCGAACAGCATGCCGGGCGAGGCCGGCGTGGCCCGCAGCCGCTTCAGCACCAGGCGCTCCCGGTACTGGGCGACCGTGGCCGGCAGGATGACCAGCGCGGCCATGCCGATGACGAAGGTGGTCAGCATCGGCACGTTGGCGTCCGCCAGCGACAGCCCGCTGGGAAGGGAGCCGCCGTTGCGCAGCTTGACGCAGAGCATGATCGCGGGGAAGGCCAGCGCGAAGAACGCCGACATCGGGTCCCGTGCGATCAGCTTGAGCTCGACCGCGATGACCTGAGTGATGCCTCTCATGCCGCCTGCCCTCCCGTCAGAGCGAAGTACGCGTCCTCGAGCGATTCGGTACGGCCCTGGGCCTTCAGCTCGCCCGGGGTGCCGTGGGTGATGACGCGGCCCCGGTCGATGATCGCCATGCGGTCGCACAGCGCCTGGGCCTCGTCCATGAAGTGGGTGACCAGCACGACAGTCACCCCGCGGTCGCGGATCTCGCGGACCAGGCCCCACGTCATGCGGCGCGCGGAGGGGTCCAGGCCGGTGGTGAGCTCGTCGAGGAAGACGACCTCCGGGTTGCCGACCAGGGCCAGCGCGATGAACAGGCGCTGCTTCCAGCCGCCCGACAGGCTCCTGAAGCTGGAGCGCTGCCGCTCGGTCAGCCCCCACTCGTCCATGAGCGCCCTCCAGTCGGCGGGCTTGTCATAGAAGGAGGCATACATCTTCAGCGCCTCGCCCACCTTGAGCGCGTCCGGCAGGGCCGCCTCCTGCAGCTGAACGCCGATGCGCGGAAGGAGCCGGCTCCGGTCGGTCTGCGGGTCGAGGCCCAGCACGCGCAGCACACCGCCGTCGCGCTGCCGCAGGCCCGCCATGCACTCCACGGTCGTGGTCTTGCCCGCTCCGTTGGGGCCGGCGATCCCGAAGATCTCGCCCTTTTCCACCCTCAGGGATACGCTCTCGAGAACCTGCTTGTCTCGGTAGCTCTTACTCATACCCTCGATTTCGATGACTGTCATGTTTACAGAATCATCGGTGGCCGCGACTTTCGACATCCTCCGAACGGTTGATAGGGGGTCAGCTCCTTGATTTGGGGTCCGACCTGCGGCTTAGGCGTATGACCAGGTGAAACCCTAAATAGGGGTGTCGGCGGCGGAGCCGATCCCCAACCCTGATGGGTATGAGCGATACAGCGGTGCGCGTACGTGAGCTGCGCAAGAGATATGGCGACGTGGTCGCCATAGACGGCGTCGACCTGGACATCGCCAGGGGTGAGGTGTTCGCGCTCCTCGGCCCCAACGGCGCGGGCAAGACGACCACTGTTGAGATCCTCGAAGGGCACCGCCGCCGTGACGCCGGCGACATCAGCGTGCTCGGCGAGGACCCCGGCCAGGCCGGCCGGGCCTGGCGCGCCAGGCTCGGCATCGTGCTGCAGTCGGCCACCGACGCCGCGGAGATGACCGTCCGGGAGATGGTGCATCACTACGCGACCTACTACCCGAGCCCGCGTGACCCCGACCACGTGATCGAGCTCGTCGGGCTCACCGACAAGGCCGACGTCCGCACCCGCCATCTCTCCGGCGGCCAGCGGCGCAGGGTCGACGTGGCGCTCGGCGTCGTGGGCAATCCCGAGCTGGTCTTCCTGGACGAGCCCACCACGGGGTTCGACCCCATGGCGCGCCGCCAGTTCTGGGACCTGATCTCGCAACTGGCCGACGAGGGCACCACCATCCTGCTGACCACCCACTACCTGGACGAGGCCGAGGCGCTGGCCGACCGGGTGGGAGTGATCATGGGGGGCAGGGTCGTCGCGCTGGGAGAGCCGGCCACGCTGGCCGGCCGCGCGCAGGCGATGGCCACCGTCAGCTGGACCGGCCCGGACGGGGAGCGCAGCGTGAAGACGGCGACGCCCACGCAGGTCGTCGCCGAGCTGGGCCGCCAGTTCGAGGGGGAGATCCCGGAGCTGGCCGTGACCCGGCCGACCCTCGAAGACATCTACCTCGGCCTGATCGGAGACCAGCCGTGACAACCACGATGTCGAGACCGACGACCCGCATTCCCGCCGCGGGCTCGGCGGGCCTGCCCAGCGCCTGGAGCCTGGCGTTCAAGCGCGGCGCGTTGGAGCTCAGGAGCTTCTTCCGCACCAAGAGCCAGTTCATCGTCATCTTCTCGCTCCCGGCGATCATGCTGATGCTGCTGGGCGCGATGCAGATCAACAAACCGGCCATCGCCGGGATCACGGGCGCCCAGATCCTCACGGCGGGCATGATCGGCGCCGGCGTGATGGGCACGTCCTTCCAGAACCTGGGCATCAACATCGCCCTTGAACGCCATGACGGGACCCTGAAGAGGCTCTACGGCATGCCGCTGCCGCGGATGGCGTATTTCGGTGGCAAGGTCATCCAGGTCCTGGTGTGCATGATCGCCGAGGTCGCCATATTGGTCACGGTGGGAGCACTGCTGTTCGGCGTCCAGGTGCCCACCTCGCTCGACCGGTGGCTGACGTTCACGTGGGTGCTCCTTCTCGGCGGCACGGCCTGCGCGCTCCTGGGCATCGCGGCCGGCAGCCTGCCGAAGTCGACGCGCGGGGCCAACGCGGTGATCACGCTGCCCTTCCTCATCGTGCAGTTCTGCTCCGGCGTCTTCATGCCCTTCTCCGACGTGCCGGGCATTCTGCAGTTCTTCGCGTCGCTGTTCCCGCTCAAGTGGATCACCCAGGGCATGCGCTCTGTCTTCCTGCCGGAACACGCGGCGGCACTGGAGCCCTCCGGCTCGTGGCAGCATCCGATGACGGCCATCGTGCTCGCCGCCTGGTGCGTGGGCGCGCTGCTGCTGTGCCTGAAGACGTTCCGCTGGACGGCCAGGGACAACTGACCTCGAACCCTCGTGACGGTGGCGGGTCATCTGAACGCCACCGTCAATCGCATGCCCGGCACCTGTGCCGGGCTTTCTGCGTCGGTGGCTCCGCACACGTCGCCGCCGGGGGCTGCTCCGGATCGGGAGCCGTCCACGCGCCTTGCGGACCCGGGAGGGAAGGCGCGGGAGCGCGGGCGCTGAGAGGGACGAGCGCGAGGAAGGGCCGCGCTGAGAGGGGCGGGCGCGCGTGGCGCGGCGCCGCCGTACCCCGGCCGGAGGTGCGAGGTCGGGCGCGGCAGGCGTGTGCCGCGCCGTCCGGCCGGGTCAGGCCTTGACGGGCTGGGCGGCGGGGCGCCTGAGCGCGGGGCGGCGGCGGGTGGCGGAGCCGGTGGCCTTGACGATGGCGGTGACGATGAGACCGTCCTGGGCCTTCCACGTGCCGGAGAAGCCCATCAGCTGCCGGCCCTCCACGTGCGGCCCGGTCACCAGGAGCCGGGCGGAGAACGTCCCCTGCACCGGGTTGAAGGTGAGGATCGCGTCCTCGAAGTCGAGCCACCGCTTCGCCAGCGGGAACCAGGCCTTGTAGACCGACTCCTTCGCCGAGAACAGCAGGCGGTCCCATGCGACGTCCGGGTAGTCGGCGGCGAGCGCGCTCAGCGACTTGCGCTCCTCCACCAGGGAGACCGCTTCCAGGACGCCGTACGACAGCGGCTGGTTGGGCTCGGCGTCGATGCCGATCGTGATGGTGTCGGTGCCGGGGCTGACGACGGCGCCGCGGTAACCGGCGCAGTGGGTGATGCTGCCCACGAAGCCCTTCGGCCACTGAGGTTCACCGCGCACGCCCGGCAGGATGGGCTGCTCGGGCAGGCCGAGCAGCCCCATCGCGGTCCTCGCGCACATGCGTGCCGTGGCGAACTCCTTGCGCCGGCTCTCCACCGATCGGCTGATCACCTCTTCTTCCCCAGGGAAGAGCACCGCGTCGTGGTCGTCGAACGTGTCGACCGCCACCACCCACGGCGGGAGGATGCTCCCGATAAATGCATTGGTGTTCACAATTCCACGCTAGGCAGGGCCTTCGCGGAAGAGAATGTCCGGGCGCTTCTTCTCGGGCTCTCCGGAGACGGTTGCGGGGTGAACCTACCCCGGGAAGGGGGTCCGATTTATTCATATATATGGCGGTTGAAGGTTAGTTGTCGGATCGTGTCCGTGATGGTGTGATCAGTGAGGCGTCGATCGCCCGGTTGACCGCGTCGATGCGCGAGGCGGCGCCGAGCTTGACGAAGATGTTGCGCAGGTGGCGCTTCACCGTGGCTTCCGTGGTGTTGATGCGGGCGGCGATCTGCCGGTTGCTGAGCGCCTGCGCGGCCAGTTCGAGCACCTCCCGCTCCTTGCTCGTCAGCACCTCGGACGGTGAGCTCTCCATCTGGGCGAGGCTCTCGCGGGAGACAGCGAGCACGACACGCTCCGGTTCGTCGTGCACGCTCCGGATGGCCGACACCAGCTCGTGCCAGTGGACGCTCTTCAGCAGGTATCCGCGGATGCCGGCGGCCAGGAGCCGGTGCAGCAGCTGCGGTCCGTCGTACATGCTCAGGATGATGATCTGCGTGTTCGGCGACTGGCTTCGCAGGCGCGTCACGGTGTCGGTGGCGGAGTCGCCGGGGATCTCCACGTCGAGCAGGAGAATGTCCGGCTTCTTGTCGGCCACCATGCTGAGCGCGCCGCTGGAGGTGCCGGCCTCGCCCACCACGACCAGGCCTTCCTGGGATTCGAGGATCTCCCTGAGTCCCTCGCGGAAGAGCGCGTGGTCGTCCACGATGGCCACTGTGGTCGGTTGCTCACTCCTGATCATCGAGTCGCCTCTGGATGGGCACGGCGAGGTCGACCCTCGCCCCCTTGCCGGGTTCGCTCGCGATGGTGACCGTGCCGCCGAGCAGCTGGGTGCGTTCCCGGATGGAGGACAGGCCCAGGCTGCCCTTGGGCGCCTGCTGGTTCGGGTCGAAGCCGCAGCCGTCGTCGATCACGGAGGCGATCAGCTCGTGCGGCGCGACGTCGATCCTGATGAAGATGGTCGAAGGGTCTCCATGGGTGAGCGCGTTGCGGGCCGCTTCGCGCAGGATGAGCAGGCACTCCTCGCTGACGATCGGGGGCGCCCAGCTCTGGTCGCCGTTGACGACGAGCTCGACCTGCACGTCGTCCGTCCCGATCACGTCCAGGTAGCCGAGCAGGCCCTTCTCGAGAGTCCTCCCGTCGGGAGGATGGAGGTCGGAGGTCACCTGGCGCAGGCTGCACATCGTCTCCTGGATGGCCTGCTGCGCCATTTCCAGCTTGGCCAGCGCCTTGGCCGGCTCGGTCGGCCGGTAGAGGTTCGACAGCTCCAGCTGGCGCTGGGCGACGCTGAGACTGTGGCCGATGCGGTCGTGTAGCTCCCTGGCGATCCGGCGGCGCTCGGCCATCTGCGCCTCGGTCACCTGGTTCAGCAAGAACCCGGTGTAGCTGCTCGAAGCCTCTCTGATGCGCAGGGAGATGCTCTGTTCCAGAGCCGTCACCACGAGCCTGAGCAGCCGGGCAGCCTGCGTGTCGTCCTGAAGGCGGTGACTGAGAGTAGTGAAGGCGGCGCGGAAGAAGACCGACGCGGCCAGTAGGGATTCTCTCGGATGGATACCGGCGGACGCTCTGGCCACGCCGATGTCCCAGGACAGGAAACGGGACGTCTCATCGTCGAGCAAGTGGCCTGCCCGCAGCGTGCCGGCCATCTCCGTCAGGATCTCGCCCGCGTTCGCCATGACCTGGGCTTTCGTGTGCTGATCCCTGATCAGTACGCTGCCGATCGAGGCCAGTCCCTGCTCGTACTTGCTCAGTATGTCGGCTCGACACTCCTCGATAAGATTCGCCGTTCCCGTGGCATCTTGCTGGCCCCTTTGCGCAATTTCTCCCACCACGTCCCCTTGGAAATGCACGAATGCTTACATCTTGGGTCAACACTGATGAGTAGGCAACTGTATGAACATAGGCCCCCATGCGCCGCGGGCCTGCGCCCCGAGCTCGCGAGCCCTGTGACCAGTGAGAACGCGTGCGACGTGGGAATGTCAATATTTCGTGACTTAGGGTGCCCTGTCTTGGGGCGGCTCGGCGGGGCTCCGGAGGCCGGTGAGGCGAGGGCGATCTCGTGCTCACCGTCCAATAGGGGTTGTTTGTGAGATGTGAAGCTGCGACGGTCGGTAAGGCCGAGATCGACATGAGCATGGCTCGCATTAGCCCTGCCCGGCTAATGTTGACTGGCGGGTAATAAATGATTCAAGCGCTTTGCCGGACGGCCGCGGCCGCCGCCCACCCCTGCGCCGCGGGACCCCGGACGGCGGCGCAGGGCCTGGTGCCGCACCGAGGTGACCGTCCGGCGGATCGACTCGGACCGCGCGCTGGTCCGAAAGTTGGAGACGATCTGGTCCGTGTGGAGCGGCGGGCGTTATTAAGGATAAGTCATATTGTGGGCACCCCGAACTGACACCTAACGTGATGACCGTCAACCCATAACCGGGTACGGAAGAGGTTGAGGGTCATGCGGCAAGTCCGACGGATCGTGAAATCGAAGCCGAAAAAAGAGCTAAATGGCTCCCTGGACCTCAGAACCCCTTCCGGCCGGAAATTGCCTTTCTAAAAGGGGTGTCCATCATGGGGCTGTACGAAAGAGACACCGCCATGGCCTCCATGCAAGGTCTCCTCGCCGAGGCCGTGGGCGGCAAGGGCCGGGTCGCAATGGTGACGGGAGTCGTTGCGACGGGCAAGAGCGAGCTCCTGCACGCCTTCGCCGAGCAGGCTCTGGAGCGTGGCGCGCTGCCGCTGGTGGCATCCGCCACCCGGGCGGAGAGCGACCTGCCGCTGGGCGTGCTCGGCCAGCTCTTCCAGAACACGCCACTACAGGAAGACGTACGCGCGCTCGCGGCTGACCTGCTGCGAGAGGGCGCGCAGATGGCCTCCCCCGCGAAGGGGGAGAGCTTTGAACAGGTGGACGCCCAGATCGTGCACTCGCTGTGCGCGGTGCTGCTCTCGCTCGCCGAGCGCCACCCGCTGGCGATCGTCGTCGACGACGTCCACCTCGCCGACAGGGCCTCGCTGCTCTGCCTGTCCTACCTGGTCCGCAGGGCCAGATACTCCCCGCTCATGGCGGTGTTCGGCCAGGCCGACTACCGGCCGCACACCCACGGCTTCTTCGCCACCGAGATGCTGCGCCAGCCGCACTGCACGCCCGTGAGGCTGGCGCCGCTGTCGTACGACGCGGTGGCCGGCATGGCGGCCGAGCACCTGGGAGAGGCGGCGGCCGAAGCCGTGGCACCGGACTGGTACGCGCTGAGCGGCGGCAACCCGCTCCTGCTCAGGGGCCTGGTCGAGGACTTCGGGACGAGCGGCGGCGCCCCCGCCGAGCGCTACGGCGAGGCCGTGCTGTCCTGCCTGCACCGGGCCGACCCCGAGCTCCTGCAGGTCGCCGGCTGGCTCGCGGTGCTGGACGACGAGGGGCTCCTGCAGCGCCTGGTCGACGCGGACGGCACGACGGTGGCCCAGGCCACCCGCTGGCTGGAGACCGCCGGGCTGCTGGAGTCGGGCCACTACCGGGCCGAGATCGCCAGGCAGACGGTGCTGGCCGAGCTGGGTGACGAGATGCGGCGCAGCGTGCACCACAGGGCCGCCGAGCTGCTGCACCTGGAGGGGGCCGACGATCTCGCGATAGCCGAGCACCTGGTCGGCGCCGACGCCACCGACCTGCCGTGGGCCGTCCCCGTGCTGGAGGCAGCGGCGCTGCACCGGCTGGACGACGGGTTCGTGGACGAGGCCGTCGACTACCTCAAGCTCGCCTGGCGCTGCTGCACCGACGAGCGGCGGCGTACCACCATCGCCACGCTCCTGATGCGCGCGGAGTGGCGCATCAACCCCAGCACCCCGGCCGAGCACATCGCCGAGCTGACCGACGCCCTGCGCAACGGCACCCTGCGCGGTAGCGACGCGGTCGTCCTGGCCAGGGCGCTGCTGTGGCACGGCAAGGTGGACGACGCCTGCCAGGTGCTCGAACACCTGAAGGAGAGCGGCGACACCGAGCCGCAGACCGTGGCCGAGCTCGTCGGCACCCGGTTGTGGCTGCGCGCCTCGGCGCCGCCGTTGCTGGCCCACGTCGACAGGGCGACCACCGAGCAGAACAAGGAGGCCGTGTTACCGGTGCGGGTGAGCCGGCGGCTGGAGGCGATCAACGCCCTGACCTCGGTGCTCACCCGCGGTCCCCGCGAGCGCACCCCGACCACGGTGGAGCGGATCCTGCACAGCTCGCGCCTGGACGAGATGTCCATGGACACGGTGGAGAGCTCGCTGCTCGCGCTCACCTACGGCGGCTGGCCGGACAAGGCGGCGCCGTGGTGCGACGCCTTCATCGAGGAGGCGCAGTCTCGCAGCGCGCCGGCCCGCCGGGCCCGGCTCACCGCGATCCGCGCTGAGATCGCCATGCGGCGCGGCGATCTGGAGACCGCCGCCTCGTCCGCGCGCCTGGCCCTGGAGCTCATCCCGCCGGCCAGCTGGGGTGTGACCGTGGGTTCGCCGCTGGCCAACCTGATGCTGGCCGGCACGGCCATGGGTCAGTACGACCAGGCGCTCGCCCAGGTCAACACCGCGGTCCCGGAGGCCATGCTGCGTACCCGGTTCGGGCTGCACTACCTGCACGCCCGCGGGCGCTACCACCTGGCAGTGGACCATCCGGCGGCGGCACTGCGGGACTTCCGCTTCTGCGGCGAGCTCATGGGCGAGTGGGAGATGGACACACCAGGCTTCATCGCCTGGCGTGCCGACGCGGCGGAGGCGCTCATCCGGATGGGTGAGCACGACGAGGCCCGTGCCCTGGTCGAGGAGCAGCTGTCGCGCTGCGGCCCCATGGCCTCGCGCACGCAGGGGATCGCGCTGCGCCTGCTGGCCGCCACGAGCGAGCTCCGGCACCGGCCCATGCTCCTGCGGCAGTCCACGGACCGCCTGCAGGCCTGCGGCGACCGCTACGAGCTGGCCCGGTCGCTGTTCGACCTCACCGAGGCGTTCCACAGCGTCGGGGAGTTCCGCAGGGCGGGCATCATCGCCAGCCGTACGCGCATCCTCGCGCAGGAGTGCGGCGCCCAGCCGCTCAGCCAGGCGCTGACCGGTGACGGCTCCTCCGGCGGCGACGGGCAGAACGCCGAGATCAGCAAGGTCGTGGCGATCCTCAGCGACGCGGAGCGCCGGGTCGCGGGCCTGGCCTCCGTCGGCTACACCAACCGCGAGATCGCGGCCAAGCTGTTCATCACGGTGAGCACGGTGGAACAGCACTTGACGCGCATCTATCGCAAGCTCGGAATCACTCAGCGCTCCGATCTCCCCACGGATCTGGAGCTGAGCCCGGCCGTCCGGTAACCCTCCCAATCCTGCCCACCACGCGGAGTCCGCGTGGTGGGTAGCTCCATTAACTAGACGTATAACTGATCGTTGCGTTCTGTGTCATACGGGATAAACGGGAAAAATTCTCCCCTTATTCGCCTGCCCGTAGGGGAGATAGGGGTTGTGGCACAATCACGGCCCGCCGATCGTATGTATAACGTGACGGTCAAATGGAGGGGAGTGTCGTGGACAGCAGAAGGCTGGGCGATGCGGGGCTGATCACCTCGTGTCTGGGCTTCGGGTGTCTGGCCCTCTCAGGCGTGTACGGCCACGTGGATCGCGCGGAGTCCCTGGCGTTGATCCACTACGTTCTCGACGTGGGCGTGACGCTGCTCGACATGTCCGACGACCACGCCGACGGCGAGGTCGAGCGGCTCGTCGGCGAGGCCGTCCGGCCCTGGCGCGACGACGTGCTGCTGGCGACGCGGACCGTCCAGCGCGGCACCGGCTGCGGCGAGCTGGCGCAGGCGTGCGACGCCTCGCTGAAGCGCCTGGGCGTCGACTACGTCGACCTCTACATAGCCCGCCCCGAGGAGCCGTCCGTGCCGGTCGAGGAGACCGCTCACCAGCTGGCCGACCTGGTGACCGCGGGCAAGGCCCGCCACGTCGGCCTGTCGGGGGTGACGGGGGACGAGCTCCGCCGGGCGCACGCGGTCCACCCGATGGCCGCCCTGGCGATGGAATACTCCCTGTGGCACCGTGCGGTCGAGCTCGACCGGCTGCCGGTGGCGCGCGAGCTCGGGATCGGCGTGCTGGCCTGCCGGCCGCTGGGCCGCGGCTTCCTGACCGGGCGGAGCCTGTCGCCCTCGCGGCTCGACCCGGCCGACCCTCGCCGGGCGGATCCCCGGTTCTCGCCGCACAACCTCCCGCGCAACATCGAGCTGCTCCGGCGGGTGCAGGCCGAGGCGGCGAACATGGATGTCAGCACGGGCCGCCTGGCCCTGGCCTGGCTGCTGTCGCGGGGGCCGGACGTGGTGCCGGTGCCCAGCACGCGCGACCCGGTCCACCTGGAGATGAACGTGGGCTCGGTCAGGCTCCGGCTGACCGAGGCGGTGTGCCGGCGGCTGGAGGAGGCCTTCCCGCCCGGCTCGACCGGCGCGGACTGCGCGCCCTGATCTGCCGGTCCGCCTGTCAGATGAGGAAGAGCGGCAGGATCGCCAGGCCGTGCAGGGCGTACTGGGTGGCCATGAAGGCGCCGTACGGCTCGCGGCGGCGGCCCTTGAAGCACAGGACCGTGATGACCAGCGCCCCGCCGATCATGGCGAGCGCGGACGGCCACAGCGGGAGTCGCAGCAGCAGGACGGTCGCGCCGAACGCCAGCGCCAGCCCGATCGCCGTGCAGCAGATCGCCAGCCGCAGGACGCGCTCGCCGTGCATGACCGCGAAGGTCATCCGCCCGGCGCGGGCGTCGCCCTCGATGTCCGGCAGATCCTTGGTCGTCGAGCCCACGAGAGCGGTCCACAGCGACGCGGCGAGCACGAAGACGACCAGCATCAGCGAGCTCCTGATCTCGCTCGCGTAGGAGAAGGCGCCCCCGTAGTAGGTGAGCAGGGTGGCCAGGCCTCCCGTCAGGACCGTGCCGCCGGAGCTGCGCTTGAGCGGGAACGGCGGGCCCGAGTAGAGGTAGCCGAGCGCCAGCACGACGGCGAGCATGCCGCCCATGAGCGGGGAGAGCGCGAAGCCGGCCGCGAGCGACAGCAGGGCCGACCCGATCGCGACCGCTCGGGCGAATCCCGGCGGCAGGTCGCCACGGACGATGGGCCTGCGTGAGCCGTTGAGCCGGTCCTCCGGCACGTCCATGACGCCGTTGAAGAGGTAGACGGCGAAGATCATCATCACCCATGCCGCGGCGCCCCAGGCCGTTCTGCCCAGGTGGCCGTCGTCGCCGGCGACCGAGGCGCACAGCGCCGTGCCGGTGAGGAAGCGCAGCAAGAAGATGACCTGCACTGTAGGCCGCGCTTCCGCGAAGCACAGACGGCCTCGCCGGAGCGCCGGTTCGATAGTCGCCATGATCGGAGTGTGAAGGGCCGGCAGGGGCCCGAGAAGGGGGGTGCGTCGAAAGATACCGGGGGCGCGCACTCTCGATACCCCCGCCGGATCCCTTGGTCAGGACCGGCACTCTCATGATCCTCGACCTGTTGCGGGGCCTGTCGCCGACTGTACGTTGAGTCCGGAGATCTCCTAGAGCCACACCAAAAGACCTGCGAAGGAGATTCACGATGGCCCCGACCCGCCCCGTCGAGCGCTACTCGAACTTCACCCCGCTGGCACTGGCCGACCGGACCTGGCCGGACAAGAGGATCGTGGCGGCGCCCCGCTGGCTGTCGACGGACCTCCGCGACGGAAACCAGTCGCTGGCCAACCCGATGTCGCCGGCGCGGAAGCTGCGCATGTTCGAGCTGCTCGTCGACATCGGCTACAAGGAGATCGAAGTCGGATTCCCGGTGGCCAGCCAGGACGACTACGACTTCGTCCGGATGCTCATCGAGCAGGACCGCATCCCGGACGACGTATGGATCTCGGTGCTCGTACCGGCGCGGGACGAGCTGATCGAGCGCTCGGTCACCGCGCTGGCCGGCGCCCCTCGCGCCACGTTCCACCTCTACAACGCGACCGCGCCGCTGTTCCGGCGGGTGGTGTTCAACATGGACCGCGCCCAGTGCAAGGACCTGGCCGTGCACGGCACCCGGTTGATGATGAAGTACGCGGAGCGGGACCTGGCGGACTGCGACCTGCGCTACCAGTACTCGCCCGAGCTGTTCAACGAGACCGAGGCGGACTTCGCCCTGGAGGTCTGCGAGGCGGTCATGGACGTGTGGGAGACCGGCCCCGGCCGCCCGATCATCCTGAACTTCCCCACCACCGTCGAGCGGTCCCTGCCCTCGGTGTTCGCCGACCAGATCGAATGGCTGGACCGCAACCTCTCCCGCAGGGAGCACGTCTGCCTGTCCATCCACCCGCACAACGACCGCGGCACGGGGGTGGCCGCGTCCGAGCTGGCGCTGCTGGCCGGGGCCGAGCGCATCGAGGGGTGCCTGTTCGGCAACGGCGAGCGGGCGGGCAACGTCTGCCTGGTGACGCTCGGCATGAACATGTTCACCCACGGCGTGGACCCGGGGATCGACTTCTCCGACATCGACCGGATCCGCGACACGGTCGAGCTCTGCAACGAGATTCCCGTGCACCCCCGGCACCCGTACGGCGGCGAGCTGGTGTACACCGCCTTCTCCGGCTCGCACCAGGACGCGATCAAGAAGGGCTTCGACGACCTGGAGCGGGCCGCCGGCGAGAGCGGGGCCGGCGTCGACGAGATGCCGTGGAGCATGCCGTACCTGCCGGTGGACCCCAAGGACGTCGGGCGCACGTACGAGGCGATCGTGCGGATCAACAGCCAGTCGGGCAAGGGCGGCATCGCGTACGTCATGAGCGCCTGGCACGGGATGCGGCTGCCCCGCGAGCTGCAGCGGGAGTTCGCCGGGCTGGTCCAGGCCCGGGCGGAGGCACGGGGCAGCGAGCTGACGCCCGAGGAGATCTGGGCGCTGTTCGAGCAGGAGTACCTCGCCGGCCAGGTCCGGACCGACCCGCTGCGGCGGGACGACCGGATCACCGCGACGCTCCACATGGACGGCCAGCAGGAGCAGACCGTCAGGGCCATCGGGGCCACGATGGCGCCCTGGGGCGTCGACGTGCGGGCGGTGCACCGGGCCGACGGCACCGAGCGTGTCACGAGCATGAAGACGACGGTCTACGCCGAATGCAAGGTGGACGGCATGACGGTCTGGGGCGTGGGCGTCGACACCAACGTGGTCGACGCGACCCTGGCCGCGGTCGGCTCGGCCGCCAGGCGGAGCGGCCGGACGCAGGTCCCGCTCGCGAACGCCAGCTGATGCCGGAGGACACGCCGGCGGCCGCCGCGGCGTTTTCCGGGGGCTTTTTCTGAAAAAACGACGAGAGCCACCGCCCATTTCATGATGGGCGGTGGCTCTCGTTCTGCTGGGGCTTGGCAAAAGGGGAAGTGCCGTCTAGTTCAATGCCTCACCTCTCCGGCGGGATAAACATCCGTCAAAACCCGACTACTCATATTGAATCGCCGGTCCGGCTGTTATCCCACCCCTAGCGAACCCTTAGGCGGTCACCGGTCACTCGGCAATGGCCGTCCGCATGATCCAGTGATAGGCGGGCACCTCCTGCCCGTCGACGTGGGTGCGCTCGCCTTTGTGGAGAAAGTGCTCGTACCCGCTGCCGAAAGGCAGTTTGATCTTCTCGCAGAATTTCGCGAGGGTCACGATCCGCTGCTCGGCCGGCAGGTGGTTCGGTCCGCCGACGAGCATCACCTTGATGTTGGACATGCTCTCCTCGATTCAGAGCGGGATGTTGGAGTGGCAGCCGCGGGCCTGCGGTGCCGATGCCAGTGCTTCCGCCAGCCGGAGCCGGGTCTCGAGAGGCGAGACGACCGCGTCGACCACGCCGAGCGACATCGCCCGCTCGACTCCGCCGGCCGTCCGCCGATGCTCTTCCACCAGTCGCGCGTGCAGGTCCGCCTGCTCGGACTCGGGCACCGCGGCCAGTCGCTTGCGGTGCAGGATGCCGACCGCCGCCTCGGCCCCCATGACCGCCACCTCCGCGTCGGGCCAGGCGTACACCGCGGTCGCGCCCAGCGACCTGGAGTTCATGGCGATGTAGGCGCCGCCGTACGACTTGCGGGTGATGAGCGTGACGCGCGGGACGACCGACTCGGCGAAGGCGTGCAGGAGCTTGGCGCCCCGCCTGACCACGCCGCCCCACTCCTGCTGGACGCCGGGCAGGTAGCCGGGCACATCGACCACGACCACGAGCGGGACGCCGAGCGAGTCGCACATCCGCACGAAACGCGAGGCCTTCTCCGCCGAGAGCGAGTCGAGGCAGCCGCCCTTGCGCAGCGGGTTGTTGGCGATCACGCCCACGGCCCGCCCGCCCAGCCGGCCGAGTCCGACCACCATGTTGGGGGCCCAGCGCGGCTGGAACTCCAGGAACTCCGGGTCAAGGAGCTCGCGGAGGACCGGCCGGACGTCATAGGCGCGGCGCGGCTGCTCGGGGAGGAGGGCCCGCAGGTCGCGCGGCTCGCTCAGCGCGGCGAAGTCGAACCGGCCGGGGTGGGTGAAGAACCCCGTCAGCAGGCGGGCCCGGTCGTAGGCCGCCTGCTCGGAGTCGACCGTGATGTGCGCGACCCCCGATTTGGGGCCGTGCGCCTCCGGGCCGCCCAGGCCCGCCATGTCGATCTCCTCGCCGGTGACGCTGCGGACGACGTCGGGCCCGGTGATGAAGACCCGCGCGACGTCCGACATGATGATCACGTCGGTCAGCGCGGGCCCGTAGGCGGCCGCGCCCGCGGCCGGTCCGAGGACGACCGAGATCTGCGGGATCAGGCCGGAGGCCGAGGTCATGGCGGCGAACATGCGTCCGACGCCGTCCATCGACTCCACGCCGTCCGCCAGCCGGGCGCCGCCGGAGTGCCACAGGCCGATCACCGGGCAGCGCCGGCGGACGGCCAGCTGGATGGCCTCGACGATGCGATTCGCGCCTGCCCAGCCCAGCGCGCCGCCCATGCGCGTCGCGTCCGTGCAGTAGGCGATGACCGGAGAGCCGTCGATCAGACCGTGTACGGTCTGCACGCCGCTCTCGTCGTCGCCGGGCATCGGCACCAGGGAACCGGGATCCAGGAGCCGCGAGAGGCGTGCCGATGGCGTCCGCGGATCGAGTGGTGCTTCCGTGGGAAAAGCGGTCAGGACCGTCATCGTTGTCCTTTCGCAGGTATCTGTCCTTCGAATTTCCCGACCGACCCCTATCTCGGACAACCCCTACTGCCTCGTACCTCTTACCAGGGGGCGGTCCCGATATAGGGGGCACGTGGGGTGACCGGGAATTGCCGCCCGTGTGACACTCGGGATGTGTTGTTAATCACAGCGATCGTCGCGGAAAGGGATGGACGCCATGAAACGTGCACAGCTCAAAAAGGCGCGCCCCGCGCGTACCACGGTGCGAAATGAGGTGCCTGACATGCGCACCCCGTCCGGCCGGCTGATGCGGTTCTAGGGGCTCCGGATGACGACCGAAATCACCGCGCCGGCCATCAGCCTCGCCACGCTCCTCGACCATGACCCGGCCTTCCGCCTGCACGAGGGCGGCAAGCTGGAGACGCGCCCCTCGGTGCCGGTGCGCGACGCCAACGACCTGTCGCTCGCGTACACGCCGGGGGTGGCCCGCGTGTGCACGGCCATCGCCGAGCGGCCGGAGCTGGCCGACGACTACACCTGGCGGTCCAACGTGGTCGCCGTGGTCACCGACGGCACCGCCGTGCTCGGGCTCGGCGACATCGGCCCCACCGCGGCCATGCCGGTCATGGAGGGCAAGTCGCTGCTGTTCAAGCAGTTCGGGGGCGTGGACTCGGTGCCTATCTGCCTGGACTGCACCGACGTCGACGACCTGGTGGAGACGATCGCCCGCATGGCCCCGTCCTTCGGCGGCATCAACCTGGAGGACATCAGCGCACCGCGCTGCTTCGAGGTGGAGCGCCGGCTCAGGGAGCGGCTGGACATCCCGGTCTTCCACGACGACCAGCACGGCACGGCGATCGTGGTGCTGGCCGCGCTGCGCAACGCGGCCCGGCTGACCGGGCGGCGGCTGTGGGACCTGCGGGCCGTCGTGGCCGGCGCGGGCGCCTCCGGGCTCGCGGTCACGAGCATGCTGCTCAAGGCCGGTATCGCCGAGGTCATCGTGTCCGACAGCAAAGGCGTGCTCCACCAGGGCCGTGACGACCTCAACACGTACAAGGCCCTGATCGCGACCTGCACGAACCAGTCGGGCCACACCGGCACGACCGAGGAGGCCCTGGCTGGGGCGGACGTCTTCATCGGCCTGTCGGGCTCGACGATCAGCGAACGGGCCATCGCGTCGATGGCGCCGGGCTCCATCGTCTTCGCCCTGTCCAACCCCGAGCCGGAGATCCACCCGGGGATCGCGATGGAGCACGCCGCCGTCGTGGCCACCGGGCGCAGCGACTTCCCCAACCAGATCAACAACGTGCTCGCCTTCCCCGGCGTGTTCAGGGGCGCCCTGTCGGCGCGGGCCATGGAGATCACCGAGAACATGAAGATGGCCGCGGCGCACGCCCTCTCCAGCGTGATCGAGGAGGAGCTGTCGGCGGAGCGGATCATCCCGGAGCCGTTCGACCCCCGGGTGGTGCCCGCGGTCGCCGCGGCGGTGGCCGACCAGGCCCGCCGCGACGGCGTGGCCCGCCTGCGCGGCCTCTGAGGCGCACCGGCCGGGGCGCCCTGCTCTCCGATCACACCTCGGAGGCCGGACGCGTCCCGGCAGGCCCCGCGTCGCGGGAAGGGTCAGACGTAGTAGCCCTCAACGGGTACGCGCGCCTCGTCGTACAGGGCCGGGCCTTCGGCGGGCGGGTCCACGAAGGCGCTGCCCGGCGGCTTGAGGCCGTTGAGCTGCTCGCCGGACAGCGCGTAGACGACGCGGCCGAGGCCCGAACGGGCGATGGCCCCCGCGCACATCCCGCACGGCTGGCAGCTGGTGTACATCGTGGTCGTGGCCGCGGCCGAGGGGTCGAGCTCGCGGGCGGCCCAGCGGGCCAGCTTCAGCTCCGGGTGCGCGGTGATGTCGTGGTCGGTGAGCGAGCTGTTGCGCTCCTCGACCAGGATCGAGCCGTCCTGGCCCGCCAGCAGGGAGCCGAACGGCGGGTTGCCGCCGGCACGGGCCTCCGCCGCCAGCTCGATGGCGCGGCGCAGGAGTTTCTCTTCGTCGTGGGTCACGCTAGGTTCTCCATCCTGGGCATCTGGCCATATTTTCCCCCGTTCGGGCGGGGTCACGTCTCCTGGAGGCGGCGGATCATGGCCTGCTTGGCCGCCGTGAACTCCTCGTCGGTCAGCACCCCGGACCGGTGCAGCTCCCCGAGCTCCCCCAGGCGGCGCAGGACCGCGTCGTGCACGTCGTCGTTCGCGGGCGGGGGAGGCGGCGGCAGCTCGGCCTCCCTCGGGAGCCGGGCCAGCACGGCCGCGGCGACCAGAGCGGTGGTCCCGCCGAAGCGCTGGATGCCCCACGACACGCAGTGGGGATCCTTCTGCGGCGGCTGCGCGGGGCCCTCGCCCTTGACGCGGAAGCGCAGCGTGCCGTAGCCCATGCCGGACTGCGGCTTCCACTCGACGCCGGCCACGTCCGACAGCGGGAACTCCTGCGGTCCGGCCTTGTCCTTCTCCGCGCTCGCGAACCCGGTCCACTCCAGGCGCACCCGCTCCCCGTCGAAGTGCGCGGTGCCGTCGCCCGCCGTGGCCGAGACGGGCACGGCGGGCCCGGCCAGGAGGTAGTCGTCGCAGGCGGCGGTGGGCGTCTGGTAGACGAGCAGGGTGTCGCGGACCTCGTCGGCGAAGTATTCGGCCGCGCCGGCGCGGCTCTTGGGAACGGCCAGCCGGTACGGGTCGGCGGGCGGGCCGAGCAGCCCCGCCACCGCGTCGGAGAGCGGGTCGGCCCCTTTGCGCAGCCGCATCCGCACGTGGCCGCCCTTGCGCGACGGCTCGAACGTCATGCTCGCGATCGCCTCCAGCGGCACCACGAGCTCGCCCAGCGTCCTGCGCAGCTCGTGCACGCCCTTGTCGCTTCCGGGGACAATGCGCAGGAACTCGCCGTTGAACGTCCACGAGCCGTCGGCGACGGCGATCTCGGCCATATTCTCAGCCTAGGACACGCGGGGTCGAGAGGAGCGGGATGGAGATCTTCACGAGCTGGTCGTCCTGGGCGCAGGCGGAACGCCCCCTGAGCGAGGCGCTCCCGCCGGGGACCACGGAATCCCTGCGCGACGCGGTGGCGTTCGCCCGTGCGCAGCACGGGGTGCAGCAGCGGCCGACCGGGCGCCCGTACCTGGAGCATCTGCTCGAGGCGCTGGAGGTGGCCGTGGTCGGCGCCGAGCTGACCGACCGGGACGTGCTCGTGGCGATCGTGCTGCACGACGTGCTGGAGGACACGCCGTGCACCGAGGCGGAGGTCGCGCGGAGGTTCGGCGCCGGCGTGGCCGAGCTCGTACGGTGGGTGACCAAGCCCCGCGGGATCGCGAAGGTCGACTACCTGAGCACCCTCGTGCAGGCGCCGCTGCAAGCGGTGTTCGTGAAGCTGGCCGACCGGGTGAGCAACGTGCAGGAGCTGCAGCGGATGCCGTGGCGGTTCCAGCGGCGCTACTACCTGGAGACCGTGGCCTACATCATGCCGCTGGCCGGTGCTCACCCCTGGTTCGCCAGGTGGTTCGGGGAGTGGCGCACGCGCTGGCATCCCCGCGTGGAGCGGCTCAGCGCGTACTAGCCGCCGATCCTGGCCACGCGGTTGCGCACGCCCTCGAAATGGGCGTGTACGGCGGCCACGGCCGCGGCCCGGTCGCCGGCCAGCACGGCCGTGTAGATGTCGCGATGGCGCCTGACCACGTCGCCCGGCGGCTCGTCGGGCGCGCCCAGCTCGTCGCGCAACTGGTAGTAGACGTCCCAGAACGCCCCCAGGAGCTGGCTCACCAGCGGGTTGCCGAGCGGGCGGTAGAGGAGGTCGTGGAAGAGGCGGTCGGTCTCGGGGGAGACCGGCCCGGCCGGCGCCTCGGCCTCCATCCTGGCGATGACGTCGGCGACCGGCGTCAGGTCGGCCTCGGGGCCCAGCTCGATGAGGCGCTCGACGAGGCCGCTCTCCAGGATCTCGCGGATCTCGATCAGGTTGGCCAGGTGGTTCTTGCCGTTCTGCAGCGTGATGCGGCTGTGGAAGGTCAGCTCGTCCACCAGCCCCGCCAGCGACATCCGGCCCACGAACATGCCGAAGCCGTGGCGGATGTCCACGATGCCGACCGCCTGCAGGGCCTTGAGCGCCTCCCTGATCGAGTTGCGGCTGACCCGCAGCTCCTCCATGAGCTCCGACTCGGTCGGCAGGGGGTCTCCCGCCACCAGCCCACGCCGGACGATCAGGTCCTTGACGCCCTCCTGGGCCTCGACGGCACGGCTCGGCCGGGCCGGACGCGGGACTGTGGTCATGAAAGATCCTTTCATCGTATGTAACATTCCGGAAATCTTCTGTTGACCTCAAGCCGGGGCAGCATCTAGCGTCCACGTTACGGCAAAGATAGGACATGGGATGTCCCACGTGCTACGTCCCAGGAGGAATTCCGTGAGCTCTGAGTTCAGCCGCCGCGACTTCCTGCGTTACAGCGGGGCTACGGGTGCGGCGGCGTTCGTCGCGGCGACGCTCTCCGCGTGTTCCGGCGGCCCGGCCTCGACCGGATCGGTCGGCGCCGGATCCAACAAGGACCTGATCACCGCCGTCATCGGGTACGGCAACGACCAGAGCTGGGACCCGACGCAGACCGCGTCGGCGTTCGCGATGGCGGGGATCAACCACATCTACGAGGGGCTGCTCGACACCGACCCGATCACACGCGAGCCGTACCCGGCCCTGGCCAGTGCACTGCCTGCCGACCTGAACGCGACCTCCTGGAAGTTCACGCTCAGAGACGGCGCCAAGTGGCACGACGGCCAGCCGGTCACCGCCGACGACGTCGTCTTCACCTTCGAGCGGATCCTGGGCCCCGACAACGTCCTGACCGGCAACTTCTTCAAGTCCTGGCTCCAGGAGGTGAAGAAGGTCGACGACAGGAACGTCGAGCTGGTCTTCAAGTTCCCCTTCCCCGACGCCGCGCCCAGGCTGACCATCGCCAAGATCATGCCCAAGCACGTCTTCAGCCAGGCGGGCGCGTGGGACAAGGCCAAGAGCGGCATGGCGGTGGGGTCGGGGCCGTACAAGCAGACCGCGCACAATCCCAAGTCCAACACCTCCTTCGAGGCGTTCGACGGCTACAACGGCCCGCGCCCGGCCACGGCCAAGAAGATGAACTGGCTGACGATCGTGGACGCCGCCGCCCGCGTGGCCAAGATCTCCGGCGGCTCGGCCGAGGCGCAGATCGCCGACAACATCCCGTACGCCAACGTCGACCAGCTCAAGCAGCAGGGCCTGACGGTCGAGGGCGGCAAGGGCATGAACCACATGTTCCTGATGTTCAACACGGGCGCCAAGCCCTTCGACGACGTACGGGTGCGCCAGGCCCTGCACTACGCGATCGACAAGCAGAAGATGATCGACGTGGCGCTCAAGGGCCACGGGACGGCCTCCAGCTCCTTCCTCAACGAGGGCAACCCCGCCTACAAGCGGGCCTCGGTCGTGTACGACTACGACCCCGAGAAGGCCAAGGCCCTCCTCAAAGAGGCCGGCGTGAGCAACCTCACGATCAACCTCATGGCCGTGAACGTGAGCTGGATCGCCGACTGCCTGCCCACCATCGCCGCCTCCTGGGAGGCCATCGGCATCAAGACCACGCTGGAGCCGCAGGACACGGCCGCGCTGTTCACCAAGATGGACCAGTTCCAGGACTACCAGGTGGTCGCCGCCGCCTCAAACCCCAACCAGTTCGGCATGGACGCCGACCTGATCCTGCACTACAACTACGTGCCCGGCGGCCTGTGGATGAAGTACAGCCACTGGGACGGCACCGCGGACGCCAAGAAGCTGTTCGCGATGATGGACGAGGCCAGCAAGGAAACCGACCAGGCCCAGCGGACCGAACTTATCCACAAATATCTGGACTTTGTGGCTGAGCAGGCCATCCTCTACCCCGTCGTCCACAACGAGCTGATGACCGCCTGGGACCCGAAGAAGCTGTCCGGCATCCGCGCCCAGCCCTACCCCGGCATCAACCTGCTGCAGGCCAAGAGGACATGACGCTCGTCGCCAGGATGCTGCTCCGGCGGCTCCTCATGCTGATCCCGCTGCTGCTCGGCGTGGTCGCGTTCGTCTTCATCGTGATGCGCTTCTCCAACAGCAAGCCGGAGTACGCGTACTTCCAGGGTGCGAACCCGACCCCCGAGCAGATCCACCAGTTCCAGCTCGAGAACGGCCTGCTGGACCCGTTGCCCCTGCGCTATGTCCGCTTCGTCGCGGACCTGGCCCAGGGCGACATGGGCACCAGCGTGCTCACCAAGAAGCCGGTGGTGGAGTCCATCACGACCGCCCTGCCGCTGACCCTGCAGCTCACGTTCCTGGGCCTGGCCGTCGCGGTGGTGCTGTCGCTGGTGTTCGGCGTCACCGCGGCGCTGTTCCGCGACCGCTGGCCGGACCAGGTGATCCGCGTGGTGTCGCTGGTCGGGGTCGCGGCGCCGCCGTTCTGGCTGGCGCTGCTGATGATCCAGTACCTGGCCGTCGGCGAGGGCCTGTTCCCGACGGGCGGCTACATCAACCCGGCCGACTCCACGGCGGGCTGGCTGCAGTCGATGACGCTGCCCGCCCTGTCGTTGTCGCTGCCGATCGCCGCCCAGCTCACCCGCATCATCCGCACGTCGATGGTGGAGGAGCTGGACCGCGACTACGTGCGCACCGCGATCGGCAGCGGCCTGCCGCCGATCGTGGTCGTCGGCCGGAACGTGCTGCGCAACGCCCTGATCACCCCGCTGACCGTGCTCGGCCTGCGCATCGGCTACCTGATCGGCGGCACCGTGGTCATCGAGACCATCTACGGCCTGCCCGGCATGGGCCAGCTCATGATCAACGCCGTGCGCGACGGTGACCCGGCCGTCGTCCAGGGCGTGGTGCTGACCATCGCGGTCGGCTTCATGGTCGTCAACCTGGTCGTGGACATCCTCTACCTGCTGGTCAACCCCCGCCTCAGGAGCGCCGCATGAGACGTGGACTGACGGAACGGCTCTCCGTGCCGAAAAAGGGGCCGGGCGTGGGCCTGCGCCGCCTCAACCCCCTGTCGTGGCTGGCGGTCGGCATCGTGGCCGTGGTCGTGCTGGCCGCGCTGCTCGCGCCGTGGATCGCGCCGCACTCGCCGTACTTCCAGGAGGCCACGGGCGGCGGCCCGTCGGTCGCGCACTGGATGGGCCTCGACAGCGCCAACCGCGACATCCTGTCCAGGCTCCTGTACGGGGCACGCTGGTCGCTGATCATCGGCCTCGGCGCGACCGGGCTCGCCCTGGTGGCCGGGGCGGTCGTCGGCGCGATCGCGGCCACCTCGCGCAGGGCCGTGGACGAGACCATCATGCGCCTGCTCGACGTCGTCATGGCCTTCCCCGGCATCGCGCTGGCGGCCGTGCTGGTGGCGGTGTTCGGCGGCGGCATCCCGGTGCTGGTCATGGCCATGGCCTTCCTCTACATGCCGTCCGTGGCCAGGGTCGTGCGGGCCAACGTGATCGCCCAGTACGGCGAGGACTACGTGGCGGCCGAGCGGATCATCGGGGCGCGCACGCCGTACATCGTCGTCAAGCACGTCGCGATCAACTGCGCCGCGCCGGTCCTCGTCTTCTGCACGGTGATGGTGGCCGACGCGATCGTGTTCGAGGCGTCGCTGTCGTTCATCGGCGCCGGCGTGCGCCCGCCGAACCCCTCCTGGGGCAGCGTCATCGCCGACGGCAAGAACATGGTGCTGCTCGGCGGCTGGTGGGCCACGGTCTTCCCCGGCCTGCTGATCCTGCTGACCGTGCTCGCGCTCAACATCCTCTCGGAGGGCATCTCCGACGCCTGGGCCGCGCCCGCCGCCCGCAGGGCCGTCCCCCCGAAGAAGGACGACGCGTTCGAGCGGGCCAGGCCCGGCTCCGGCGAGGTCGTCGAGCTGCCCGGGCTGGCCGAGGCCGCCCGCAGGCTGGCCGAACGCGCCCGCCCGCTGCCGCAGGGGCCGCCGGTCCTCGCGGTGGAACGGCTGCGGATCGGGTTCGCGGACGGTGTGGACATCGTGGACGGCATCGGCTTCGAGGTGCGTCCCGGGGAGGTGCTCGGCCTGGTCGGCGAGTCGGGCTGCGGAAAGTCGCTGACCGCGCTGACCATCATGGGCCTGCAGCCGCGCAACGCCCGCGTCAGCGGCCACGTCCGCTTCGACCAGCGCGAGCTGCTCTCGGAGTCGCGCCGCGCCCGCCGCCGCCTGCTCGGCCACGAGATGGCGATGATCTACCAGGACGCCCTCTCCTCCCTGAACCCGGCCATGACCATCAAGGCCCAGCTCAGGCAGCTCACCCGGCGCGGCGGCCGGCGTACCCCCGCCGAGCTGCTCGAACTCGTCGGCCTCGACGCCCGCCGCACCCTGTCCTCCTACCCGCACGAGCTGTCGGGCGGGCAGCGGCAGCGGGTGCTGATCGCGATGGCGCTGTCGCGCGACCCGAAGCTGATCGTCGCCGACGAGCCCACCACCGCACTCGACGTCACCGTCCAGGCGCAGGTCATCGAGCTGCTGCTGAAGCTGCGCGAGGAGCTGGGGTTCGCGCTGATCCTCGTCTCGCACGACCTCGCGCTGGTCGCCGACGTCACCGACCGCGTGGTCGTCATGTACGGAGGCCAGATCGTCGAGACCGGCGCCACGGCGACCCTGGTCGGCGCGCCCGCCCACCACTACGCCCGCGGCCTGCTGGGTTCGGTCCTGTCGCTGGAGTCGGGCGCCGAGCGGCTCACGCAGATCCCCGGCGTGGTGCCAGCCCCGGCCGACTTCCCGGCCGGCTGCCGCTTCGCCGACCGGTGCCCCATGGCCACGGACGTGTGCCGTACCGAGGCTCCGGTGCTGACGGGGGACACCACGCACGCGGTGGCCTGCCATCATCCGGCGCTCGTAGGGAGTGAGCAGCATGCTTGAGCTGAAGGACGTGCACGTCGTGCACAAGGCCCGCTCGGGCGGCCTGTTCTCCCGGGACCGCGTCCACGCGCTGACCGCGGCCGACCTCACGGTGAGCCCCGGCGAGACGGTCGGGGTCGTGGGGGAGTCGGGCTGCGGCAAGTCCACCCTGGCCAGGGTGCTGGTCGGCCTGCAACGGCCCACCCGGGGCAGCGTGGCCTTCCGCGGCAAGGACCTGTGGGCGCTGAAGGAGGGCGAGCGGCGCGCGCTGATCGGCTCCAGCGTCGGGATGATCTTCCAGGACCCGTCCACGGCGCTCAACCGGCGCCTGCCCGTCAGGCAGGTGCTGCGCGACCCGCTCAACGTGCACCGCCGCGGCACCCCCGCCCAGCGCGACGCCCGCGTACGCGAGCTGCTCGACCTGGTGGGCCTGCCCGCCGGCGCCGCCGACGCGCTGCCCGGCCAGCTCTCCGGCGGTCAACGCCAGCGCGTGGCCGTGGCCCGGGCGCTCGCGCTCGAACCCGACCTGGTCGTGGCCGACGAGCCCACCAGCGCGCTCGACGTGTCGGTCCGCGCCCAGATCCTCAACCTGCTGCTCGACCTGAAGGAACGGCTCGGGCTCGCGCTGGTGTTCGTCTCGCACGACATCCAGACGGTACGCAGGATGAGCGACCGCGTGGTCACCATGTACCTCGGCAGGATCGTCGAGCAGGCGCCCGCGCGGGCCGTGCCGATGGGCGCCCGCCACCCGTACACGCGGGCCCTGTTCTCCGCGACCCCGGGCCTGATCTCGCCCATCAACCCGATCCCGCTCGTGGGCGTGGTGCCCTCCGCCACCAGGCCGCCGAGCGGCTGCCCGTTCCGCACCCGGTGCTGGCGGGCAGACCGCCTCTGTGCCGAGGACTGGCCCGCGGCGCGGGCCGAAGGCGACCACCTCTTCCACTGCCACCACCCGGTGGCGGCGGGAGCCACCGATGTCGAGCTGATCCAGGAGCGCGTATGACTTTGACCGGTGTCATTCCTCCGGTTTGCACCCCCTTGACCCCTGACTGCGAGGTGGACGCCGCCTCGCTGGTCCGGCTGGTCGACCACCTGCTGGCAGGGGGCGTGGACGCGCTGTTCGTGCTGGGGTCGTCGTCGGAGGTGGCCTACCTGACGGACGCGCAGCGGCGGGTGGTGCTGGACACCGTGGTCGGCCACGTGGGCGGGCAGGTGCCGGTGCTGGCCGGGGTGATCGACATGACGACGCCACGCGTGCTCGAACACGCGCGGGTCGCGGCCGAGGCGGGCGTGTCGGCGCTGGTGGCGACCGCGCCGTTCTACACGCGTACCCATCCGGACGAGATCCGCACCCACTTCCGGACCGTCGCCGCGCGGGGCGGGCTGCCGGTCTACGCGTACGACCTGCCCGTTTCCGTGCACACCAAGTTGAGCGCCGAACTGCTGCTCGGGCTGGCCGCGGAGGGGGCGCTGGCCGGAGTGAAGGACTCCAGCGGCGACGACGGTGGCCTGCGCCAGGTCATCCTGGGCCGCGAGGCGCCGTTCAGCGTGCTCACGGGGTCCGAGGTGACCGTGGACTCGGCGCTGTGGATGGGCGCGGACGGCGTGGTGCCCGGGCTGGGCAACGTGGACCCGCAGGGATACGTCGAGCTCTACCGGTGCGCCGCCCGGGGCGACTGGCAGGCGGCGAGAGCGGAGCAGGAGCGCCTGGTCAGGCTGTTCGAGATAGTCCGTGTAGGCGGCTCACGCATGGGCGGCAGCTCGTCGGGCCTCGGAGCCTTCAAAGCCGCGCTTCACCTACGCGGTGTCATCGACTGCCCGATCACCGCGCTCCCGCAGATTCCGCTCAATGACGACGAGGTCGGCCGGGTCGGCAAGCTCCTGGCTGCCGCCGGGCTGCTCTGAACTATGCCGTGCCGGCCAGCTGGGCCACGTCGTCCGCGCCGTCCTCGATCAACTTCGAGGCCAGGTTGGACAGGGCCCGCCCGGCGGCCAGCTCGTCCCCGATCCCGGGCACCGGCCGGTCGGTGGGATTGCGTCGGGCGTGCGCCACGCTCTCGTGACGTTTGCCGTCCGCGGTGAACAGCACCGCCGTGGCCGTGGTCACGGCGTCCTCGTCGTCCTCACTGATCCAGATCTGGATGTTCCACTGTTTGTACTCCATGGAGGACCACCTCCCTACCTTCGAGGGTCTCTCTTACGAGCCCAAAGGTAAAGGTCAGGGTGCCCGATCAGCGGTTCACGCCGTCGGCGGGCCGCCGCAGCAGGCTCAGGTCGGCCCGCCGCGGGAGGCTCTCCCAGTCGCCCTGGGAGGTCACCGCGAACGCCCCCGCCGCGCACGCCGTGCTGAGCCGCTCGGCGGGCTCCGCCCCGGCCAGCCAGTCGGCCAGCCAGCCGGCCGCGAAGGCGTCCCCGGCTCCCACGGAGTCCACCTCCGTCACCCGGTACGGATCCGCCCGCCACACGACGCCCTCCGACAGCTCCATCGCGCCCTTCGCGCCGAACTTCACCAGCACGTGCCGCGGACCGAGCGCCGCCAGCGCCTTGGCCAGCTCGTCGGGGCCGTCCACGTCGGCGATCAGCCGGCCCTCGGCCTCGGTCGCGAACAGCACGTCCACGTCTGCGACCGTCTCACGCAGCCACGCCCCGGCCTCCTCGGGCGTCCAGAGCGCCCTGCGGAAGTTGACGTCCAGGGAGACGAGCACCCCGGCGGCCCGCGCCTCGGCGATGGCGTGCCGTACGGCCTCGCGGGCGGACTCCGAGAGCGCCGGCGTGATCGCGGAGACGTGCAGCACCCTGGCCGACCTGATGAGCTCGGGGTCGAGGTCGGCGGCGCTCAGCCGCGAGCCGGCGCTGCCCTTGCGGTAGTAGCGCACGTCGATGAGGTCGGCGGTGCGCCTGCCCTTGATCATCAACCCGGTCGGCGCGCCGGGATCGGGGATGGCCCGCACGTCCACACCCTCGCCCGCCAGCGTGGCCCGGATGAGGTCGCCGAACTCGTCGGCGCCGACCCTGCCGACCCACGTCACGCTGTGCCCGAGCCGGGCCACGCCGATGGCGACGTTCGACTCGGCGCCGCCGAGGCCCAGATCGAAGTCGCGGGCGAAGCGCAGCGGCCCGGTACGGCGGGCGGCGAACAGCGCCATGGTCTCGCCGAAGGTCACAAGGTCGGTCACCGGTTTGTGCATGGCTGCAGCCTAGTGTCCGGGAATGGAAGGCCCGTTGGAGACCGAGATTTCGTGTTTGTCGCCCGGGGCCAGGAACTCCAGCAGCTTCCGCGCCTCCTCCTCGACCTCATCCAGCACCGGGATCGGCGTCCACTGGTGGATGGTGAGCGTGGAGGTGCCCTTGGCACGGGCGACCGTCCAGTCCCCGGCGGTGAAACCGTCCACCAGGATGACGCGCGGCACCACGTTCGTGCCCATGAAGCCCTGGAGGGCGGTCGCTCCGGTGTCGGAGATAGCCCGGGAGCGATCGGCGTAGGACAGGAACAGGTTGTCGAAGTCGTACATCAGCCGCACCGGCGCCGGGGTGTCCTCGCCGGGCCGTACGGCGTCGGGCAGGTCGTAGAGGGTGCGGCCGGCCTCGTCCCTGAAGCGGACCAGGTCGAGCGAGTCCACCACCTCGCCCAGCCGCGTCAGCCCCGACCACGTCTGCACGTCCATCACCGACGCGGGCCCGAACGCCGCGAGATAGCGCCGCACCAGCTCGGCCGGCGTCATCGGCGCCACCTCGAAGCCCAGCCAGGACTCGGCGCTCGTGTGCGCGATGGGCCCGCTCTTGCCCCACAGGCCCCGGGGCGGCACCTGGACGAGCGGCACCAGCCACCGCACGCCCTGGCCGAGCGCGTGCGGATCGTTCGACGGCCACCGCTCGGCCAGTTTCCGGCCCAGCTCGGCGAACGTCATGGGCCGCTCCTCCACCAGCGCCCGCCCGACCGCCGCCAGCTCGTCCAGGTCGACCCCTTGCCACCGCTTGCCGAACGTCGACTTGGTCATGCGCCCGAGGGCGGGCTGCAGCAGCGGCCGGATGGCCAGGCAGTCGCGGGCGGAGACGAGGTGGATCGTGCCGCGCTGCAGCGCGATGCGTACGAGCTCGCGCGAGAGCAGCAGGTCGGCGGCGTCGGCGGGTTTGAAGCCCTCCACCCGGTTCCACAGGCCCGTGTACCAGGTGTGCGGGGTCTGCGCCTGGAGCCCACCGAGGCGCTCCACGACCTCGACCACGGAATTGTCGGTGCGGCGCAGCAGGTGCTGGCGGTCGAGCGTGGCCCGGTTGAGCGCCCTGCGGCTGATGAAGGGATCCATGGGGTCAAAGGTAGGGGCTAACGAGGTCGATTCCAGTCCTCGATCGCGATTGATCGAATGAAATCCAAACGATCATTCGAAAGACATAGGATCGAGGGCATGTCCGTCGAGCAGCGCCACCGGCTCATCCTCCGCCAGGTCCGCGAGCGCGGTTCGGCCCGGGTGGCCGACCTGGCCGAGGCGCTGGGCGTCTCCGCCGTCACCCTGCGCAGGGACGTCGAGCAGCTGGCCGCCCAGGGCCTGCTCACCAGGGTGCACGGCGGCGTCACGCTGCCCGCCGAGGCCCCCGCCCGGCGGGCCGGCGGGCTGACCGTCGGCATGCTGGTCCCGACCGCGCGCTACTACTACCCGGCCGTGATCAAGGGCGCCCAGGAGCAGGCCGCCAGGGCGGGGGCGCGCCTCGTGCTCGGCATCTCCCGGTACGAGGACGCCGAGGACCGCGCCCAGGTGCGCCAGCTCGTCGAGGGCGGCGTCGACGGCCTGCTGCTCACCCCGAGCAGGCAGCCCGACGACTCCCACGTGGAGTGGCTGGCCGGGCTGAGCGTCCCGGCCGTGCTGGTGGAGCGCCGGGCCGAGCCGGCGAGCCCGGCCGCCACGCTCGACGCCGTCGCCTCCGACCACGCCCACGGCGCCTACCTCGCCGTGCGCCACCTGGCCGAGCTGGGCCACCGCGGGCTCGCTCTCGTCGCCTGCCCCAGCCCGACCATGCCGGGGATCCGGGCGGGCCTGCTGGCGGGCGCCTCGGCACTGGGCCTGGACACCCCCGCGCAGGTCGTCGTCGAGCGCGACCGCGCCGACGAGCTGGTGGCGGGCGTGCTGCGCCTGGTGCGCGACCGGGGCGTGACGGGCCTGCTCGTGCACAACGACGAGGACGCGCTCACGCTGGTCAGGCACCTGGTCGCGGCGGGCGTGGACATCCCGGGGGAGGTGTCGCTGGTCGCCTACGACGACGAGGTGGCCGCGTTCTCCTCGCCCTCGCTCACCGCCGTGGCGCCGCCGAAGGAGGAGGTCGGGCGCTGCGCGGTCGAGCTGCTGGTCGCCCGCCTGACCGCGGGCGCCGCCCCGGTCGGCCGCCACGTGGCGCTGCTGCCCGAGCTCAGGCCCCGGGAGTCGTCCGCACCCCCTTCGTTATGATCAATTCGATCGTATTGATTGCGGGGAGAGCGATATGAGCGAGTCACGAACGAAGACGCTGCTGGCCATGGGACGGCCGGTGGCGGCCCGGCTCGTCACCGGCGAGGTGCGCGACCGCCTGGTCGACATCGCCGATGTGGACCCCGGCCTGGTGGCCGAGGACTTCGCCGATCCGGCCGTGGCCGAGGCGCTGGCCGGCGCCGAGGTGCTCTACACGAGCTGGTGGTGCCCGCCCATCACCGGCGACGTGCTGGCCAGGGCGCCCCGGCTGCGCGCGATCGTGCACGCCGCCGGCACCGTGAAGCACCACGTCACCGAGGCGTGCTGGGAGCGCGGCATCGTGGTGTCGTCCGCCGCGGCGGCCAACGCCGAGCCGGTGGCCGAGTTCACGCTGGCCTCGATCCTGTTCGCCAACAAGCGCGTGCTCGACATCGCCGCGCTCTACCGCGAGCAGCGGGCGCGGATCGACGCGGACACCCGCTTCCCCGGGTTCGGCAACTACCGGCGCACGGTCGGCATCGTCGGGGCCTCCAGGATCGGCCGCCGGGTGATCGAGCTGCTGCGGCCGTTCGAGCTCGACGTGCTCGTCGCGGACCCGTACCTGACGGAGGACCTGGGCGTGCCGCACGTCGGGCTCGACGAGCTGATCGAGCGGAGCGACGTGGTCAGCCTGCACGCGCCCTCGCTCCCGGAGACCAGGCACCTCATCGACGCGGCCCGCCTCGCCCGCATGCGCGACGGCGCCACGCTGATCAACACGGCCAGAGGCGCGCTCGTCGACCAGGACGCGCTCGTCGCCGAGCTGGCCGGCGGGCGGCTGTACGCGGTGATCGACGTGACCGAGCCCGACCCGCTGCCCGCCGACTCGCCCCTCTTCGACCTCCCGAACGTCCTGCTCACCCCGCACATCGCCGGTTCGCTCGGCGGCGAGCTGTCCCGCCTCGCCCACCAGGCGCTGGACGAGCTGTCCAGGTACGCCCAGGGCCTGCCCTTCCGGTACGGCGTCGAAGCGGGGTCGCTGGCGACCAGCGCGTGAGGCCCGTACTGCCGGGGTCCCATGGCGCGGGCCGCGGGTCGGCCCTACGCTGCTCTGCATGCACAAACGGGTGATCGACGGCCGCTTCGAGCTCACGGAGCGGCTCGGTGGCGGGGGCATGGGCCTGGTGTGGCGGGCCTGGGACGTGGCCCTGCACCGCGAGGTCGCGCTCAAGGAAGTACGCCCGCCCGACCCCTCCATGGACGAGCACGACCCGGCGGGCGCCCGCGAGCTGCGTGCCAGGGTGCTGCGCGAGGCCCGCGCCCTGGCCCGGCTGAACCACCCGCACGTGGCCACCATCCACCACATCGTCGACCCGGGCGAGCAGGGCTACCCGTGGATCGTCATGGAGCTGGTCACGGGCGGCTCGCTCCAGGACCGCATCCAGCGCGGGCCCATGGCGCCGCACGAGGTGGCGCGCCTGGGCCGGGAGGTCCTGTCCGCGCTGCGGGCCGCGCACGCCGTCGGCATCCAGCACCGCGACGTCAAGCCCGCCAACGTCCTGTTACGCGAGGACGGCCGGTCGGTGCTCACCGACTTCGGCATCGCGGCGGTACGCGAGTCGACGAGCCTGACGGCCACCGGGTCGTTCATCGGCTCGCCCGAGTACATGGCGCCCGAGCGCATCAACGGCGTCGAGGGCGACCCGGCCTCCGACTTCTGGTCGCTCGGCATGATGCTGTACGTGGCGGTGGAGGGGCGCCACCCGCTGCGCCGGAGCACCACGCTGGCGACCCTGGCCGCCGTGCTCAACCAGGAAGTGCCGCCGCCGGAGCGCGCCGGGGCGCTCGCCCCCGTGCTGAGCGCGCTGCTCAGGCGCGAGCCGGCGGCCCGTCCCGACGCCGAGACCCTCGACCGCATGCTGGCCTCGGCGGCCGACCCCGGCGCGGCGCCGCCCCCGATGCCCGCCGCCCCCGCCCCACCGATGCCGGGCCCGCACGCCCAGGGACCCGCGATGGGCTCCGCGATGGGGCAGGGCCCCGCGATGGGCCCGGGCCCCGCGATGGGCCACGCGACGGGTCCCGCGACGCCCGGGCAGCCGCACGCCGCGCACACGGTGCCGCCCATGGCTGGCCACACAGGACCGCCCATCGCCGGGCACTCCGGGCAGACCATGCCGCCCGGGTACGGGCACGCGCCGCAGCAGCCCCCGTGGGGACCGGCGCCGATCCCGAAGGCGACCACCGTACACTCGCGCCGCCGCGGCGGCGGCCGCACCGTGGGCATCGTGACGTCGGCTGTCGCGGTCACGGTGGCGGGCGTGCTGGTGTGGCAGGTGCTCCCCTCCATGTCGAGGAGCACCACGAAGGACGACCCGTCCGCGCACCCCACCTCGCAGGAGGTCACGGATCCCGAGTCCCCGACCACGGACACGCCTGCCACGCCCGGCAACCTGCACACCCCTTCGGGCATGCGGGCACTGGTCGCCAAGATCAAGACCGAGCTCGGCGGCACCAAGGTCGTCAGGATGACCGTGTACCCCACTTATGCCTCGATCGAGGCACCGGCCAAGGGCAACAAGGCGGTCTACGACACGTACTTCTACCGCGACGGCGCGATCACCCGCTCGAGCGCCGGCGGCAAGATGAGCGGCACGCCTTCCGTGGACCTGCAGAAGTACAACTGGGACGCCCTCCCCGCCCTGTTGAAGAAGGCGAACAAGGACCTCGGCGTCGCCAAGCCGACCTCGCGGTACCTGATCGTGGACCCCGACTACGCGTTCGCCAGCCCGCGCCAGGTGCTGCTCGTCTACGCGTCCGACGACTACGGCTCGGGCTACCTGGTCGCCAACCTCCAGGGCAAGGTGGTCAGGACCTACCCGAGCGAGTAGCGTCAGCAGATCTTCTGGTATCCGCTCTCCGGGATCAGCCGGGTCCACTCCGCCCTGCTCAGCGCCCCGCCCGCCTTGGTGCACACCTCCTGTGCCGCCAGCGCGGGATCGACCGGGCTCTCGCGTACGGTGCCGTCCAGCCCGACACCGCGCAGCCGCTTGCCGTCCTGGGTGAAGGCCGGTCCGGCGGCCCACGAGCCCGCCTGGCCGACCTCCCGCATCGTGCTCGCGTCCCAGAGCGAGGTGTGGGCGGCGTCGATGGCCAGCAGGTCGCCGCCGGGGGAGAAGCGGAGCTCGTCCACCGGGGCCGTGCCCGTCTGGATGGTGCCCCGCGGCTTCCCCTTGCGCAGGTCCCAGAGGAGCACGTGCCCGCCCTCCAGCCCGAACGCCAGCGTGCGCCCGTCGGGGGAGAAGGCGAGCGCGGTCGGCGCGGGTGGGTCCTCCCCGGCGTCGGCGGACCGGTCGAGGTCCAGGGGGGTGACCGCGCCGGTGCGCAGGTCGAGGAGCTTGGCGCCGGCGGCCAGCGTCGAGCCGTCGGGGCTGAAGGCCATCGCCAGGTCGCCCGCGCCCTCGTACGCCTTGATGCGCCGCCCCTTGCCCACGTCCCACGTCTCCAAGGTCCTGCCCCGCGCGGTGGCCAGCGTGTCGCCGGCGGGGGAGAGGGCCACGGCGAGCACGTCGCCGCCCGCGTCGATGGCGGCGACCCGCCGGCTGCTGGTCACCTCCCACACGGTCACCGGGTCGCCCGCGACGGCGAGCAGCCGGCCGTCGGCGTCGAAGGCCAGGTCACCGGCGGCGGCGATGCGGCCGAGCGGCTTGCGCTCCACGGTGTCGGTCAGCTCGATGGAGTCGCCGACCTCCTTGGCGGCGACCCGCCCGTTGCCGGAGAAGGCGGCGGAGGGGCCGTCCTCGGACGGCACGGGCAGCCCCGAGACGTCGAGCGAGACGACGGAGCCGGTGCCGCTCAGGTAGCGCAGCGACTGTCCGTCGGCGGAGAAGGCCAGACCGCGCTCGGGGTTCCTGAGAGGGTAGGCGCCCGCGAGGCGGCGTTCGGCGACGTTCCAGACCCGGACCTCGCCGTCGCCGGGCAGGGCGAGCAGGCGCCCGTCGGGACTGAAGGCGGGCGGGTCGGCCGAGGTGTGCCCGAGGGAGTCGGCGCCGACCACCTCGACGCCGCGCGCCGCCTCTTGGGCGGTGCGCCCGTCCGCCCGGAACATCTCGGGCGTTCCGGACGCGGCGGGGTTCGGCGTGGTCGCCCGCTTGGGGGAGACGGGGCTCGGGGACGTGGCCGGCACGAGCGTGATCCCGTCGCGCCCGGCCACGGCCAGCGTCGCCCCGTCGGGGCTGAACGCCAGGGCGGGCGCCGCCGCGTCCGCCCCGGTGGGCGGCTGGACCGAGACGGTGCCGGTCCTGGTCCGCCCTTCCAGCTCCCACAGCTCGACCCGCCCGCTCAGGCTGGAGAAGGCGGCCCTGGTCCCGTCGGCGGACAGCGCCACCTGGCGGTCGGCGACGTCGAACAGCAGCCGCCCGCCCCGGTAGACCCTGGTCCTGTTGCCCTGGCCGATGGCGTAGGTGACCGGCTCTAAGGGCGCGCGCCCCGTGGCCACCTCGAACGGCCGGCCGTCGGCTCCCTCCACGAACCGCCCGTCGTCGCTCAGCACGCTCCCCGGCGGCAGCGGGTACGAGGCGAGCCGCCGCCCGTCGGCCAGGTCCCAGACGGCGACCGTACCGGTGCCCCATTTGACCAGTTGGTCGCCGCGCAGCAGGTAGCGCGCCCGCAGGTCGGCGGCGGGGTCGGTGAACACCCCCAGCTCCGGCTGCACCAGCGAGGCCTGCAAGGCCGCCCGCGCCTCGAACACCGGTGACAGCTTCCAGGCCGCCACGCTCAGCCGCATCGCCGTACGCGGATCGGACGACCGCAGGGCCTCCGCCCTGGCGGCCACGGCCCGCGCGTTGGCCTCGACGAGCTGCCCGCGCAGCTGGTTCTGCCCGTGCACGGACACCACGGCCAGCGTCACGGCGATGGCCAGCACGGCGGCCAGCGCCGCCAGCGCGGGTGCGAGCAGCCTCCTGCGCTGCTTGGACAGGGCCACGCTGTCGTTGACGAAGTCGCGTTCGAGCTGGTTGAGGCGCAGATGGCGGCGCTTGGTCGCGGCCCAGGCGAGCGCCGTGTCGAGCGCCTGGCCGCGGAAGAGGTGGCTCCTGCCGCGCCGGTGCTCGGACCAGTTCCTGGCGGCGTCGCGGATCTCCCGGTGCACGTGCATGCTCTCGCGCTCGTCCTCGACCCAGGCGCGCAGCCGGGGCCAGGCCTGGTAGAGGGCGGCGCTGGCGGGGGCCACCCGCTGGTCGCTGACCGCGACGAGCTTGCCCACGGGCGTCTCGGTCGGCGCCACGCGCACGCTGCGCCGTACCAGGAGACCCGCCTCCATGAGCGGGCCGAGCACGTCGCCCTCGTCGTGCGGGCTGTCGCCGTCGAGCAGGCGCAGCAGCAGCCCCGGCACCTCCACCTGCTGCCGCGGCGTCAGCGCGAGGTACACCTCCTCGGCCACCTCGCCCAGCGAGCGCGGCCCCGCGTGCCCCTCGGGCGGCCGCACGGCTGCCGGGCTCTCGACACGCAGCTCCCGCGCGGCGGGCCGGTCGGAGGGATCCTTGGCCAGGGCACGCCCGACCGGCTCGCGCAGCGGCTCCGGCAGCACGCCGAGGTCGGGGTCGACGGTCAGCAGCCGGTGCATGACCCCGCCCAGGCTCGTCCCGCTGAACGGGTCGTCCCCGGTGGCCGCGAACAGCACCACGGCGCCCCACGCGAACACGTCGGCCGCCGCCCCCGAGTCCCGCCCGGTCAGCACCTCGGGAGCCGTGTACGTGTACGTGCCGCCGGCCGGCACCCCCAGCTCGATCACCTTGGGCCCGTCGGCGGCCAGCAGCACGCTCTCCGGATTGAGCCCCCGGTGCGTCAGACCCGCCTCGTGCAGCGCGCTCAGCGCCGACGCCAGCGCCCCGGCCAGCGCGACCAGCTCGTCGCCCGCGTAGGGGCCGTGCAACAGGACCGCGCGCCGCAGGTCAGGCCCGTCCACGTATTCGCTCACCACGTACGGCACGCCCTCGTCGTCGCCGACGGCGACCACCTCCGCCAGATGGGGGCAGGTGACCCGTTCGAACCGGCGACCGACCTCGCCACGCGGCACCGTCACCGCGAAGCGGCGCCCCTCGTCGTCGTAGGCGTCGTAAACCACGCCGCGCCCGCCCGCGCCGAGTCTGGCCGCCAGCCAAAAGCCGCCAAGCCTCTCGGGGTCACCGGGCACCAAGCGCATCGTCACTGATGCTTAGATGCACGCCACTGCCCAATGGTTGTCCCAAAGACGCCACAGGTCCCCCGCGCGCCTCGGGGGACCCATGCGTCATGATCATTATGCCAGGCTTCCAGATCTTGCCGGCCATTCGTGCCGGAGCACCGACATGAGCACCGCGTCGTGCCACTCGCCGTCCCACAGGAGGGCGTCGCGTTCGACGCCCTCCTCGACGAAGCCGACCTTCTTGTACACGTGCCGCGCCCGTTCGTTGAAGGCGTAGACGCCCAGCCGGATGCGGTGCAGCGGCGTCGTGGCGAAGGCGTGGTCGAGGACCAGCTCGATGGCCTCGGTGCCGTAACCCTTGCCGAAGGCGCGCTCGCCGATGAGCGCTATGCGGAGGTTGCAGGCGAGGTTGTGCGGGTCGAGCTCGTTGAGCACGATCTCGCCGACGTATTCGCCGGCGGCCGTGATCGCCAGGTCGAGCCGGTCGGCGTGGTCCTTCCTGGTGGCGTACCACTGCCGGGCGGCTTCGCGGTCGATCTCGCCGTGCGAGCCCGTCAGGCGGCCCACCTCGGGGTCGGAGACCAGCTCGAAGAGGCCGTCGACATGCTCGGGGCCGACCGGGCACAGGGTCACGCGGTCACCCGTCAGGGTGGGCTTCTCGGCGAACATCCCCTTTGGCTATCAGTGCCGATCGCCCTCGGGCAAACCCATTTCCCGCAGCGTGGCGTCCCGTACCTGCTCGGGGGTCAGCTCGCCGACGTCGCATCTCAGGTCCGCCACCTCCCGGAAGAACGGCTCGCGGCGGGCCCGCATGGCGGCGGGGCCGAAGTCGGGGCGGTGGCTGCTCGACTTCATCCGCCGCGCCAGCACCTCGTCGGAGGCGTCCACCCAGACCACGAACGCCTTGGCCAGCGCCTCGCGCACCTCGGGGAACTCGACCGTGCTGGCCGCCGCCGCGATGACCTCCGGCTCGCCGGCCAACTGGTGCAGCACGTGGTCGGCCTCGTAGCGGTGCAGGGCGTCCGCGCCCTCGCGCTCGGCGATCTGCGCGGCGGTGCCGCCGTAGCGCTCCATGAGGAACGGATCGCTGTCGCTGAACGGCAGGCCGAGCGCCTCCGCGATCAACCGGCCGGCGCTCGACTTACCTGAGCCCATAAGCCCGACCAGTACGACTGGTTTGTTTTTCGACATGTGGATAGAGGTTCCTTCGTGTCAAGGAGGTAAATCTGATGACCATCGCCGGAAGCATCATCCTCATCATGCTCGGCGCGATCCTCACCTGGGCCGTCGAGTTCGACCTCGCCGGTCTCGACATCAACGTAGTGGGGGTCATCCTCATGCTCGGCGGCCTCGTCGGTCTGCTGTTCGGCATCTACAGGATCAGCGTCACCCGCAGGGCGGTCGGACCCATCGACGAGCCGGTTCACCGTCATGAGGTCTACGAGGAGCCTGAAGCCCGCAGGACCACCGTGTACGAGGAGCGCCGCCGCTACGACGAACCACCGCTGTAGGAGGTGAATCGACATGCCAGCTGTTGAAGAGCTGCCGTCGACCATCAAACGTTCGCCGAAGAAGGCACAGAACACGTGGATCAAGGCGCACGACAACGCCGTCAAGGAGTACGGCGAGGGTCGGCGCGCCCACATGACGGCGTTCGCCGCGCTGAAGCACTCTTTCGAGAAGGTAGGCGACCACTGGGAGCCGAAGCCGAAGAAGGGGCCTTCCGACGAGAGGGCGGCGATGACCCGGCCGGGGAAGGCCACCGAGATGGCCCGGGCCGGGAAGGCCGCGGTGACCCGGACCGCCAAGGCCGCGATGACGCGAACCACCCAGACGGCCGCCAAGACGGCCGAGGGCGTCAACGCCAACGCCACCAAGGAGCACCTGCAGAAGCTGGCCGCCAGGCTGGACGTGCGAGGCCGGTCCAAGATGACCAAGCAGGAGCTGGTGAACGCCATCAAGAAGGCGAACAGGAAACTGACGGCGAAGGCTCGGACCCGCTGACGGGAGGCGTCCCGGTCACGGGTCCGCGCCAAGAGGGAGGGCCGGGGGCATGGTGCCCATCGGCCCTCACTCATGTCCGGCCCAACCGTCACAGGAGCCGCTTGACCGCCTCGGCGATCGCGTGGCGGTCGATGCCGGCGTCGGCCAGTTGCTCCTCGGGAGTCGCGGATCCGGGCAGGCCCGTCACGGCCAGCTTCACCACCCGCGGCCCCAGCTCGCTGACCGCGTCCATCACCGCGTCGCCGAGCCCGCCCTCCAGCCGGTGGTCCTCCACCGTGATCAGGTTGCCCGTGGTGGTGGCCGCCTCGACCAGCACGGCCGTGTCGATCGGCTTGACCGAGTACAGGTCGATCACCCCCACCGGGATCCCGGCCTCCCGCAGCTCGTCGGCCGCGGCCAGCGCCTCGTGCACGGTCACGCCCGCGGCCACGACCGTGGCCCGGTCGTTGGGCGAGTGCCGCAGCACCCGCGACCCGCCCACGGGGAACCGCTCTTCCGGCGGGTAGATGACGGGCGTCTCGCCGCGCGTGGTGCGCAGGTAGGAGACGCCTTCGACGTCCGCCAGCTCGGCGGTCAGCGCCGCCGTCTGGTTGGCGTCGCACGGGTAGAGCACGGTGCTGCCGTGAACGGCCCGCAGCATCGCCAGGTCCTCCAGGCCCATCTGGGACGGCCCGTCCTCGCCGATCGCCACCCCCGCGTGCGACCCCACGAGCCGGATCGACGCCCTGCTCACACCGGCCATCCTGATGAAGTCGTACGCCCTGGTCAGGAACGCCGCGAACGTGGCCGCGTACGGCTTCCACCCGCGCACCTGCAGGCCGACGGCGGCGGCCACGAGCTGCTGCTCGGCGATGTACATCTCGAAGAACCGCTCGGGGAACTCCTTCCCGAACGCCTCCGTTTTCGTCGAGTCCGCCACCTCGCCGTCCAGCGCGACGACGTCCCCGCGCGCCGCGCCGAGCGCCGCCAGCGCCTCCCCGAACGCCGTCCGCGTGGCCGCCTTGTCACCCACCTTGTACGCGGGCAGGTTCATCGGCCTGGTCTCGAACCGGTACGGCGCCGCCGGCGCCTCGGGTTTGTGCACCTCGACCCGAAGGTCCCGCCGGCCGCCCAGCTCCTCGACGGCCTTGTCCGGCTCCTTGAGCGGCTTGCCGTGGGCCCCTTCGCGGTTCTCGACCTCCAGGGCCCCCTCGCCCTTGCGCGTCTTGGCCAGGATCACGGTCGGCCGGCGGCGGGTGTTGCGGGCGTCGCTGAGCGCGTAGTCGATCTGCCCGGGATCGTGCCCGTCGATCTCGATCGTGTGCCACCCGAACGCCCCGAACCTGCGCGCGTAGGCCCCCGTGTCCCATCCGTGCCGGGTGGGCCCGCGCTGGCCGAGGCGGTTCACGTCCACGATCGCGGTCAGGTTGGCCAGGCCCTCGCAGCCCGCGTGCTCGGCCGCCTCCCAGATGGATCCCTCGGCGAGCTCGCTGTCCCCGCAGAGCACCCACACCCGGTACGGCATCCGCTCCAGCCGCCCGGCCATGGCCACCCCGACCCCGACCGGCAAGCCCTGCCCGAGGGAGCCGGTGGCCACGTCCACCCAGGGCAGCCGCGGCGTCGGATGCCCCTCCAACCGGCTGCCCCGACGGCGGAAGGTCAGGAGCTCCTTGTCGTCGACGACCCCCGCCGCCTTGAAGAGCGCATAGAGCAGGGGGGACGCGTGTCCCTTCGAGAAGATCAAGTGGTCGTTGGCGGGGTTGTCCGGGTTCTCGAAGTCGTAGTGCAGGTGACACGCGAAGAGCACGGCCATCAGATCGGCCGCCGACATCGACGAGGTCGGATGGCCGGACCCGGCCTCCGCGGCCGCCCGCACGGAGTCGACCCGAAGTTGCGCGGCCAGCTCGGTCAGGTACTGAAGATCGCGCTCAGGCATCATGACCTCCTCGGAAGCGGTTTCCCGCCGCCTACCCCGCCAGGCCCGCTTAAGTCAGATCGGTCAGGGGGACGGGGGCCGGCTCATCGCCCGCGCAGGCGCAGTGCGGCCCAGACGGCGGCCGCGCCTCCGGCCAGCGCGAGGAGGACCGGGCCACGGCGCTGCGACAGCCAGAGCTGGGGGCTGTGGGCGTGGGAGCGCGCGTCGAACGAGCCGTGGGCGCCGTAGTCCACGTCCTCGTCCGCCGGCTCCCACAGGTTGGCGACGCCGCCGGCCGGCTTCTCGTCCGTCTGCTGGGACCGGGCGCCGGTCCTGGCCAGGTAGCGGTCCACCAGCGCCGGTGCCACCCGCTGGGCCAGGAGGGTGGCGACCGTGCTGGCGCCGACCCAGTACTCCTTGCGCTCGGGGTGCTCGGCCGCGTACACGATGGCCCTGGCGGCCACCTCCGGCTGGTAGATCGGGGGGACCGGCTGCGGGTGGCGCCGCAGCTTGGACAGCACCCAGTCGAACTGAGGGGTGTTGAGCGCGGGCAGTTGCACCAGCGTGATGTCGATGCCGCTGCGGTCGGCCAGCAGCTCGGTGCGGACCGACTCCGTGAACCCCTTGACCGCGTGCTTGGCGCCGCAGTACGCCGACTGCAGCGGGATGCCGCGCTGCGACAGCGCCGAGCCGGTCTGGACGATCACCCCCGCGTTGCGCGGGCGCATGAGGTCCAGGGCCACCTTCGTGCCCCAGACGTAGCCCAGGTACGTCACCGCGGTGGTGCGGGCGTACTCATCGGGGGAGATGTCGGTGAATCTGGCGAAGACGGAGGAGAAGGCGGTGTTGATCCAGACGGAAATGGGCCCCATCTCCGCCTCTATGCGCTCGGCCGCCCTCCGCACCTGGTCGTAGTCGGCCATGTCGGCCTCGTATACCTGGCCGGTGCCTCCTTCCACGCCCACGTCCACGGCGGCGGCGCCCAGCCCGGTCGTGCCCCGGGCGATGAGCGCCACCTTCGCGCCTTGGTGCCCGAGCTGCCGGACGACCGCGCGCCCGACCCCGCCACTGGCACCCGTCACCACCACTACGCGCCCTTCAAGTGGTGTCATTTCGTGATCAGCCCGCCTCTCCGTCCTGTCGCAGCTTCTGGCGTCGCACGGCCAGTGCGATGTCGACCACCGTGATCAGGCCCACCACGAGCGCGATTCCCGTCATGACGGGCGCCCCGACGATGATCCCGAGCACCGCGAACGCGAACATGAACACCAGCAAGAACGACCCGATCCTGATGTGCGCCACGTCGCGGGGCGTCGCGGGCACCATGGGATGCCCCTTGGTGTCCCGCTCCTCGTGCCACTTTCCGTTGTCAGGCATGTCCCTGTTATCAGACATGCCGCCCACCTGCCCGTTCTGTTTGGCCCTTAACGTCAGGGGTAGCCGCCGTGCGTGCCCAAGCTGCGTCCCAGTGATCAGAGCGAGCCGGGGATCGTACGGAGGCGTCGCGGGCGTGGGTTCAGCTATCAGGGGCCTGACGGGCTTGCGGTGCGCGACCAGGCCACGCTGGCCCGCATCAAGGCGCTGGCCATTCCCCCGGCCTGGACCGACGTGTGGATCTGCACGTCCCCCCACGGCCACCTGCAGGCCGTGGGCACGGACGCGGCCGGGCGCAGGCAGTACCGCTACCACGACCTGTGGCGCGAGCAGCAGAACCAGGCCAAGTTCGACCGCGTGCTGGAGGTGGCCGAGCGGCTGCCCGAGTTCAGGAAGGCCGTGGACATCCAGCTCGACGGCCGCGGCCTGACCAGGCAGCGGGTGCTGGCCGCCGCGGCCCGCCTGCTCGACGTCGGCTTCTTCCGCATCGGCGGCGAGAACTACGACACCTTCGGGCTGGCCACGCTCAGGATGGACCACCTCACCTGCTCGAACGGCCTGATCACCTGCTCCTACCAGGCCAAGGGGGACATCGCCCGCGAGGTGGAGGTGGCCGATCCCGGAGTCTGCAAGGTGCTCAGGGCGCTCAAGGCGCTCGGCGTGGAGGGCGAGCTGCTGCGCTACCGGCGGCGCGCGGGCGGCTGGGGCTACATCAGGAGCGATGACATCAACGACTACCTGCGCGAGACCATCGGGTACGAGGTCACCGCCAAGGACTTCCGGACCTGGCACGCCACCGTCCTGGCCGCCGTGGGCCTGGCGGTCTCCAAGCCCGCCGGCCAGAAGAAACGCGCGGTGGCCCGGGTCATGCGGGAGGTCGCCGAATATCTGGGCAACACGCCCACGGTGGCCAGGGCGTCGTACGTGGATCCGCGGGTGGTCGAGGCGTACGACCAGGACAGGACCATCGCGGCCGCGCTGACCGAGCTGGGTGCGGACGCCGATTTCGGGCAACTGGCCACGGTGGGCCCGGTGGAACAGGCGGTTATTGACCTTATCCGTGCCGTTTGAGGTGTTAATCCCGGGGCATGCGGCGACAGAAGAAGGAGGCGAGCGATGGAAGCTCCGCAGTACGTCGCGGCCCGCGTCCAGCAGGCGCTGGCCGAGGACGGACGCACGCACGAGCTCGGAATCCGCGTCGACATACGAGGCGATCAGCTGTTCCTGCGCGGTGAGGTCAGCGGGACAGGACAGCGCGAGCGGCTCGGCCAGGTGGCGCACGAGGCCGCGCCCGAGCTTCACCTGCACAACGAGATCAAGGTCGTGGAGGCCAGTGAGCCGGGGGAGGATGAGCGTCTTGACTGACCTGCGTATCGCGGCCGTCGGAGACATCCACCTGGGGGAGGACGACAGAGGCCAGTACCGCAAGAGACTGGTGGGCATCGAGGAACGCGCGGACGTGCTCATGCTGGCCGGGGACCTGACCAGGCACGGCACCCTGGAGGAGGGGCGGGTGGTGGCCGACGAGCTGCGCAGCCTGCCGATCCCCGTCGTGGCGGTGCTCGGCAACCATGACTACCACTCCGACCTGCAGTACGAGATCGCCGGCGAGCTGCGCGACGCGGGCGTCGTCGTCCTCGACGACGACGGCGCCGTCGTCCAGTGCGGCGACAGGAAGCTGGGCGTGGTCGGCGGGAAGGGGTTCGGCGGCGGGTTCGCGGGCAAGTGCGCCAGCGAGTTCGGCGAGCGGGAGATCAAGAACTTCGTCGCCCACACCCGCTACATCGCCGAGTCCTGGAAGGTCGCGCTGAAGGAGATCGTGGCCGAGAAGCGGGTGGTGCTGTCGCACTACTCCCCGATCAAGGAGACGCTGGAGGGGGAGCCGCACGAGATCTACCCCTTCCTGGGCAGCTACCTGCTGGCGGAGGCGGTCGACACGGCGGGCGCCGACCTGATCCTGCACGGCCACGCGCACAAGGGCAGCGAGAAGGGCATGACGCCGGGCGGCATCAGGGTCCGTAACGTGGCGCTGCCGGTGCTGGGCCGGGCCTACGCCGTCTACTGCCTCGACTGCGAGACCGGGTTCTGATCGGGTTTCTACAGGACCTTCGCCGCCAGGAGGCAGATGTCGTCCTCGGCGTTCTCCCCGCCCAGCCGCTTGAGCAGACAGCTGATCAGCTCCTCGGGATCGTCTCCGGCGCACAGGTGCGCGGCCTGGACCAGCGCGTCCATGCCGGCCTCCAGGTCCTGCCCGCGCCGCTCGACGATCCCGTCGGTGTAGAGCAGGAGCACGTCGCCGGGTTCCAGCCGCGTGGTGGTCAGGCCGTACTCGGTGGCGTCGAACGCCCCCAGCATCGTCCCCGAGGACCCCTCCACCAGCGCGGCCCTGCCGTTCCTGAGCAGCACCGGGGCGGGGTGCCCGGCGTTCGTCCAGGCGTAGGTGCGCTCCTTCGGGTCGAAGTGGCCGACGATCGTCGTGCCCGTGACCGTGACGGCCTCGTTCGCGTGCACGATGAGGTCGTTCAGCCAGGTGGTGAGCCGGCCCGCGTCCGCCCCCGTGTAGGCCAGCCCGCCCAGGCCCGAGCGCATCTGCAGCATGATGCTGGCCGCGGTCAGCCCGTGGCCCATGGCGTCGCCGATCGCCAGCAGCACCCGGCCGTCGGGGATGAGGCCGGCCTTGAACCAGTCGCCGCCGAGCCGGGCGAGCTCCTCGCCGGGCAGGTAGCGGACGCCGACGGTCAGGCCGGGCAGATGGATGAGGCCGCGGCGCATCGGCATGATCGTGTTCTGCAGCTGGACGGTGATCCGGTGCTCTTCTTCCGCCCGTTGGCGCTGCCAGTGGGCCTGCTCGTGCGCCACGGCCAGGGCCCGCTCCCTGCGGCGGTTCTTGGTCACGTCCTGGGCCAGGCAGCGCACCTTGACCGGCAGGCCGTCGGTGTCGAGGATCGGCTCGCTGAACACGCTGAGATGCCGGACCCCGTGCCGGTGCTGGATCCTGAACTCGGTCTCCACCGCCTCCCTGAACTCCAGCAGGGAGTGCATCATGTCCTCGACGATCGGCAGGTCCTCGGGCACGACGATGCCGGGCAACTCTTCGAGGGCCATGGGCCCGTCGTCGCGGTCGCGGCCGAACATCTCGTACATCGCGGGGGTCCAGAGCGTGCGCTCGGTGGCCAGGTTCCACTCGCCCCAGCCCAGCTCGGCCAGGCGCTGGGCGCGTTCCCAGCCGGAGACCAGCAGCTCCTCGTCGTCAAGCGTCCGCCAGCTCACCAGCAGCCCGTCGTCCACGCGGGACGCGCGCACGCTCAGCGTGGCGGGCCAGAGCAGGTAGTCCAGCACCTCGACGTATTCGAGCGGCTCGCGGTGCACCGTCCCGCCGGTCTCGTACACGGCGATGTAGTCGTCGAGCAGCCCCGAGCTGGCCACGCCCGGAGTGACCGCCATGAGGCGGCACCCGGCCAGCTCGCCGGCGGGGCGCCCGGACACGGTCCTGGCGTGCCGGTTGGCCGCCAGGATGCGGAAGTCGACCACGCGGCCCAGCGAGTCTTTGACGGGGGTGAGGTAAAGGGCCGAGGCGTGGACGGCCTCCAGCATCCCGCGTACCCAGGCGGGCACTTCGAGCGCCTGCGCCGGTTCCTCGGGCGGACGCTCGATGCCCTTGGCGACGTCGATCAGGTCGAGGCCGCTGTGATGCGCCATTCTGGCGAGCTGCTCGGCGGCCTCCCCTGGGCGGATGTTGAGCTCGGTCGCCAGCCGGGCAGTGGCTTCGTCGAGTATGGCTTCGGAGCGCCGGTGGTGTCGCAGCCGCGCCAGTTGTTCACGTACTCTCGCCGAGGCCGCGCCGGTTTCGAAGCGGCGGAACGGCGGATATTTGTTCACACGCTCCCCATGCCCTCGGGAGCGCGGAACTTACACGTTGAAGATGCTGACTCCGCCAGGTCCGACCAGGAATCCGAGGACGATGAGCACGATCCCCCAGAGGAGGTCGCGCCTGGCCAGGATCACGTAGATCCCGGAGATGACGAGTATTACCGCGATGATCCAAAGCAAAGTAGCCATGGGTCTGCCTCTGCCCTGAGGGGGGTTCGCGTAACATGTTTTTTCCTTAATCAATGGGCAAGAGACCCCGCCGTCCAACGCCTAGTTGACGATCGTTTGGGTAGCCCGAAAACATGACGAGCCACGGCCACGCTGTCACCGACGCCATTCTCGACACGCTCAAGCGTGCCAGCACAGGGCTGAAGGACGCCGGAGTGAAATTCGCGCTGGCCGGCGGATGCGCAGCGTATGCGAGAGGCGCCGCACCCTCACTGCACGACGTCGACTTCATGCTGACGGAGCACGACGTGCCGACCGCGCTGGAGGCGCTGCGCGGGATCGGCTTCCAGACGGCCAAGCCGCCGGAGGACTGGCTGGTCAAGGCGTACGACGAGGGACGGCTGGTGGACCTGATCTTCCGGGTGTCCGACCAGCCGATCACCGACGAGCTGCTGGACCGGGCCGAGCCGCTGAAGGCGTCCGCCGTGATCGTGCCCGTGCTGGAGGCCACCGACCTGGTCATCTCGTGGCTGCTGCCGCTGTCTGAGCACGCCTGCGACTACGGGGCGCTGCTGGCCCAGGTGCGCGCGCTGCGCGAGCAGGTCGACTGGCCGCGCGTGGCCGCCGTGCTGCAGGACTCGCCGTACGCGATGACGTTCATCACGCTCCTGGAGCGGCTGGACGTGCTGAAGGGCCCGATCGAGCCGAAGGGCGACCCGAAGTGGCCGTGATCCGCGGCGAGCAGCCGTGATACGCGGCTGGCGGCCGTGATACGCGGCGAAAGGACACGCGCGAAGGGCCGCGCCCCCCGGGGGCGTGGCCCTTCTGTTGCGGCACGGAGGTTACGCGAACCGGCCGTAGTAGTCGCCTAGCCGCGTCCGGTACTCGGGTTCCTTGAACGTGCCCTCGTCGAACTCGGGCGCGTCCTTGATCTCGGCCTTGGTGCGCGCCACGTACACGTTGCGCTCCTGAGGGTCGATGCTCGTGACGACCTGTGCCGGGAGCATGACCTTCTTACCGAAGATCCAAGGACCGGTGTCGACGATGATGTAGCTCTCGCCGACCTCGTACGTCGCCTCGTCGACGGACCCGATCTTCCCATCGGTCGCCTGGACGTGGTAGCCAACGAGATCCAGGGGTTGGCCGCGGTCGTAGACGTCAGCTCGATAGTTCCAGAGCTCCATGTGGGCTCTCTCCCTCTCTTCTTCCGTCTTGTTCGGGCACGTCTTCTGCTACCCGGGGACGGCCGCGTAAACGTCTTGCAAAGCGCTTGCATGCAGGCGAGCGGCAAGCGGCCGGGCGCACCCTCTCCATGACAGGAGGGGGTGGAACCCATGCGAACCAGCTCAGACCGGCTGTACGAGATCGACGGCCTCCGGCTGCTGGCGGCGCTCTGCGTCGTGCTCTTCCACTACACGTTCTCCGGCTGGGCCGGCGGCACGAGCCCGGTGGCCTTCGCCGCCGAGAGCTCCTGGTCCAAGTACGGCTACCTGGGCGTGGACCTGTTCTTCCTGATCAGCGGATTCGTGGTGCTGATGAGCGCGTGGGGCAGGAGCCCGCGCTCGTTCCTGGCGTCACGGGCCGTGCGGCTCTATCCCGCGTACTGGGTGGGCATCGCGGTCACGGCCGTGGTCACCGTGACGCTGGGGCAGGGACTGTTCCAGGTGACGCTGTCGCAGGTGCTGGCGAACCTGACGATGTTCCAGGCGGCGCCGGACGTCGCGAACGTGGACGTCGTCTACTGGACGCTCTGGGCCGAGATGCGGTTCTACTTCCTCATCCTGGCCCTCACCTGGATCGGCATGACGCGCGGCCGGGTCATGGCGGGGCTGTGGGGCTGGCTGGGGCTGACGTTCGCGGTGGAGACGGGGCTGCTGCCCGGGTTCGCCGACCTGATCGTGCAGTCGGAGTTCTCCCACTACTTCATCGCGGGGATGGCCCTGTTCATGCTCTACAAGTTCGGGCTGAACCTCCAGATCGCCTTGCTGGTGCCGGTCTGCCTGGGCAACGCGGTTTACCGGGCCATCGGGTACGCCGACGCCGTCGGCTCGCGGTACGCGGTGTCGTACTCACACACGGTGATCACCTGCGTGGTCGTGCTCGTCTTCCTCGTCATGACGCTCGTGGCGTTGCGGGCCACCCGCCTGCTGGGCAGGCCGTGGCTGGTGACGGCCGGCGCGCTCACGTACCCGCTCTACCTGCTGCACGCGCACATCGGGTTCATCCTGTTCAACCGGGTGGGGGACGCGGTGAACAAGTACGTGCTGCTGGTCGCGCTCGTCGTGGTCATGTGCGGGGCGGCGTACCTGGTGCACAGGTTCGTGGAGCGGCCGCTCGCGCCCGCGTTCAAGCGCCTGCTGTCCGGCCGGCCGGTCGCTCCGTCACTGGGTGTGCTCGTCGCGGGGCGTCCGACAATCTGACGTGTTCTTCCCGTTAAGCCGCCAAGTGCGACTACGATCCCGGTCAAAGCAGGCAAAGGGGGCGGGGTTGAGTCTCAGCGGAGAGTACGAGTGGGCTCCTCCTGGGGTCGACCCGACGCGGCCCAGCGTGGCCCGCGTACACGACGCGCTGCTCGGCGGCATGGAGAACTACGCCGCCGACCGTTCGGTGGCCCGCAAGCTGAAGGACACGGTGCCCGAGGTGGTGGACCTCGTCTGGTGCAACCGCGCCTTCATCGGCAGAGTCGTGGACTTCCTCATCCGCGAGGCCGGGATCAGGCAGATCATCGACCTGGGCGCCGGGCTGCCCACGGTGGAGAACACGCACGAGGTGGCCCAGTTCGCCGACCCCAGGGCCAGGGTGGTGTACGTCGACAACGACCCCATGGTCGAGCCGCACGCCCGCGCCATCCTGAACGGCAACCCGTACGCCGACGCCATCACCGCCGACGTCCGCGACGTGGACGCCGTCCTCGCCCACCCCTCGCTGCGCCGCCTGATCGACCCGGCCCAGCCCACGGCGATCCTGATCATCGGCCTGCTGCACCTGCTGCCGGACCAGGACGACCCGCACGGGCTGGTCCGGCGCTACATGTCCGCGCTGCCGAAGGGCAGTTACCTGGCCGCCTCCAACATGATGGCCTCGGCCAACCCCAAGACCCAGGCGCTGGAGGCCATGCTCCACGTCACCATGGGCACCGGGCACTTCCGCGACCGGGACTCCATCGCCGCGTACTTCGACGGGCTGGTGCTGGTGGAGCCCGGGGTGGTGCACTTCCCCGAGTGGCATCCGGACGAGCGCCTCCCCGGTCCGCTGGCCACCTGGGAACAACTCCTCCTGGGCGGCGTAGCCCGCAAACCCTAGCCCCCGGCCCGCCCCCGTCCTCCACCCTCCCCACCGCCGGCCTTCGTCCACCCCCCCCGCCCGTCCGGCCCTCCGTCCGCCCCGCCCGCCTGGCACGGCGTCCTGCCAAAGGGACACCGGCCGAAGTACGGCGGTTCGCGCGCCACGCTAGGGTGAGCGAGTGCACCGACGTCTGATCTGCTCCCCGCCGCCCGCCCTCTAGCGGGCGGCACTCCCTGAGATTCCGGGTCTGACCGATCCGGGGGTGGTTGCTGCCCGCACACCGGGCCCATTCCAACCACTCCATTCGGAGCACTCCTGTCATGACCCATGTCTCCACCCGGCGGGGCGCCCTTTACGTGTCCGTGGCCGCGACCGCCTGGGGCACGGGCGGCGCCGCCGGTTCGCTGCTCTTCGAGTCCGGCGGCCTCGGCGCCGTCGGCGTCTCCCTCTGGCGCTACCTCCTCGGCGCCGCCTTCCTCCTCGTCCTGGCCCGCCGCCCTGTCGTGATCAACAGTCGGATCCTGCTCATCGGCGCCGGAATGGCCGTCTACCAGACCGCGTACTTCGCCGCGATCGCCCACTCCGGCGTGGCCATCGCGACCGTGGTGACGATGGGCGCCACCCCCGTCTTCACCGCGCTGGGCAGCCGCTTCCTCCTCCGCGAGCCACTCGGCCGCGTCGCGCTCACCGCCCTCGCCACCGCCCTGATCGGGCTCGTCCTCCTCACCGGGGAGACCGCGCTGCAGTCCCGCGCGTCCTCCATCGCGGGCATCGGCCTTGCCCTGCTCTCGGCCGCCGGGTACGCCGGAGTCACGATCCTCTCCCGCAGGCACGGGGACGACGACGCGCAGGGCGTGGCGATCGGCGGGTTCGTGGTCGGGGCGGTGTGCCTGGCGCCGTTCGCGCTGGTGGAAGGGGTCGTGCCGAACGTGAGCCTGTCGTCCGTGGCGCTGCTGCTCTACCTGGGCGCGGTGCCGACCGCGCTCGCGTACGGCCTGTTCTTCCGCGCCCTGACCGCGCTGCGCGCCACCACGGTGTCGATCATCTCGCTCGGCGAGGCCGTGGGTGCGGCGCTGCTCGGCGTGGTGCTGTTCGGGGAGCGGCTCACACCTCTTGCCTGGTCGGGGTGCGTGCTGTTGCTGGCCGCTGTCACAGTTCTCGCCGTACGGGCTGAATCCGGGTGACTCGGACATGAGCGATGTGGCGGTGCAGCGTCCCGGATGAGCTAATGTCCGGTACGGCGGCGCTTGCCGTAACGTCGCTCCGCTCCCCTCCCTTGTAAGAGGGAACGGTGTCGGCGAAGCGTGCGTTGGAGGAACTGTGGCCTCGATAAAGGGAATTATCAGGAATCTCCTGGATCGTCCAGGAGGGGTGCCCCTGACCTCTTATCAGAAGATTGTCAAGGCGGCGGAAGGTCGCGCCGAGCGGTTGCGCAAGCTCGACGAGCTGCCCGAGCCGAAGATGGACGATCTGGCCGAGTTCTGCGCCATCGCACGCGAGGCCGCCGACAGGACGCTGGGCCTGCGGCCGTACGACGTGCAGTTGCTCGGCACATTGGCCCTCCTCGACGGGAAGGTCGCCGAGATGGCCACCGGCGAGGGCAAGACGCTGTCGGGCGCCATGGCGGCGGCGGGCTACGCGCTGCAGGGCAAGCATGTCCACGTGATCTCGGTGAACGACTATCTGGCCAGGCGTGACGCCGAGTGGATGGGGCCGTTCTACGAGGCGCTCGGCGTCACCGTGGGCTGGATCGGCCAGAACTCCACGCCGGAGGAGCGGCGCGAGGCGTACGCCAAGGACGTCACGTACGGGCCCGTCAGCGAGATCGGGTTCGACGTGCTGCGCGACCGGCTCCGCACGGCCGCCGACGAGATCATCGTGCCCGCGCCCGAGGTCGCCCTGATCGACGAGGCCGACTCCGTGCTGGTCGACGAGGCTCGCGTGCCGCTCGTGATGGCCGGGTCCACCGACCCGGGCAACGCGGTGCCGGAGATGGCGGCGCTGGTCAGGCAGCTCGTACGCGGCTACCACTACGAGATCGACGAGCAGGCCCGCAACGTCTACCTCACCCCCAAGGGCGCCGACAGCGTCGAGAACCTCCTCGGCGTCGAGCTCTACGACGAGCACGAGCCCGGCGCGCTCATCGAGCTCAACCTGGCCCTGCACGCCCACGCGCTGCTCGCCCGCGACGTCGACTACATCGTGCGCGACGGCAAGGTCCAGCTGATCAACCCCTCGCGCGGCCGGGTGGCGCTGCTCCAGCGCTGGCCCGACGGCCTGCAGGCGGCCGTGGAGGCCAAGGAGGCGCTGCCGCCGAGCGAGAAGGGCGAGATCCTCGACTCGATCACCGTTCAGGGCCTGATCCGCCGCTACCCGGAGATCTGCGGCATGACGGGCACGGCGGTGGCGGTCAGCGAGCAGCTCGGCGAGTTCTACGGCCTCAAGGTCGCCGTCATCCCGCCCAACCGCCCCTGCGTGCGCGAGGACGAACCCGACCGCATCTACCCGACCGTCCCCGACAAGGACGCCGCGCTGGTCGAGGAGATCCAGGAGATCCACGCCACCGGCCGGCCGATCCTCATCGGCACGCTCGACGTCGCCGAATCGGAGAACCTCGCCAAGCTCCTCCAGCGCCGTGGCATGGAGCCGGTCGTCCTCAACGCCAAGAACGACGCGGAAGAGGCCGCGATCATCGCCAAGGCGGGGGAGCGCGACGCCATCACCGTCTCCACCCAGATGGCCGGGCGCGGCACCGACATCCGCCTCGGGGACGGCGTCGCCGAGCTGGGCGGCCTGTACGTGATCGGCTCGGGCCGCCACGCCAGCAGCCGCCTCGACGACCAGCTGCGCGGCCGCGCCGGCCGCCAGGGCGATCCCGGCGGCTCTGTCTTCTTCGTCAGCACGCAGGACGACCTGATCACCCAGTTCGTCCCCGACGAGCGCCCGCCCGCCGCCGACCCCGACGGCATCGTCCGCCACCGGCGCGGTGCGTACCTCGTCGGCCACGCCCAGCGCGTCGCCGAGGGCGTCAACCTGGAGATCCACCGCAACACGTGGCGTTACACCCGCCTCCTGGAGCACCAGCGCGAGCTCATCCTGGAGTGGCGCGACAAGGTCCTGCACGGCGACTCCGCCTCCAAGGCCCTGTCCACGGCCGATCCCGAACGCTGGGAGACCCTCCCGGAGGACACCAGGGACGAGACAGCCCGCCAGATCGTCCTGCACGCGATCGACCGCTGCTGGACCGAGCACCTGGCGTTCCTGACGGACCTGCGCGAGGGCATCCACCTGCGGGCGCTGGGCCGGATGAGCCCGATCGACGAGTTCCACCGGGAGGCGGTGGCCGAGTACAAGTCGCTGCTGGCGGAGGTGGAGCGGCGCTCGCTGGAGTCCTTCGAGGAGCCCGAGCCGGACCTGAAGCGGCCGACGGCCACCTGGACGTACCTGGTGCAGGACAACCCGTTCGGCACAGAGTGGGACCGCATCCTCAAGCGCGTGACGGCCGCCACTCGGCGCGGCTAGCCGTACCTGACAGAAGATGACAGGTACGGCTGGAACCCTGTACTCATGACGACGAAAGCAAAGCTCCTGGCCGTTACCCTCGACTGCGCGGAGCCCAAGAAGCTGGCCGAGTTCTACCACGAGATCACGGGGTGGGAGATCCAGTACGCGGAGGACGAGTACGCGGCCGTGGGGAACGGGACCACCAGCATCTACTTCGGCCGGATCCCCGACCGCAAGCCGGTGACCTGGCCGAGCTCCGACAAGCAGTTCCACCTGGACTTCCGGGTGCCGGACGTGGAGAAGGCGGCGGAGGAGTATGTCGCGTTGGGGGCGACGAAGCCCGAGTTCCAGCCGGGGATCACGGAGGACGGCGTCGGCTGGATCGTCCTCCAGGACCCCGCCGGCCACCTCTTCTGCGTCTGCCCCGACCGCTCCTGACCCCTTCCGACCCCCGACCCGATCAGCCCGGCAACAACCTGCCCGGCCATACGCCCCGTCGTGCCTGGCCCCTGCCAGGCACGACGGACCCTCCGACAAGGCGGCCCTGGCTGGGGTATGACGGCGCTCCGAGCATGGCGGCCTGCTTGGGTATTACCGGCCCTTCAAGCATGGCGGCTCTGCCGGGGACCGACAGCGCTCTTGGCATGGGCGGCCCTGCCTGGGTATGACGGCGCTCTGAGCATGGCACCCTGCCCGTGCATGACCCCCTGAGTATGGCGGCCTGCCGAGCGCAACGGTCCTCTGGACACGGCGGTCTATTTGGCGTGACGGCCCTTTGAACACGCCGGCCCGTCAGCCGTGACGCTCGCCCCGGCACGGCCGCCTCTCCTCCTCGCCACCTTTCGCTCCTCAAGCCGTACCACCGCGCCGCCGCCACCGCGCCGCCGCCACCGCGCCGCCGCCACCGCGCCGCCGCCACCGCGCCGCCGCCACCGCGCCGCCGCC
>NZ_JBIEIS010000059.1:0-75727 GCF_043496855.1 Nonomuraea sp. JJY05
CGTCCCGGTGCCCTCCGCTTACGCCCGGCCGAACAAAAAGTATTTCGGTCCGAAACGCGGAATAACATGGCTGAATATGATCAATGACCAGGCGTTCGGTATCGCGTCGAAAATCGTGTCCGGCACCGACCGGGATTGCCTGCACGCGCTGGACGTCATCTTCGGCTCGGGCGAGGGACGCCGAGCTGACGTGATTGCCGCCGATACCGGATCGTACAGCGATCTGGTGTTCGGGCTCGCGCATCTGCTGGATAAAGAATATAGGCCGGCGCTGGCCGATCTGCCGGACCAGAAGTTGTGGCGGGTGCAGGCCGATGCCGACTACGGTGCGCTGAACGTGCTGGCGCGCGGGCGGCTGGACCTGGGCAAGGTGGCCCGGTGGTGGCCGGACCTCCTGCGCCTGGTCGGCTCCATCTACACCAGCGCCGTCAACCCCTACGACGTGGTACGGATGCTGCAACGCGACGGTCGGCCGACCGCGATGGGCGAGGCGATCAACACCTACGGCCGCATATTTAAGAGTTTGCATGTGCTGGCGCTGATCGATGACGAGGGCATGCGGCGCGGCATCAAAGGCATCCGCAACCTCCAGGAAGGCCGCCACGATCTGGCGCAGAAAGTCTTCCACGGCCGCAAAAGCCAGGTGTTCCAGCGGTATTACGAGGGAATGGAGGACCAGTTAGGAGCTCTGCGCATTGTTTTGAATTGCCTGGTGCTGTGGAACACCGTCTACGTCGACGATGCTTTGCGCCTGCTACGGGAGCAGGGCTATCCGGTGCTGGATGGCGACGTGGCCCGGCTCAGTCCCTTCATCCGGAAACACATTAATGTGCACGGAAGGTATTCGTTTCAGCGGCCGCAGTTGGGTGGCGGCCGGCGGGCCTTGCGTGATCCTGACGCCGACGATGCCGACGATGAGGATTGACCGGCGGAAGAAGCCAACGGTCTGCCCGAGGGCGAGCTGGCGGGCATCATCGGGTGCCGACGATCAGGCGGTCGGCTCCCTCGACCCTTCGGGCTGCGCCCTTTCACGGCCCCCGCCCAGTGGCCGAGCCTTGCCTCCGCGACGTCGGTCAGGTCAGGGGGGCTCATCCGTGCAAGAGCGAAGCAACGCGACGAGCTTCTCAAGAGCGTCCAGAGTCGCTGGGCCAATCCCGATCGCGTACGTGCGGTTGGCACCCGTGCGCGTGGACGAGACGATGCCGTGGGTGCGCAGGAGTGCGAGTTGTCGAGAGACGGTGGACTGTGGCAGGCCGGTGGCTTCGACCAGTTCCGACACGTTGGCGGAGCCACCTGCCCGTACGAGCGCCCGGACGATGAGCTGGCGCGTTGGGTCACCGAGCCCTTTGAAGAAGGGGAACACGGCATCCAGAAGTTGCTGTACGTGGTCAACCATGAGTCGACTGCTCCAGGGCCAGGGCGAGTTCGTCGGCGAGCTCACGCAGGGCGGCGGCTTGTCCGCCCGGTCCAGCGACGCCGGCCCACGCTCGCAGCATGTCGTGGGTCTGGCGGGCGTGCCGGGTGAAGTGAATCCGAGCGTATGTCCTGAGGTCCAGTGGAACCAGCGCTGGCAGCCAGGTCAGTATCGCCCGGATGACCAGGGCGGGTGGGAGCGTGGCCCTTCGGCCGCGCAGTGCTGCCGCGGCTTCTATCGCAGCGTGCCGTGGGCGATCGACATTGCGGGTCAGGGCTGACCAGTCGCCGCCGCGCACGACGAGCTCGGCCATGAACGGCATGGTTCTGGCTGCGGTCTCAAGCTGGGCCTGTTGACTGCGCACCCGTACTCGCTGCCCTGCTTTGGCGAACACTACGGTGACACGGACAACCGCGTCGGCGTCACCAGAAACGGTGAACGGGGCCGTGGCTGGCGGGATCCAGTACTGTACGCGAATAGCCAGGGCGTCTTCGCTCTGCGCCCTGTGTTACCAGATCGTGGCGGCAGCTTGGTGCCCGGCCCTTCCGCATCCACCGCTATCTGGGGTTCTTGAGCGAAGTAGCTGGTCAGCCGCTTGAAGGTCTGTCAGGAACGTCAGGCTAGTAGGCTGGCCACGGCTGCCGCCGGTGGATCAACGAGCGGCCAGATCACGAAAGGGAGTTCGGGTGTCTACGCAGCCGCTGCGGAAGATTCTCCAGGCCAGCCGCTATCCGGGACGGAGCGTGGTGTGGGCCAGGACTCTCGATGGTGCGATGTGTGGCGGCTATCTCCTGACCGGCCGTAGCCAGGCGTCGAAGGCGCGTGCTTTGCGCCTGGTCGGTCACGAACTCGTCGTCGGCCCGACCGATCCAACCCCGAACGATCCACTGCGACACTACGTCGCCGCCACGCAACGTGACAGCTGGCTTGTGTTCGGGAACGGGGAGCAGGTAGTCACCGTGGCTGATCGCCTGCAGGCAGGCCAGCCGCCGGTACTCGCGCTGGACGGCCTGGACTATGAACCTGATCCGCCGATCTTCACGCCGCGAATCACTGTGGTCGTGAACCTGGCCTCCCCCGCCGATGCCTGGTTCGGCGCCGCCCGTCGCAGCCTCAGCGATCGAACGTCGACCAATCTGCTGACTCTCTCCATCCGGGATCTGGCTCCCGGTGATGCCGTGCTGATGACCACCTATGTATCCGATGGCCAGCGCCTGGTCACCGGCGAGCCGTTCCTCGAAGCCCTGACTGAAGCAGCCGATCAGCACGAGTTCCTGGACGAGTTGTGGGAAGCACTTGTTCCGCAATTCCGGGTGGCGGCAGCGACCTTCACGCCCCAAGACCTTGCTGGGACGGCTCTGCGCCACCAAGGTCCGTAACCGGGTGCGTCCGCAGGATGGCTGCCATGACGCGAAGGCGTCCCTGGTCAGCCTGCGGCTGGCTCGGTGAGCCGTGCTTCCAGATCGGCGATCATGTTGCGCATCGCGCGTGTCTGGCCCGCTGCCGGCGCTGCCCGCTGCGTCTGCCGGGGACGGCGATCACATCGTGGGGCCGTCGCGGTGCGGGTTCAGTACGAGGACAGTCTCGCGGCCACCGAGGCGTTCGGCTGGATCGCATTGGCAGGGCAAGGGCCTGGCCGATCACCCGTGCGTCGCCCTTCAGGACGCGGGGGCGTTGCGGACGGTGACGTTGATGCGGTTCCAGGCGTTGATCGACGCGATCGCCATGACCAGAGCGGACAGCGACTCCTGGTCGTAGTGGTCCGCCGCCGCGTCCCACACGTCGTCCGGGACGCCGTGGGGGTTGTCGGATATCCGCGTGGCCGCCTCGGCGAGCGCCAGGGCGGCACGCTCCTCGTCGGAGAAGAACGGAGTGTCCCGCCAGGCCGCGACCGCGTGGACGCGCTGGTCGGACACACCGGCCGCCAAGGCCTCGCGGGCGTGCATGTCCACGCAGTAGCCACATCCGTTGATCTGGCTGATCCGCAACCTCAGCAGGTCGAGCGTGGTGCGCGGGACAGGGCTGGCGTTGAGGTACGCCTCCAGCGCGTACATCGCCTTCAGCCCGTCGGCGGCGGGCTTGCGGATGCTCATGCGCATCGGGGTCTCCTTCAGATGTCGGTTATTTCTGGATGTCCTGGACGTTTTATATCTAGAATTCGGCCAAGCGCCGGGGCCGCTCAGGGACGACGTCCGGCAAACCAGCCACGCGTGGCCTAGGGTGTGCGGGATGAGCGTCTGTCCAGCGTGGCCTTGATGTCGGCCAGCGTCCGACCGGCCAGTTTCTTGCGCCAGACCAGCTCGGCCTGCCGCATGGCCTGCGAGATGACGCACGCCTTGCGGTAGTCGACATCCGCCCGGCCGCCCGGGCCCTTGCGCAGCAGTTCCTCGCAGCGGAACGCCTCGCCCGGCCCTTCGATCGCCGTCACCACGTCGAGCAACGTGATTTTCTCCAGTCGGCGTGCCAGCCGGAACCCGCCCCGGGGGCCCGGCGTGGAGGTGAGGATGCCCGCCCGCGCCAGCGCCTGAAGCTGCTTGTTCAGGTACGCCGTGGGAAGTTCATACAGCGCCGCCAGTCGAGCTGTGGTCATCGCCTCGCCCGGCTCCGCCCAGGCCAGGTTCAGGCAACTGTGCAGGGCCCATTCCACGCCCTCACTCATCCTCATAATCTGGATATTAGACATCCAGATTAGGCATGGCAAACGGACCTGCTCCGCGCCACGCATCGCGGCACGGAGCAGCAGAGCCTCCGCCCTACGCCACCTCGGGTCGCCGTGGAACTGGCGGAAATCGGAGCGGGTATGGAAGAGAGGACCCTGCTGAACAGGAGCGGTCCGACCAGGGGGCGAGCGGTATGGCACCGCACGACGTCGGCTGCCTTATGTTGCGGGTGAGCAGCAGCGTTTGCCGGTCAGTTCGGACAGCATTTGGGCGCTGGCTGGGCCAGGAATGTCGGCGAGAAGCAGCACCCAGCTGCCGGTCCAGAGCTCCTTGCCAGTTCGGCGCCCGGCTGACGGCCGTGCTCGAAGCCGAGCAGGCCGCCGCGCGGATTGTCGCGGCACCGAAGGTCACTTCACGGCGAGGCCGGGAGCGTAGTCCCTGAGCTTGATGACCTGTGCGCGGGCGACCTCCGGTGCGTTGGCGGCGATCATGTCGAGTACCTCCTGGGTGGGCGTGCCCATGAAGAACCGCTCCGCGCCTTCGCGCCCGACCTGCTGATGCTCGGTGACGTAGCCGCGCATCTCCCGCTCGTAGGCTTCGAACGCGGCGGCGTGGCCGCCGTCGGCGACGGCCAGCTCGCCGGCCAGGATGTAGGCACCGATCAGCGCCTGGGAGGTGCCCCGGCCCGAGGTCGGCGCCGAACAGTAGCCGGCGTCTCCGAGCAGCGCGACCCGACCGGAGGACCAGCGGCCCATCTCAATCTGGGCGTTGGCATCGAAGAAGAAGTCCTCCGCTGTGCTCATCTCCTTCAGCAGGCGCGGGATCTGCCAGCCTTGGCCGGCGAACTGCTCGGCCACGATGCGCTTGTGCTGTTCGTCGTCGTAGCGGTCGTAGGCCAGCGGCCCGGAGGCGAAGTGCAGCGCCGCTCGCGCTTCGGTGTTGTCGCGGGCACTGAAGATGTTGGCCGCCCTGCCCGGCACGCTGTACAGCTGGCCGGTATTGCGCAGGCCGAGGTAGTTGGGCAGGCTGAAGATCGCCGTGTAGATGCCCAGGTGCCGCACGAACTGCTCCTCCGGCCCGAACGCCAGCGAGCGGGTGCGTGAGTGCAGCCCGTCGGCGCCGACCACCAGGTCGAAGCGGCGCGGCCGGCCGCGCTCGAAGGTGACGTGCACGCCGTCGGCGTCCTGCTCCAGGGTGGCGATCGAGTCGCCGAAGATGTACTCCACGCCGTGGCGGGTGGCCTCATACAGCAGGTGGGTCAGATCACCCTTGAGGACCTCCAGGTCCCCCGCGAAGATCACTGCGGGGAGGGTGGCGTACTGGTTGCCGTCACGGTCCACCATCGCCGCGTCGCCCATGTGCGTGTCCAGGGCCTTGACCTGCTCCAGCAGGCCCATGCGGTCCAAGACGTCCAGCGCCTCGCCGCGGAAGTCCACCGCGTACCCGCCTGCGCGCACCTGCGGGGCGCGCTCCACCACGGTGGGGGTGAAGCCGTGGTGGCGCAGCCAGTACGCCAGGGCGGGCCCGGCGACGCTGGCGCCAGAAATGAGGATGTTCATCAACATGCTCCATCGAACGAACGGTTTGTGCGCTTAGAGGATCAAGTACGGTGAACCCCCGGAACAACGACGAACCCCGCAAGATCATCTTTAGTGTGAGTAAACGGAGCAGGCCAGGCGTGGAACTGCGCGACATCGAGATCTTCCTGACCCTGACCGAGGAACTGCACTTCGGCCGCACCGCCGTCCGGCTGTGCCTGTCGCCCGCCCGCGTCACCCAGGCGATCCAGAAGCAGGAGCGGCAGATCGGCGCGCCGCTGTTCGAGCGCAACAACCGCACGGTACGGCTGACGCCGGTCGGACAGCAGCTCCGCGACGACCTGCGGCCCGTCTACGCCGGGCTGAAAGACAGCGTGCAGCGCGCCCGGCTGGCCGTCCAAGGCATCACCGGCACGCTGCGCGTCGGCATGCTCCCCACCAACACCTACGACCTGCGCCCCTACTGGGACGTCTTCCGCGTCCGTCACCCGCAGTGGCGGCTGCGCATCCAGCGCACACAGTTCAGCGACGCCTTCGCCGCGCTGCGCCGCCAGGACGTCGACGTCCTGGTCGTTTGGCTGCCCGTCGAGGAGCCCGACCTCACCGTCGGACCGGTCCTGTTCGCCGATCCGCGGGTGCTGGCCATCTCCGTCGACCACGAGCTCACCCGGCGCACGTCGGTCTCCCTGGAGATCATCGCCGATTTTTGTCACCCTGGCAGCGACGTAGGGCCTGGCTACTGGTTCGACGCCTACGCTCCGCGCCAGACTCGCCGTGGCCGCCCGATCGAGCGCGGCCCTTCCGTACGCGACACCGAAGAGGCCATCACCCTCACCAGCATGGCTGAGACCGTCACCCTCTTCCCCGCCCACATGACCCGCTACTGGGTACGGCCGGACATCGCCTACCTGCCCGTCACCGACATAGGGCCGCTGCCGTATGCGCTGGTGTGGCGCAGCGAGACGGAGAACGGGCTCATCCGGGCCCTGGCCGATGTCGTCCGTGATCTAGGCTCCCTCGCACCGGAAAGTTGATCGCCGAAAGGATGGCTCGCCGAGGCCGAGTTCTCCACCAGCCTGGCCGTCCCATCGCAAGTGATAATGGCCTATTATCACGTACATAAGCGATCATGACGGCGCGACGACCAGGCGAACGTCTCGCCGGGGCGGTGCGCGACTCCGGCACGTTATCCGGTACATCATCCGGACCAGTGCAACGAGCGCCGCCGGGCGGCCGGCATGAGCGCCGCGCCGAAGGTCGCCACTCTGCGCGGCGGGCGCGTCACGCTCGCCGCGGCCGCCGACGCCTTTCTCGCCACCCCGCGCACCGCCAACCCCAACACCCACCGCGCCTACGCCTCGGCCATCGACCGCACCATCGACCGGCTCGGCCGCGACCGACCGCTGGTAGAGGTGACCGACGCCGAGATCGGCGCCGCGCTCGCCGACCTGTGGGGCGGAAGCGCGCCGGCGACCTGGAACCGCAACCGCGCCGCCGTCACCTCCTGGCTGCTCTGGTGCCAGACCAAGAAGCACGGGGCCGCGCCATCGGTCCCGGCTGAGGCCGAACGCCGCAAGGAAACCGCCGACGAGACCCGCGCCGTGGCCAAGGCCACCATCCACCGGCTGCTGTCACGCCGCGACATCCCGCTGCGGGAGAGGGCGCTCTGGCGAATGCTCTACGAAACGGCGGCCCGGGCCGCGGAGATCCTGGCGCTCAACGTCGAGGACCTCGACCTGGAGCACCGCCGCGCCCCCGTCCGCTCCAAGGGCGGCGCCACCGAGTGGGTGTATTGGGACAGCGGCACCGCCCACCTGCTGCCCCGCCTGCTCCGGCTGCCCGACGGCAGCACACGCACGCACGGGCCGGTGTTCCTGACCGAACGCCGTCCCGTCCCGGCCCGCCGCCCGGCCGCCGGCGACATCTGCCCGCACATCGGCCGCGCCCGCCTCGGCTACGACCGCGCCCGCGTCCTGCTGGACAATTACGCCGGCCTCGACCTGCACCAGCTGCGCCATTCGGCGGCCACCCACCTCGGCGAGGCCGAAGTCCCGCTGCAGCTCATCATGGGCAAGACCCGCCACAAGAACCCCCGCACCGCCATGCGCTACGTCAAACCCGGCGCCGAAGCCATCGCCAAGGTCACCGAGGTCCTTGCGCCCCGCCGCCGTACCCACTGATCAACTGAGTGGCGGCTTACCGGGAGTCAGAGGGAGTCCCGGCCAACGAAGCGGGCAGGCACAGACTCCGAGATCAACAGCGCGGTGTGCAACCGAACGGAATCCGGCGCGGGCCACGTTCGGAGGCAGGTACAGGCTCGGCTCGCTGACCTGTGGGAACCCCGTTAACGCCGGATTCCGTTCCAAATCTCTCTGACCCCCGAGTAGGGCGCGTGGTCGGAGGTGGTGGGCGGCTTGCCGGAGCGGCCGTAACCGCGCAGGTCAGGGCAGACCACCGTGTGGTGCGGGGCGAGGAGCGGGGCGAGGCGGTGCCAGGTCGCGTGCGTACGGGGATGGCCGTGCAGAAGCAGGAGCGCAGTGCCGGAGCCGCCATGCCGGACGAACAGCTCTGTCTCGCCCACGTCGATCATGCTGGTTGCGAAGTCCTCGAACATCCGCCGCCTCTACCCCGAACCGGTGAGCGCTGCTCCATCGGGCACGAAATGTTGATCCGTGCTCCGATCCGGCGCCGCCCGCGATCATGAATTCCTTCGGGGCGCGGGCAAGCGCGTCACCCAGTCGCTTCACGGGCGGCCGATCACAGGTGCGGGCCGGTGCTGTTTCCCGAGAGCCGGTCGTAGGGGAGCGCATGACTGGTGCGGCCGTGGACGCCCGTGGTGGTCGTCGCGGTGAACAGGGAATTGAGCAGCGCCTCCTCGACCGCGTCCATGACCGCGGCGAACACGGGGTTCAGCCTGCCGTCAGGCAGGGGCGGCAGGTGCGGGGGCGCCGTGGTGAAGGCGATGGCGTAGTCGCCGCTCCCGTGGGAGTACGACGCACCCACGCGGCCCATCGCGAAGATCGCCCGGCGGGCGAGGCGGCCGAGCTGACGTGCGTCGAGCGGCGCGTCGGTGGCCGCCACGATCATGCAGGAGTTGCCGGCGGGCTCGTCCCGGCCGCCTCCCGGGACCAGATCGCCGGCCGGCATCGGGACTCCCCGGACGGTCAGCACGCCACCGAAGTTCGCCTGGACCAGCGCCCCGACCGTGACCGGAGCACCGTCCACCACCGGCCGCCGGGATGAGGTGCCGATCCCGGCCTTGAATCCCAGGGCCGTCGTCCCCGTGCCCGCCCCCACGCATCCCTCCGCGGGCGGCCCGCTGGATGCTCCTTCCAGCGCGTCGAGAACGTGCTGTTCGGTGATCGGGCGGCGCCGGATGTCGGACAGGAAGCCGTCGTTGGTCTCCCCCACGACGGGGTTGAACGAAAGCCCGTCCGGGCGGCGGTCCATCAGATAGGTGAGCAGCGCGTCAGCGGCCCGGAACGCCGACAAGGTGGCGGTCAGGACGACGGGCGACTCCAGCACGCCGAGTTCGTCGATCTGGGTCGAGCCGACCAGCTTGCCGTATCCGTTGCCGGCGTAGACGGCCGCCGGCAGCCCCGGCCGTCCGGCGCTCAGGTGCCGGGGAACGACGGCGGTGACCCCGGTGTGCAGATCGGCGCCGTCGTCGACGGTGGTGTGACCCACCAGGACGCCCTCGACGTCGGTGATCGCGTTCAACGGCCCGGTCGGCAGGTTGCCGACGACGACGCCCAGCGCGCGCGCCCGCGCGCGTCCCCTCGTGGCTGCGGTGAAGTCAGGGTTCATGAGTTGCCGATGTTACGCCCTGCCGGCGCGAGAGGCGTTACGGCATCTGGCGGGTCGCGTCTGGCGGAAGCCCCATGACGACGTGCAGGTAGGCGTCGCAGCCGTCGCCGACCATGCGGGCCCCCTTGTGGTCGACGCCGGCAACCCATCGGCCGCACCATCTGGCGCGCGGCCGCGAAAAACGCGTTGCCGCACAACCTCGCAGAACGTATGGTTTTGCGCTCGTGATCACAGTGGTGGAGCGCGTCCTGCCGGCCCGGCTGGGGACGGGATTTCGATGGTTGCTGGCCTCGAGCTGGCTGACGAATCTGGGTGACGGGGTCGCGGCCGCCGCGGGCCCACTGCTGATCGCGACGCTGACCCGCGACCCGCTGATGATTTCGCTGTCGGCCCTGGTGAGCTGGGCGCCGCCGCTGCTGTTCAGCCTGTACGCGGGGGTGCTGTCGGATCGGTACAACCGGCGCAGGATCGTGCTCGTCGCGAACGCGGTGCGGGCCGTGGTGCTGGCGGCTCTCGTCGCGCTCATGGTGACCGGCACCGTGAGCGTGGTGACGGCGCTGGTGGCGCTCACGCTCCGGTCCATCGCCGAGGTGTTCGCCGACAACGCGACGGCCACCCTGACACCCATGATGGTCGGCAAGGACGATCTCGCCGTCGCCAACGCCCGCCTGGGCACGGGCTTCATCACGCTCAACCAGCTCGCCGGGCCGCCGATCGGCGCGGCACTGTTCGGCCTGGGCTTGACCTGGCCGTTCGCGGGCCAGTTGCTCCTGGTGGTGGCGGGGATCGTCCTGGTCACCCGGATCACGCTGCCGCCGCACGGCCGTCAGGCCGACGATCCCAGGCCCAACACCGTAAGGGAACTCATCGCCGGGTTCAGCTGGACCATCCGGCACGCGGCGGTCCGCACGCTCGCGCTCACCATCCTGATCTTCAACTTCACGTTCGGCGCGGCCTGGTCGGTTCTCGTCCTCTACACCCAGCAACAGCTCGGCCTCGGCGCCATGGGCTTCGGCCTGATGACCACCATCGGCGGGATCGGCGGCTTGATCGGCACCGGCCTGTACGGGGCCATCACCCGCAAGGTGAGCCTCGGCGCCCTGATGCGGATCGGGCTCATCATCGAAACGTTCACCCACCTGGGCCTGGCCCTGACCCATTCGCCGTGGGTCGCCGGGGGCATCTTCCTGGCCTTCGGCGCGCACGCCTTCATCTGGGGCACGACCTCGGTCACCGTCCGCCAGCGCGCGGTCCCGCGCGAGCTGCAGGGCCGGGTGGGCAGCGTCTACGCCATCTGCGTCTACGCCGGGCTGGTGGTCGGCTCGCTGATCGGCGGCGTCCTGGCCACCCGCTTCGGCGTCGCGGCGCCCTTCTGGTTTGCTTTCGCCGGTTCCGCGGTGTTCGTGGTGCTGCTGTGGCGGCAGCTCATGCTCATCGGCCACGACGACTGAGCTGATGGCGGGGGAGGTGCCGGGCGCGCCGGTCCGGCCATCCTCACGTCGCGATGATGGGCGCGCTGGGGTCGCTTCCGGCGGGTGACCTGCGCGGCGGCCGGCCCGGGTGCGCGCCTGCCGCGGCTCCTCGCGGGGGAGCTGGGGCCGGGGTTTGCGTGGCGGCAGCCGATCAAAGGGGGCCTCGAACAAAAATACGCATGGACACGATGGGTGATAGTGCGGATACTCATCGTGTCATTTCCTTTACCCCCCGCGATCGTACTGCCACTCCGCGTGTTGCGCGCTGCCCGGAGTCGTGGCCGTCAGGGGACAGGACAGAAGGAGAACGATGCAGTCGAAGTGGTTCCTGGCCATCCCTCTCACCGCCCTCGCGGCGGGGGCATGCCTGACGGCGACCGCCGCCGCCAGCCAGGCGTCCGCACCGGTCCCGTCGGCCGCCCGTCCATCGGCTCTGCCACCCGGCTACCAGCTCGTCACCCTGCCCAACGCCAACGTCCCCAACTTCCAGCGCCGCACGCTCTACTGCCCCGGCAGCAAGAGGGTCCTCGGCGGCGGCGCCGAGGCCCGCGGCAACAGGGCGATCCTGGTCGGGTCGTTCCCCACCGATGACGGCCGCGGCTGGATCGGCATCGGCCGCCAGGACGGCTACAGCGACGTCGGCATCAGCGTCTTCGCCATCTGCGCCGACTGATCCGCGGCTGCCCCGGCCCCGGTCGCCTGCCGGCCGGGGCCGGCCCATGCCCGGGACCGGGGACGGGTCCTGAGGGGCGACGGTTGCCGGGCATATGCCGCGTTCCTCTAGGCTGCCTGTGGCGGCACGGGTCGCCGTCACCAGGGGAGGAGCGCCGTCCATGAACGTGTCAGCCGGCGACGCCGGGGCGTCGTGGACGGTGGACGGCATGCGGCTGCGCCGGCTGCCCGACCTTTCCGACGCGGGGGCGTACGTGGTGGACGACCGCGGGCAGATCGTGGAGGTCAGCGCCCAGGCCGAACTGCTGCTGGGCCGCCCCGCCGAGGAGCTGCTCGGCCGGGACGCCCACGACCTGCTGCACCGGGGCAAGTACGGTGAGCCTCTGCCGCGCAGCCGCTGCACGATGCGCCAGCCCCTCATCGTCGGCGGCAGCGCGCAGGGCGAGGGGGAGTGGTTCGAGCGCGGTGACGGCCTGCTGATGAGGATCGCCTGGCTGGTCACCCCCTGCCGGCTCGACGGGGGCGGGACGGGGGCGCTGGTGCTCTTCCACGAGAGCCCCTCATCCGCGCCGGCCCCGCACGAGACGGCCGGCGCCGCGGCCTCGATGTCGCAGCTCGACCGGCTGGCGCTGCTGGCGGAGACGACCACGACGCTCACCGCCAGCCTGGACGTGAACGAGACGCTGCGCCAGCTCGTGCGCCTGGTCCTGCCGCTGCTGGCGGACTGGGTGGTGGTCGACCTGCTCACTGAGGAGGGCGGAGTGTCACGCGCCGCCGTCGCCCACTTCGAGAACGGTCTGCTGACCTATCGGGACGACCTGGAGGGGCCGATGCCGCCCGTTCCGCAGGAGTCGCCGATGCCCCTGTCGCGGGCGCTGCGCGGAGTCACCGCCACGCTCGTGAGCCCGGAGACCTACCAGGGGCTTCCCGACTCGGGTATCGCGGTCGCCCAGCAGGAGCTGTTCCGGGTGACGGGCATGCACTCGGCGTGCATCGCGCCGATCCGCGGCGTGCGCGAGGTGGTCGGGGCCCTGACGCTGGGCCGTTCCGGGCAGCCGGCGGCCTTCACGGCCGCCGACCTGCTGCTGGTGGAGGACATCGCCCGCCGGGCGGGCCTGGCGCTGGACAACGCCCGCCTGTACGAGCGGCAACGGCGGGTCGCCGAGACCATGCAGCGCCACCTGCTTCCCCAGCTGCCGTCGGTGCCGGGGCTGGAGATGAGCGCCTCCTACCGGCCCGCGCCGCGCGCCTCGCAGGTGGGCGGTGACTGGTACGACTCCTTCGTCCTGCCCGACGGCGCCACGGCCCTGGTGATCGGCGACGTGGTCGGCCACGACCTGGACGCCGCCGCCGGCATGGCGCAGGTCTGCAACATGCTGCGCGCCTACGCCGGCGCGGGCCAGGATCCGCCCAGCGTCATCGTGGACCGGCTCGACCAGGCGGTGGCCCGCATGGCCCAGAGCACGATGGCCACCGCCGTCCTGGCCCGGCTGGAGCGCCGCCAGGACGGCGGATGGCGGCTGATCTGGACCAACGCGGGCCACCCGCCGCCGCTGCTGGTGGAGCGGGACGGGCGCACCCGCTTCCTGGAGGAGGGAACCGACCTGCTCCTGGGCACCGGCATCCCCACCGTCCGCATCGACGCCACCACCGACCTGCCGCCCCGCTCCACGCTGGTGCTCTACACCGACGGCCTGATCGAGTCCCCGACCCGGACGCTGGACGAAGGGATGTCCCGGTTGAGCCGGTACGCCGCCTCGCTGGCTCAGCGGCCCGTCGCCTCGCTGGGCGACGTGCTCATCGACCAAGTCCGCCCCGCGGACAACGACGACGACGTCGCCCTGCTCACGGTGCGCATCCCGGACCAGCCCTGAGACGGACGGCTCACGGGCGCACACTGCCACGGGCGCGGCCGAAAACGGACGACCTGACCAGCGCGGGTCAAGGGGTGATTTCGTCGCTTGCCGGTGCGGCCGATATCGGTCGGCCGCGCCCCGGGCTTCAGGAGGCGTTCGAGTTCGGCGTCCTGATCGCGGTCGGCGGCGTTGACGCCGAAGTGCGGCCGCAGCCTGCCCGCCTCGGCCCCGGCGATGGGGTTGGAGATCAGAGTCGGCCGCAATCCGCCGAACCCCTTCCCGCGCTCCGATCTCCACCGCGCCGTCTTCGGTACCGAGCACGATGAAGCCCAGCACCTCACACCAGAACGCCGCCAGCCGCTGCGGATCCCGGCGCACGCCGCCAATCCTTTGAACGGCCTATGGTCGTGATGCAGTGGACCCCGGGAGCACAGATGAACGATTGCCGCCGGCTCACGTGCGCGTCATCGAGGGCCACCCTGCGCCGTTCGCACGCGCCTTCGGCGGACGCAGAGCCGTGCCGTCAGCGTCAATGCTCGGCCCGAACAAAGTATCCTGCATCCCCGGAGGCCTGTGCTGAGCGGTCGCAGAGGGGATCGCCGATTGCCCTTGCCCTCACGTCGAAACCAGGCGGAGCATCGGGCAATACGGCGTACCCAGGCCCCTCAGGGCTGATCTCCACGGGCCCCAGACCGCCTCCCGGCAGCCAGCGGCGGACTCTCAGGCAATAATTGTCTCCGTAGAAAATGGCGGCCGTGTGCCGCCAGCCTGAGTATTGCCCTGCTGGAATCAGGGCATCGTAACAGCCCTGACTGTAAATACAGGAAGGGCCCCTGTAGACCTGGACGGCGCCGACGGCGATCGTGCTCGTATTGTGAACCTCGTTGTCCGTCGGCGAGGCCGCCGCCGCGGAGGGGGTCAGAGTAGTCATGAACGCGGCCGTCAGGGCAATCATGGATGCCCATGCCATTTTCTTCATCTTCCCTCTCTCGTACCTTGTGATCTCCTGCTTGATCTTCCTGGTGAACCACATGATCTCGGTGAATTCCCGAACTGCGATCAGTGCTGTGCCGTACCATTCCGCATCTGCGCTGCATTGATGAGCAGCGCTCATGGACTCACGCCCAGCACGATGCCCGTTCTTCTCGACCCTGCGCATTGCGGTTGTCTTCCTGGCGCGAAGAACGGCTATCGCGAGAAAGGTATCTTTTCGCTCATACGGCAACCAGGGCAACAACCGGGCATTTCGAGGGCTTTCAAGCCTCCTCGTGCGGCGTACATCGGAAAAAGCGGCGGCGGCACAACCGCCTCGGCTGGGCCGTCCAGTGGGGCACGGTGCGGATGCTCGGCACGTTCCTGGAGGACCCGATCGACGTGCCGCGGGTGGTCGTGGATTACGCGGCTGAGCAGCTGGGGATCGACGATCCGTCGTGCATTGAGGAGCACGCCGAGCGGGTGCCGACGCCGTACGAGCACTCGCGGGAGATCCGGGATCTGCTGGAGTTGGAGGTGCCGGACGGCAAGCGGGTCTCCACGTTGGAGTGCATGCGGACCCCGGTGGTGAAGCTGACCGGGACGGGCCAGGTCGAGGCGCTGGACCGCACCTCGTATGTGCTCGGGTTCGGGACGGGCGCGATCGACCTGTCGGCGGTGGCGCCGGTGAAGCCGGCCGAGCTGGCCTCCTACGGCATGAAGGCCAAGGCCGCGAGGATCAAGAACTTGAGGGGTGAGCGGCGGGTGGCGACGCTGGTCACCACCGTGCGGGAGCTGAAGCGCGCGACCAGAAGGACCCGCGCGCCATGATCAACCGTCACCCGGCCGCCCTCGCCTTCGCCGCCCAGATCAACGCCGGCAACCGTCACGCCGTCCTGCGCCGCCTGATCAACACCGTCACGATCTCCACCGCCTGGAGCAGTCAGTCCAGTCCGGGCATGTCTTGCCACCACCATCCGATGCAAGGGATGCCTTCGGGCGGGCCGAGGGCGCTGGGCCTGTCGGTGACCGTGCCGGTGACTTTATGGCGCCGGGGTGGCGGCCGTCGGGGTTGGTGTAACGGCCGACCTCGATGCCCCATTCGTAGTTGCCGCGTATCAGGCAGGTCAAATCGGATAGGTACCGGCGCAGTGCTTGTACTGCGCCGGGCAGGACCAGGTCGCGGACCTCGGTGAAGCGAGCCAGGATGCGATCGCGCAGTGCCACAACGCGCCGCTGGGCTTCCTCACGGCTGCATTGGTCGTAGCTCTGGTAGAGGTCGACGAGATTGAGGATGGGACCGGTTGTCTGGGGATGACGGGAGGCGTGCCAGAGTTCTTTGCCGTAGGAGAATAGGTCGTCGTCGAGGGCGGCGACCATGCTGGCCATCTCGGTCAGCGCGTGTACGGCCGGAAAGTTGATCTCCGTGTCGGGGATGTCATCCAGTTGGCTGACCTGCAACCACGCGATCGTCGAGAAGCCGGCCACATACAGCAGCCGTGTGTAGAGGTAGTCGTTCAGGGTGGGTGTCAGCTGCTGCTGGCGGGCAGCGCGCTCCCCGGCCACTCCGAGATACCAGGACAGGTGTGCATCCACCAGGCGTCGACGCTGGGTAGGGGTGGCGAGGCTGTGCAGCCGCTCTGCGAGATCGATGACCGGGCCGGTGAAGGGGTTTTCGGGCGGTAGCAAGCCCGCGGTCGGCGATTCGAGTGGGCGACCGCATGAACGCACCGTCAACGGCGCCGACCGGGCGCGCCGGCCGAACAGCGGACCGCACGATGACCGGACCCGGCGAGTCGGCCCGGTGCACGGCCGCAAGATCGGATAGGCGCGGGTGTCCACAACCGATCAAGACCCGCAGCTGCAGCTGGACGCCCTGCACGCCGAGGGCTGACGGCACCCTGGACAGCACCACCGCGCACGCAACGCTGGTGTTCCGGCCTCTGGGAGTCCGGGCCTATCAGGTGCGAGGAAACAGGTCCTGGCCGAAGCCCTGTTGACCTTTGACCTCCCTCCGCCCAGGCCTCTACATTCCAATAGTCGACCGGTCGGCTAGCTCTACGACGACGGGTCGCGGAATCCCACCCCACCAGGAAAGAAGGTCATCATGAGCGCTCAGAAGGTCGCGGTCATCACCGGCGGCTCGCAAGGCATCGGCGCTGGTCTCGTCGACGCCTACCGCAAGCTCGGCTACGCCGTCGTCGCCACCTCCCGCACCATCGCCCCCTGCGACGACGCGGGCGTCGTGACCGTCCAGGGCGACCTCGCCGACCCCGCCACCGCCGAATGTGTCATCACCGCCGGCGTGGAGCGGTTCGGCCGCGTCGACACTCTGGTCAACAACGCCGGAATCTTCGTCGCCAAGCCCTTCACCGACTACACCCAGAGCGACTACGCCGCCGTGACCGGTGTGAACCTCGCCGGCTTCTTCCGCATCACCCAGCTGGCCGTCGAGCGGATGCTCACCCAGGGCGGCGGTCACATCGTCAACGTCACCACGAGCCTGGTCGACAACGCCGACGCCCGAGTACCCTCCGTCCTGGCCTCGCTGACCAAGGGCGGACTGCAGTCCGCCACCAAGTCCCTCGCCATCGAGTACGCCACTCGCGGCATCCGCATCAACGCCGTCTCGCCCGGCACCATCAAGACACCCATGCACCCCGAGCAGACCCACGAGGTCCTCGCCGGCCTGCACCCGGTCGGCCGGATGGGCGAACCGGGCGACATCGTCGACGCGGTGCTCTACCTGGAGAACGCCCCGTTCGTCACCGGCGAGATTCTCCACGTCGACGGCGGCATGAGCGCCGGCCACTGAGAGACAACAGCGACATGACAGACATCGAAGCGATCTTGTGCGGCGTTCTCGAACGGTGGAAGGCAGGCATCGACGACCACGACCCGGATCAGATCGCATCCCTCTTCACCGAGGACGCCATCTTCCAAGGACTGCGTCCCTACAGCGTGGGAAGGCAGGGCGTCGCCGACTACTATGCCTCCCAGCCCGCCGGCCTGTCGGCCGCCTACCGTGTCCTGGAAAGCCGGCGCCTGTCCGAGGACATCGTGCTGGGCTACCTGAGCGTCGACTTCTCCTTCACGGACCGGCCCACGATCAGCGTCAACCTCCTCGTACTGCTGAGGCGCTCGCCGGCCGAGTGGCTCATCAGCCACTACCAGGTCTCCCACCTCCGCTAGCACCGGTCCCTCCGGGTCAGGAGCCCGCGCTTTTCCGTTCACCACCTGTCATCCGTCAGCCCTCCGATCCGCTACGAAGGCAGAAGACGGCATGCGTAACACCACCCTCGCCGCCCGCGGACCGCAGGCCGGCGTCATCGGCCGGGCGCCTTGAGGCTCAGCATCATGGACGACATGGCGGCCCCCGCGTCGCCGACCACGCGGGCGCCGTACGCGTCCAGCCGTCTCCGTCCGACCTCGACGCCGTCCCAGGGCCCCATCGGCGCCCGCTGCTGACCGTCCCGCTACGGGGATCGCCGCTTGAGTCACTTCGCGATCAAGAGGAACGCCCGTCAGCCCCGGGGCGCATACATGATCACCAAGACGCCCGCCAGGCACACCAACGCCCCCACCACACCCCACCGATCCGGCCGGAACCCGTCGGCCACCACACCCCACAGCAGCGAACCCACCACGAACACCCCGCCGTAAGCGGCCAGAATCCGCCCGAAACGCGCATCCGGCTGCAACGTGGCCACGAACCCGTACAAGCCCAGCGCAATCACCCCGCGCACGCCAGCCCACGCTGCTCCCGCGCCCCCTCCCACACTAGCCACGCACCGCAGCTGGTGGATGTCGATCTGCACGCCCGCGGCGGCGCAGTAACTCGGCCGGCGGTGGTGGGCGGCGTCGTAGGACAGCGGCCCGCCGCGGCCGTCGCCGTGGATGCGGACAGGGTCGTCGTCCAGGTGTAGATCGAGGTCTTCGACGTACAGGGGTCCCGGTAGCAATCGCGGAAAATACCACGAACCCGTCGCTGACCTGCTGTTATTCGGCTTCTTGGGGCGGTTGACGATCTTTGCCGCTACGATTCGTACTGGTTGTGGTGCTTCCGTGGAGGTTGATGGGGTTGGCGACCCAGTTCTTCTCTGATGAGCAGATGGAGCGGCTGCGGTCGTATCCAGACATCGGCCGGGAGGAGCTGATCCGGTTCTTCACGCTGACGCGGAAGGATCTGGGCTTCATCGACAACCTGGACCGTGGCGGCGGGCGCGGGCCCGCGGCACGGCTGGGGCTGGCCGTCCAGCTGTGCACGTTACCGTGGTTGGGTTTCGTGCCCGATGACATCTGGGCGGTGCCGCAGGCGGCCGTGCTTCGGCTGGCGAACCAGCTGGCTGTGTATCCGGGGATGCTGGAGCAGTACGGGCGGCGGGCGCAGACCCGCAGTGATCATCTGAAGCTGGTGCTGAAGTATCTGGACTGGAAACCGGTTCCGACCACGGGCGAGACGCTGAAGGAGATGGTAGCGACCGCTCGGACCGGTGCGGGCGCGTTGACGTCGGAGAAGGTCGATCATCTGCTGACCAGGCCGACGCGGGCGGATCTGGACCGGCTGCTGGTGCACGATCCGGAGATCGGGGCGACCCGGCTGGCGTGGCTGACGACGCCGGCGGTGGAGGCAACGCCGACGTCGATCAAGCTGGCGATCGACAAGCTGATGTACCTGCGCGCGTTGGACGCGCATCTGCTGGATCTGTCGATGCTGCCGCGGGAGCGGCGCCGGTTTCTGGCCACGTTGGGGCAGCGCTCGACGGTGCAGGGGTTGAGGCGGCGCGAGGAGCGCCGGTTCCCGATCCTGCTCGCGGTGGTGGCCCAGTCCGCGGTGGACCAGCTGGACGAGGTCATCGCCTTGTTAGATCAGGCGGTGTCGGGGCGGGAGCCGCACGCCAAGGCCAAGACGGACGAGGCTTTGGCGGAGCGGGCCAAGAGGGGCGAGGCCCGCCAGCTACTGATGGATGTGATCTTGCCGGTCCTGGTCGACCCAGGTGTTCCGGACGAACATGTCGGCGGGATGCTGCGGGAGCGGATCGGGATGGACAAGCTCCGCGAGGTCGCCGCGGTGCGGTGGAAGCCGCTCCCCAGGGATCATGGTCGACTGGCGGCGTTGGAGGCGTCCTACACCTATCTGCGCAAGTTCACCCCCAGGGTGCTGGCTGCGGTTGATTTCCAGGGCGGGCCCGGCACCGCGGACCTGATGGACGCGGTCACCATCCTCAGGGAGTTGAACCGGACCGGCGGCCGGAAGGTCCCGGCCGGGGCGCCGACGTCGTTCGTGCCCGCCCGGTACGCCGACTATCTGGCCAAGGCGCGCAAGAGCGGGGACGACACCGCGTTCCGGCATTACTGGGAGCTGTGCACCGTGCTCGCGCTGCGGGATGGTCTGCGCAGCGGGGATGTGTTCGCGCCGCTACGCCGACCCGGGAACCTACCTGTACACCCCCGAGCAGTGGGAGGGCAAACGGGCGGAGTTCTGCCAGCTGGCCCGCAAACCCGCTCAGGCGGCCGAGGCGATCGAGCAGGTCAAGGAGGAGCTCCACCAGGCCCTGGAGGATCTGGAGGAGACGCTCGCCAGCGCTTCCCCGAACGACGTCGGCGCGGTCCGGCTGGACGAGGCCGGACGGCTGGTCATCCCGCCGCTGTCGGCCGAGGACATCCCGGCCGAGGCCAAGGAACTGCGGGAGGAGCTGTCGGGGATGCTGCCGTTCGTACCGATCGCTTCCCTGCTGATCGAGCTGGACGCCCGCACCGGCTTCCTGGACTGCTTCACCCACGCCGGCGGCCGCAAATCCAAGCTGTCGGTGGAGCAGAAACGCAACATCCTCTTTTCAGGGTCCGATGTGGGTGAGCAGGGCGAGCAGTTGGAGCAGGCCGTAGGCGGCCGCCATCGTTATCGAGACAGTCCCGACCGCTGCAGTGGACCCATGGACTGGTGGGCGTTATGAAGGCCGTTGCCTGGCCCGAGTCTCCGGGGCCGGGCAACGGCCTTCGCGACGGGTGTGACGATCAAGTGGCGAAGCCAACGGCGCGAATCGGTGCGATGGAGTCATGGCTGTTGACACATCGGCCGAACTCGGTGACCTGTGCTCTGAGTAATCCCGCGGCTGCGCGGTTACGGGACGGCCCACCAGCGGGCTGTCACATGACCCAAGCCTCCGGATCCGAGGAACAGGTCCGGAGGAGTGCCTGGACTCCCGGAGGAGGCGCCGACGCTCCCGATTCTGCTACGAATGGTGAATTTGATGCGCATGGTGATCAGGAGGTTTTCCCTGCACAGCTGTGCGCTGCTATAGCATTCATATCGAGGTTCCGTTCATACCTGCAGGTCGCAGCGCATCCAGCTGATGTCTGTGGCGCAGGAGATGAGCACGGTGACTGTACGGTACGGCGGCAAGCAGCCCCGGCGGAACCCTTACGGGGTGCTCGGTGTGGAATCGTCGGCCTCTGCGGAGCAGATCACCTCCGCGTACCGCCGACTGGTGCGCGTCCTGCATCCTGATGTTCGCCCCGCCGGGCCGGCGGAACGGGAACGGTTCGCTGAGGTGATCGATGCCTATGCCGTGCTGCGCGACCCCGCCCGGCGCGCAGCCTACGACGCCACGCGCGGAGGCGGCGCCCGACTCGAAGGGCGGTCTGTTTCTGTCCGGGGCACCCACACGCCGGACCTTGGCCTCGACGTGTCCGCGCGCGCCGTCCGCCGGCGTGTTCCTGCTCACGCGGCTGATGTGGCGGTCGTGATCGTGGAGCGTTCTTCTGCTGTTGCGCCGTTGGAACATGTGCTGCTGCGGATGGGCGCCACCCGGTGGGGCCTGACTCGCAGGGATACGCGTGAGGTGCCGCGGCTCGGCTGGCCCACGGCGCGCCTGTGGTGGCGGTGAACCGCGCAAGGCGGAGCTGGTGCCATGAGGAGCGCCGCAAGGAAGGAGGCCGGTGATGACCCGACCCGTCGGTATCGACCTGGGCACGACGAACTCGGTCGTGTGCGTGCTGGAAGGCGGTGAAGCCGACCGTTGTCACCAACACCGAGGGCTCGCGGACGACCCCTTCGGTGGTCGCGTTCGCCAAAAGCGCTGACAAACGGCGTGCCCGCCACGAGATCGCGGCCCGGACCGGGGCCGTTCCGATGACTACCTTCCCCGGGCAACCATGGCCAGGAGGTCGAACGTGAGGCCGGCGGCGGCCAGCGCGGTGATCTGAGCGTGGTCGTAGGCGGGTGAGACCTCGACGACATCCGCACCGACGATGTCGAGGTCCGCGAGGGAGTACAGCAGCAGCTGAAGCTCCCGGGTGCTCAGTCCGCCGGGCTCAGGGGTGCCGGTCGCGGGCGCATGGGCGGGATCGAGCACGTCGATGTCGATGCTGATGTAGACCGGCCGATCAGCCACTCTCTCCCGGAGCCGGTCGGCGGCGTGCTCGATGCCGCGCCGCGCGACGTCGAGTGTGGAGATCGTCGCGAATCCCAGCTCCCTGTCGTCCTCCAGATCCTTGGCGGCCGGGGTTGTGTGGCGGATGCCCACATGGGCGCAGTGGTTCACCGCCAGCAGTCGCTCCTCGGTGGCCCGGCGGAACGGAGTGCCGTGAGTGAGCCGCGCACCGAACATGTTGTCCCAGGTGTCGAGATGGGCGTCGAAGTGGATGAGTGCCACGGGGCCGTGGTGCCGATGGGCGGCTCGCAGCATCGGGAGGGCGACGGTGTGGTCGCCGCCCAGAGTGATGATCCGGTCAGCACTTCGATAGAGCCGCTGAGCGGCCGACTCGATCTGACTCACCGCCTCGGCGATGTCGAAGGGAGTCACGCCGGCGTCACCGGCGTCGGCGATCTGCAACCTCGACCACGGCTCGATCTCGAGCCCGAGGTGGTAGGGCCTCAGGAGTTTGGAGCCGGCGCGAATGGCCTCCGGGCCGAATCGTGCGCCTGGCCGGTAGGTGGTACCGGCATCGAACGGCACGCCGAAGATCGCGACGTCGGCCCGGGAGACCTCGTCGAGCCGCGGCAGGCGGGCGAACGTGGAGGGCCCCGCGAAACGCGGGAGCTGCCTGATGGAATCGGGCGGTCCGATGATCCCTGTGTCGCCGGACTCCGCGAGCTCGTCCTTCTCAACGCTCGACAACGCGATTCTCCTCCCAAGGTGACCGGCCCCCGTCTTCTGGGCCTCACAGTAGTCAGAGCTCTCTCCCGGGCATTCGGTCGATCGCACGAGGGATTCGCGCCGCTTCCGGCCTTCGGCACAATGCGCCGATACCTGGTGAGGACAATGATGCGAAGGTCGGCATAACACCCACGAGTGAGGATTCCGCTTGCCTGAGAATGCATCGGATGCGTATGCGTCCTCGACTCCAGACCTGCTCGGCGCCTTGGACGGAGAGCGCCGGCGACTGGGCATCCCGGGTGCCGTCGTCCACGTGAGCGGTCCGTCGTACGGCAGTTGGACCCGTGCGCTCGGCGTCTGCGATCTGGCCACCGGGGTGCGGCTCACCGCCGGCAGCCGCATGAGGATCGGGAGCCTCACGAAGACCATCGTGGCGCTGATCGTCCTGCGCCTGGCGGAAGCCGGAGACCTCTCCTTGGACGATGAGATACAGGTCCATCTGGCAGAGCCGCAGATCCCGCGAGGAGTCACCGTTCGCCGTCTCCTCGACATGACCTCGGGCCTGCCCGACTACACCTCGGAGGAGTTCGTCGCCGGTCTGCTCCTCGAGCCCGACCGGCTCTGGACTCCCTCCGAGCTGCTCAAAGTCGCCCTGCGGAACCCGCAGCAGTTCGAGCCCGGCACCTCCTGGGCGTACTGCAACGCCGGCTACATCATGCTGGGAATGCTCATCGAGCACGTAACCGGCGCACGAGTCGAGGACGTCGCGCGCCGGCTGGTCTTCGACCCCCTCGGCATGAGGGAGACCGAGCTCCCGCCGCTGACGCACGACGCCGCCGCCCTGCCGGATCCTCGGCTGCGTGGGTACCACCGCCGGGACGGCGAACTCGTCGACGCGACGCGCATCAACCCGTCCTGGGCGTGGACCGCCGGTAACGCGGTGTCCACCGTGGGCGACTTGAGACTGCTCATCGAGGCATCGGTGCGCGGCGACCTCCTCCAGGAGCAGACCCGGCGTGAACGCATGCGCACCCACCCGGTGCCCGACAGCACCATCACCTACGGCCTCGGCATCGCGAACTTCGACGGCATGTGGGGCCACAACGGCGAACTGCCCGGATTCCAATCGTTCGCCGGCCACGATCCGGCGACCGCGACGACCGTCGTCGTCCTCACCAACCTCGACGACCACTCCGCGGACCTGCTCGCCGCGTTCCTGCGCACCCGGCTCGCGAACGCTGCCGGCTCATGAGGAAAAAGCCGACACCCGAGGATTCCACCGGGCCGGAGGCGTCCGGGAACCTGTCGCTCCTCCTCGAGGATCTGAGCAGACTCGTTCGTACCGAGTCGCCGTCGACGGACCTGGACGCGGTCGGCCGCTCCGCGCGGGTGGTCGCGGACTTGGTTCATGAGCGCTTGGGGCGTCGGCCAGAGATCCTGTGCGTCGACGGAGTCGACCATGTCCTGCTGCGCGGGGCCGATCCGAAGGTCATGGTCCTCGGGCACCACGACACCGTCTGGCCGCTCGGCACGTTGGACGAGCTGCCCTACACCGAAACTGCCGGCGTCGTCAGTGGCCCGGGCTGCTTCGACATGAAACTCGGCCTCGTCCAGGCGATCCACGCTCTCGCGTGGCTGCGGCGATGCCGCGGCACCGGCGTCCTCGACCAGGTGACCCTTCTCATCACGGGCGATGAGGAGCTGGGGTCCACGACATCACGGGCACTGATCGAGCAGGAAGCAGGCCGCTGCCGGGCAGCCCTCGTGCTGGAGGCGGCCGGCCCGGGCGGCGCACTGAAGACGGGGCGCAAAGGCGTGTCCCTCTACCGGATCGAGGTGCTCGGTCGTGCCGCGCACAGCGGTCTCGATCCGGAGAAGGGCGTGAACGCGACCATCGCGATCGCCGAGGTGGTGCTGGCGATCGCCCAGCTCGCTGACCCGGCGGCCGGTACGACCGTCACCCCGACGGTGATGAGCGCGGGCACGACGCCCAACACCGTGCCCGCGACGGCCACCGTGGCTGTCGACGTCCGGGCCGGCACCGCCGAGGAGCAGCACCGCGTGGACCGGGCGATCCGCGAGGTCGCGCCGGTTCTCGTCCCGGCGGAGATCCGGGTGCGGGGCGGAATCAACCGGCCGCCCATGGAACGGAGCGCGGCAGCCGCGCTGTTCAGCCAGGCACAACGAATCGCACGCAGCCTCGGCCATCCTCCGCTGGAGGAGATGACGGTCGGCGGCGCATCGGACGGGAACTTCACCGCGGGTATGGGAGTGCCCACCCTGGACGGGCTCGGTGCCGTCGGCGGCGGCGCCCACGCCCGCGACGAGCACGCGGAGATCGCGTGGATCCTCCCGCGTACGCGACTGCTCACCACCCTCATCGAAGAACTCACAGGTAGGAGCGCCGGGCCTCAACGGCGGGCGGAGATCACCTGACGCGCGCGCTCGCTGCTCGCCGCGAGTTCGTACAGGACTGTGATGAATCCGAGGAGATCCGCCGACGCCGTGAGGACTGTCGACACCGTCCGGTCGGCCGTCCGGGCGCAGCCGGGGATGCAGGCGGCGAGCTCGGCGGCCACCGGCGAGGGCAGGTCGACCTCGACCTCGAACGACGGGGGCGGCGGCGGACAGCTCAGTGCCGACGCGCGGGCCACGGCATCGGCGGCCCCTTCCCGCACCAGGTTCCTCGCCACGCTCGGCGCGACGGAGTCCGTGGCCGAGAATCCGTGTGTCTTCTTCACGGTCACGATCGTGGCCTCAGGGAAGATCTCGGTCGCGATCGCGCCGATGACGTCATCCCCGGTGACCAGGCCCACCGGGACACCGAGGGATGCCGCGTACAGGGCATTGACCTCGGCCTCCGACACCGGTGATCCGTTGACTCTGACCTCACCGAAGTAGGCGGAGAAGGTGTGCGCCAAGAGCCCGGGCGTGCCGGCCGGCGCGTGGTAGCCCACGAAGAGCGCCACGGCGCAGTCCTCGGTCAGGCCCTCGGCCATGCACTGGGCCTTGGGCTGCCCGAAGACCAGCCGTGCCCTCGGGTCGAGGCGCTCGTGGATCAGGTTGTCCATCGTCCCGTGGGAGTCGTTCACGAGCACGCTCGTCGCTCCGCCGTCGAAGGCGCCCGCGATCGCGGCATTGGCCTCCTCGGTCATGAGCTCCTGGGCTCGTGGGTAGCCGTACCCGCCGCGCACGATCTGGTCGAGGGTCGCGATGCCGGCGACGCCCTCCATGTCGACGGAGATGTACGCCTTCATCGCTGAGCTGCTCCTTCGTCGGTGCCACGCGTCACCCCCATTGTTGTCGAGGCTTTCGCGCCAACACTGGGTCGATCGACCGAATCAAATCGGACACAGATGTACGATCACACAATGCAAGGCGGTACGAGCAGTCCAGCGGACCTGGGGCGGGTGGTCGAGCGGCTCGGCTCGACGCTGCTGACCATCAAGGCGGGGCCACGTCAGCCGGCTCGTGCCGTGACGACCGTCATCCTTCACGATCCTCTGGACCAACCCGACGTCCCGGCGGACGCAGTGGTGCTGGGCGTCGGCGTGGCGGCTGACGACAGCTTGGTCACCCTGGTCAGAGCGCTGGGCGAAGCCGGGGCCACGGCCCTCGTGGTCCGGGAGCCGCTGGCCGTCGACGAGGAGGTCGCCCGCGAGGCGGAGCGCGGCAAGGTGTCCGTCTTCGGCTTGGTGCAGGGCGCATCGTGGATCCAGGTGGCGACGTTGCTGAGCGGCGCTCTGCATCTCGGTGCCGATGGGGCGCCCGCTGTCGGCGGCGATGCGGACCGAGACCTGTTCGCCCTGGCGAACTCGCTGTCGGCTCTCCTCGACGCCCCGGTCACCATCGAGGATCTGTCGTCGCGGGTGGTCGCCTTCTCGGCCGACCAGGCCGGCGCCGACGAGCCGCGCCGCCTGACGATCCTCGGCCTCCAGGTGCCGCAGATCTACAGCGAATACCAGAGAGAACAGGGCATGTTCCGCCGCGTGTACGCCTCGGAGCGACCGGTGTTCATGCAGAACCCCGCCCCCGGCACCCGTCCTCGGGCGGCGATGAGGGTCCAGGCGGGCAATGAGCTTCTCGGCTCCATCTGGGCCGCCGTGGCAGGGCCGCTCACCCCCGAGCGGGAAGCCGCCATGATCGAGGCAGCACGGGTGATCGCGCTCGAGATGCTGCGTGCCCGCGTCAGCGCCGATGCCTCCCAACGACTCGGAGTGGCCCTGCTGTCCATGCTCCTTGAGGGAGGGACCGGCGCGCACGAAGCCGCGCAGCAGCTGGCCTTCGGTTCGTCGCCGGCCTGCGTCCTGGTCCTGGGGCCGCTGCAGTCCGACGACGAGGTCCGCACGGCGGCCGACATCCAGCGAACGGCCTCCGCATTTCGGACGCACCTCAGGCCCACCTATCCGCGTGCCATCGTCGCCCAACTCGGCGGCGCGGTCTACGCCGTCGTCCCCGTGCGTGCCGCGGCCGCCCCGGCGCTGGCCGCCATGAAGGACCTGGCCGCCGAGTTCATCGCCCGTCTGGACACCACCACCGAGTTCTGCGCCGGACTCGGCGGCATCGTCGAGGACGTCAGCGAACTCGGCTCATCCCGGCGCGATGCCGATGCCGCGATGCGGGTGCTGAGCTCCAATCCGCGCGCGGGCAGACGCGTCGCGTCACTGGCGGACGTGGCGATCGAGTTCCTCCTGCTCCGCCTCGGCGACCTGATGGCAGCCGACCGCATCGAACTGACCGGCCCGCTCGCCGACCTGGAGGACTACGACACCGAACACGACACCCAGCTGGTGCCGACACTCCAGAGCTGGCTCGAGCACTTCGGGGACGTCGCCGCCGCGGCACGAGCCGTCCACGTGCACAAGAACACGTTCCGATACCGGCTCGGCCGGATCGAGACGATCGGCGGCGTGGATCTGGCCGACCCCGACGAACGATTCGCTCTGATGCTGCAACTCCGCCTCGGCCCCGGTCGGCGATCGCCGCGGCCTCCCGCGTAGCGACCGGGACCGCATCAGCCGGTCCCGGGTTGGTCGATCGTCCAAGGTCCGCGCACGCAGATCAGGCGGACGTACGATGCGCCTCTGCGACCAGGCGGGTGAGTCTTGGTGTTCGACGTCACACCCCGACTCGGACCTTAAGGCGGGCCTGCCATGAATCGACGCGCCGCTGCTTTCGCAGCCCTCCTCATCGCTCTGCCGGCTCTTGCGGCTTGCGGCGGCTCGGGCTCGGGCTCGGACGGGGGCCAGGCGGGCTTCGCGACGGACGGCACGTTCGCGTTCGCGATCGACTCCGACCCAGGCGACCTGAATCCGCTCGTCACCAACCTCGTCAACGCGCAGATCGTCGGAATGTACTCCTACGACACGCTGATCTTCCTCGACCCCGAGACGGCCAAGCCCGCGCCCTTCCTGGCGGAGGGCTGGACCGAAAGCCCGACCAAGGTCACCTACACCCTGAACGACGCCATCACCTGCGCCGACGGCACGCCGTTCACCGCGCAGACCGCCGCTGACAACCTCAACTGGATCGTCGACCCCGCCAACAAGTCGCCGCGCCTGGAATCCGTCGTGCCGGCAGATGCCAAGGCGAGCGCGAAGGGGAACGTTCTCACCGTCACCACCTCCAAGCCGCGGCCCTTCATGCTGTACGACATCGGCGCGCAGCAGCTGGTGTGCGAGCGCGGCCTGAAGGACCCCAAGAGCCTCTCCGCGGGGAGCGACGGCACCGGCCCGTTCGCCATCGATCGCGTCGTGGCCGGAGACTCGATCACGATGACCCGCCGAGAGGGCTACACGTGGGGCTCCAAGAACAGCACCTCGAACACGCCGGGGATGCCGAAGACCGTGACGACCAAGATCGTGCCGAGCCCGTCGACCAGAGCGAACCTGCTGCTGTCCGGTCAACTCAACGCGGCCATAGTGAGCGGCAAGGACGAGGAACGCCTCGCCGCTCTCAAGTCGCAGCCGACGCCGGCCATGTCCGGAATGATCGTCTACAACCACCATCAAGGTCTCCCGACCGCTGAGGCCGCCGTACGGCGCGCACTGACCCAGGCGATCGACCTCGACACCCTCACGAAGATTCTGACCGGCGGCAAGGGCGAGCGGGCGAAATCGCTGCTCTCCGTACACCCGAGCCGGTGCGCCTACGACACCGTCCAGGGCAACCTGCCTTCCCACGACCCGGACGCCGCCGGCCAGGCCCTGCGCGCGGTGGGCAAGCCGGTCGACATCACACTTGTCTACGACAACTCCACGGACACGGGCAGCGCCGCCGCGGAATACGTCGCGAAGCAGTGGGAGACCGCGGGCGCAGCCGTGAAACTCGACGGTGGTGACGAGAACTACATCATCAGCCGGACCTTCGCGGCCAAAGACCCGTCGGGCTGGACGGCATCGCTGGGGCTCAACCTCCAGACGGGCACACCGGCCATCTTCCCGCAGTACCTCTCCGGACCTGCCGCCCCTGCGGGGACAAACTTCGCCTCCATCGACAACAAGGACTACAACCGCAGCGTCGCCGCGGCCGCCGGCCGGACCGGTGACGATGCCTGCGAGGCCTGGGCCGAGGCGGAGAAGACCCTGATGACAAGCGCTGACCTCATACCGGTGTCCGTCACGCCGTACAAGATGTACTTCAATGGCGCGACGGCGCTCTACCTGCCCATCGGCGGCTCCGCGATCCGCGTGCTGAAGTGACCACGGAACCGACCGTCACCCTGCTGACGGGAACCGGGGCGGGACCGGATTCCGCGACCGGAACGTTCCGGGGCAGAGGTGGGCGACTGGGGGCCTTCATCGTGCGGCGGCTGGTGCGGCTCGCGTATTCGGTGGTCACCCTGGTGACCGTCGTCTTCCTGATGGTCCGGCTGATCCCAGGAGACCCGGTCCGCAATGCCCTCGGAATCAACGCGACGGCCGCGGTCGTGGAGGCACAACGCGAAAGCCTGGGACTGAACGACCCGCTGTGGACGCAGTACCTGAACTTCTGGAAGGGGCTGCTCACGTGGGATCTCGGAGACTCTTTCTCCCTTCACCTGCCGGTGACCACGATCATCGAGCAGCGCCTGCCGGCGACCCTGGAACTCGCGTTCCTGTCGCTGGCGCTGGTGCTCCTGGTGTCGATCCCGCTCGGCATCGTCGTCGCCGCGCTCACCCGAGGCGGCCGCAGACCCACCGTCGACCTGGCCTACACCTCGGCGAGCGGCCTGTTCGCCGTCATCCCCGAGTTCCTCATGGGAGTCGCTCTGGTGTACTTCTTCGCCGTTCAGAGCCACCTGCTGCCCGTGGCGGGCCGAACCGATCCGAGCTCGTACGTGCTGCCCGTCCTGGCACTGTCGATCGCGGTCGCCGCGGGCGTCTCGAGGATCGTCCGGGTCGAGGCGCTCACCGTGTTCGAGCAGGACTACATCCGGACGGCGCGGGCGAAGCGCATGTCGAGGTGGCGCCTGTACTTCCGCCACGCTCTGCCGAACCTGGTGACCTCCTCGCTCACCGTCGCCGGAATCGTGCTCGGCTCCCTCGTCGCGGGCACGGTGCTGATCGAGACCATCTTTTCGTGGCCCGGACTCGGGCTCACGATCGTGGACGCGGTGCGGAGCAAGGACTTTCCGCTCGCGCAGGGGATCGTCATCGTCTACGGCTTGATCGTCCTCGTTTCCAACCTCTTGATCGACATCGTCCTGGTCTGCCTTGACCCGCGTTCAGCGCTGAAAGACACGTGATGGCGGTGACAAGCATGTCCACTCCCGACTCCGCGCTGGCGGGGCCGGCCGCCGCGACGGCGGCGGGCGAGCCGATGCCCATGGCGGTCTCGTCTCGCCGCAGGTTCCTGACCGTCCTGCGTTCTCCCCTCGGCATCGGCGCGCTGGCCGCCCTGATGGTGGTCGCGTTCTTCGCGGTGTTCGGACCGGTGCTGTGGGGCGAGGCCGCGCGGCAGGCCGATCTGACCCAACTGTCCGCGAAGCCCAGCGCGGACCACCTCCTCGGCACCGACGCGGGTGGCCGGGACGTTCTCGCGCGGGTGCTGACCGCGACCCGGCTCTCGATCGTCACCGCCGTCCTGTCGGCCGCCCTCGGCGTGTTCGTCGGTGTGGTCATCGGCCTGCTGCCGACGATCGCGCCCCGGCGGCTGGGGCGGTTGGTCAACAGCGCCATCGGCGTGGCACTCGCCTTTCCGGCTCTCCTGCTCGCCATCGTCGTGTCGATCACCCTCGGTGTGGGCGCCACCAGTGTCACACTGGCGATCGGCCTGGCCATGGCGCCGTCCTACGCCCGGCTCACTCAGACCCTCGGTGCGTCGGTGACCGGGCGCGACTTCGTGGCCGCCGCTCGCATCCTCGGCGTCAGCCGAGCGCGGATCCTGGTACGGCACGTCCTGCCCAACGTGCGAGACCCGCTCATCGTCAACGCCAGCATCGGCGCCGGCACCGCGCTGGTCGCGGCGACGGGGCTGTCCTTCCTGGGCCTCGGCGTACAGGCGCCCGACTACGACTGGGGCCGCATGCTGAACGAGAGCATGGGAGCCATCTACGTGAACCCCGCTCCGTCTCTGGGGCTGGGCGCCGCCATCGTGTTCGCCGGCGTGACGTTCGCGCTCGCCGGCGAGGTGCTCGCCCGGGCATTCGGGCTGCACCGGCCCTCCGGCCGCCGCCGGCGGCGGAAGACCACCGGCTCGACGGCGGCATCACCGGTCCCGCAGGTCGCGGCCGACCCCGTGCTCCGCGTACGCGGCCTGCGCGTGGAGGCGCCCCGGGGGGATGGATGGGCGACGCCGGTTCGTGGCGTCAGCTTCGACATCGATCGAGGGGAGATCGTCGGCATCGTCGGTGAGTCGGGCTCGGGGAAGTCACTGACCTGCATGGCGGTCGCGTCACTCCTGGAAGAGCCACTTCACGTGGCGGCGTCATCGGTCCAGTTCGACGGCACGGAACTGGTCGTCAGGGGCAAGGTGCCCGGCAGACCGCGTTCCAAGTCGCTGGCCCGACAGCTCGGTACGCGGCTGGCGTTCGTCTTCCAAGATCCCTCGACCTCGCTCAACCCCGCCCTTCACGTCGGTACGCAGGTCGCGGAGGTCGGTCTGCTGCACGGCGGCCTCAGCCGGCGCGAGGCACGCCGGCGTGCGGTCGACCGGCTTGCCGCGGTACGGCTCTCCGACCCGGCTCGCCGCGCCCGCCAGTATCCCCACGAGTTCTCGGGTGGCATGCGGCAACGAGCCACGATCGCGATGGGGCTCATGGGCGAACCGGCGCTGGTCATAGCCGACGAGCCGACAACGGCCCTCGACGTCACGGTGCAGCGGGAGGTCCTGGCGCTCTTGCGGAGGGTGAACCGTGAGCATGGGACGGCCGTCATGTTCGTCTCGCACGACATTTCGCTGGTCTCGTCATTCTGCACGCGGGTCCTGGTCATGTACCGGGGAGCCATCGTGGAGAGCCTGAGCACCGAGGATCTCGCGAGCGGACGCGCGGCGCATCCCTACACCCGGGCGCTGGTGGCGGCGGTGCCGCACATGGACGCCGTCCCGGGCACCGAGTTCGCCACGATCACCGAGGGTGCCGAGTTTCCCCTCGACGCCGTAAGGGAGGGGTCGGTGTGAGCGACCTCGCCTTCGAGAACGTGGGAGTCAGGTACGGGCACGGACCCGCCGCCCACCAGGCGGTCCGTGGGGTGAGTCTCCACGTGCCGAGCGGCCGGACGGTGGGGCTGGTGGGCGAGTCAGGTTCGGGCAAGTCGACGCTGGCTCGCGCCGTCGTCGGCCTGCACGAGGCGCATACGGGCCGTATCCTGGTCGACGGCACCGATGTCGTCGGTGCCCGGGGGAGCGCCGCGTCCGTTCGCCGCACCGTGCAGCTGATCTTCCAGGACGCCAACTCCTGCCTGAACCCAAGGATGTCCATCGGCGCCTCGATCGAGGAGGCGCTTGCCGTACGCGGAAGATCCACGCGACGCGATCGCGCTCACCGGCGCGGCGAGGTGGCCGCACTTCTCGAGATGGTCGAGCTCGACCCGGCCCGTGCCGGCGATCTGCCCATGCAGTTGTCGGGGGGTCAACGTCAACGCGTCGCGATCGCGCGGGCGCTGGCCGCCGAGCCCCGGGTGCTGCTCGCTGACGAGATCACTTCGGCGCTGGACGTCTCGGTGCAGGGGACCGTGCTGAATCTGCTGATGCGCGTCCAGCGGGACCTCGATCTGACGGTTCTCTTCATCAGCCACAACCTCGCTGTGGTCAGGCAGCTGTGCGACGACGTCGCAGTCATGAAGGACGGGGAGGTCGTCGAGGTCGGATCGGCGACCGAGGTGATCGACCACCCCGAACATCCCTACACACGTGAGCTGGTCCGTGCCGTCCCCCGGATCGGCACCCCTCTTTTCGGCAAAGGAACCACTCTATGAACTCTCGCCTGTTCAGTCTCGATGACGTCCGTCAGGTCGTCACCGTTCCCGAGACTGCGATCACGGCGGATGGAAGAACGGTCGTCTTCACGCGGCGCCAGGCGGCAGAGCACCGCACGGAGACCTCGCTGTGGGCGGTTTCCCGCGACTCTCAGCCACAGCCGCTGACCCACGGGCCGACGGATCGAGCACCTCGCATCGTCCCAACGGGGATCATGTTCCTGCGCGATGTCGACGGATTCCCGCAGTTGCATCTCCTGCCGCACATGGGTGAGCCGACGCGGTTGACCGAGCTGCCGCTGGGGGCCGGGGCCGCGGCCGTCAGCCGGGACGGTCGCCGGGTCGCGTTCTCCGCACCCGTGAACCGCGCGCCCGGCGACGCCGCTGCGCCCATCGTCATCGACACGCTCGACCAGAAGGCGGACGAGATCGGCTGGATCGGCAGTGTCCGCCGCCAGATCTTCGTGATGGACCTGGGATCCAGGCAGATCAGACAGGTCACCGACGGCGACTACGACGCGGACGGCCCGGCATGGTCGCCCGACGGCGACCGCCTCGCATTCACGGCCTCCATGGCCCACCGCGCGGACGTCGAGCTCGAACGCCGCGCCTACGCGGTCGAGGTCGACGACCCGCTCGCTCCGGTGCAGGTGCTCGGACAGGCCACAGGAGTGACCGGTCCGGTCATGTGGGCTCGCGACGGCGCGTCGCTGCTCGCCGTGGGATCACCCGCGATGGTGGCAGGTCATGCCCGGCTTCTCCGGCTGTATGGCGACGGCAGGCCCGACACCGACATCACGGCTGGGCTGGACCGCAATGTGCTGCCGGGCGCGACGGGCTACCCAGGTGGCCACCCGGCGCAAAGCCACGACGGCAGCGAGATCGTCTTCTGCCTGCGTGACCGTGGCTGGACCCATCTGTACGGGGTCGGTCCGGATGGCGGAGAGGGCAGGCCGATCGTCGCGGAGCCGCATCAGGTCGTCTCCGCGCTCTCGGTGGCCGCCGAGGCACCCCGTGCCGCGATCGTCCTGACCACTCCTGAGTCGTTCGCCGAGGTCGCGATCGTCGACCTCGCCACCGGCGAAGTCGAGGTCCTCACCTCGCTGATGGAAGAGAGCCTCCCCGGGGTCCAGCTCTGTCGACCGGAGCCACGACAGTTCACGATCAGCGATGGCGTCGTCGTCCACGGGTGGCTGATGGCGGCACCGGACACGACCGGAACCGCTCCGCTCCTGCTCGACATCCACGGTGGGCCGCACAACGCCTGGGCCGGTGTGGCCGACGAGATCCATCTGTACCAACAGCTCCTCGCCGCACGCGGGTGGCGTGTCCTCACGCTCAACCCCCGTGGATCCGACGGGTACGGCGAGGAGTTCTACCGAGCCGTCGACGGCGGCTGGGGACGAGCTGATCTGGCGGACTTCATCGAGCCGATCGACCAGTTGATCGCCGAGGGGATCGCCGACCCCGAGCGACTCGCTGTCGCCGGCTATAGCTACGGCGGCGTCGCGACCTGTGCCCTCACCGCCCACACCGACCGGTTCGCGGCCGCGGTGGCCGGCGGCCTGATCTGCGACTTCGCCTCCATCGCCGGTCAGCGACTGCTGCCGGAAGGCTTTTTCGCCTCGGCGACCGCAGGTGCCGCGCCGACAGACGTGGTCCGGCTCATCGAGAGCTCTCCGATCGCACGCGTCGAGCAGGTGAAGACACCCACGCTCGTGCTGCACGGCGAGAACGACAACACCTGCCCGATCGGACAGGCGCAGCAGTGGTTCTCGGCACTGCGGATCCAGGGTGTGCCGACTCGCCTGGTGGTCTATCCAGGAGGCAGCCACCTCTTCATCGCCGACGGCGAGGTCGATCACCGCGTCGACTACCACGCCCGGGTCGTGGAATGGGTCGAGCTGCACACCCGCGCCGCCGCACGGCCGGCCGCGCTGTCGCCGGCCCCACGTGGGGAGCACTACTGGCGCCGCCGTCTGGACCTCCTCCGAGAACGGCACGGAGTCGTCGGGGCGCAACTCGGCATCGTGCAGCTCGATCGGAGCGGAACGGTCTTCGACCGCATCACGGTCAGCTCCGGGGTCCTGAACGTCTCGACCCGGGAACCCGTCATCGACGACGCCGTCTTTCAGATCGGGTCGATCACGAAGGTCTGGACGACGATGCTCGTCATGCAGCTCGTCGACGAGGGGCTGCTCGATCTCGACGCTCCCGTGCGCGAAATCCTGCCGGACTTCAGGCTGGCCGATGACGAGTCGCCCTCGGTGACGGTACGGGCGTTGCTCAACCACACCAGCGGCATCGACGGGGACGTCTTCACCGACACCGGGAGGGGAGACGACTGCGTCGCGCGGTACGTGGAGCACCTCGCCGCCGTCTCCCACATCCACCCGCTTGGAGAGAGATTCTCCTACTGCAATGCCGGCTTCGTCGTCGCGGGCCGCATCGTCGAGGTGCTCCGCGACATGACGTGGGACGAGGCGCTGCTCCACTATTTGATCAAGCCGATGGGCCTGCGGCACACCATCACCCTGAGCGAGGACGCACCCAGGTTCGCCACGGCGACCGGCCACGCCGGCTTCGGCGACGAGTCGGCCCCGGTGCCCCAGTGGTCGATCACCCGATCCATGGGACCCGCGGGCCTGATCGTGGCGAGCGTCGGCGACCTGCTGACGTTCGCGGAGATGTCACTGCGCGGAGGGGTGACCCGGGAAGGCGTTCGTCTGCTGTCAGCCGGCAGCGCTCGCCTGATGACCATCGAGCATGTCGATCTGAGACAGAGCGTCGCCACCGTCCAAGGCTGGGGACTGGGCTGGTTCCTCGAGGACTGGCGGGGAACCTTCGTATACGGCCATGACGGCGGCACGATCGGCCAACGTTCATACCTGCGCTTGATCCCCGGTACGAACTACGCGGTGGCGTTGCTGACCAGCGGTGGTCAACCGGATGGTCTCTTCTACGAGCTGTTCGCGGACGTCACGTCGTCGATCGACGGCAGTCTGCCCCCGGTCCGGGTCCGGGCCGACATGACACGTCCGCCCGAACCGCTGGAGGGCGCCTGGGAGTGCGCCGGCTATCGCGCGGAGGTGGCCCCCGACGCGGACGGTCTCAGACTGACACTGTGGGAGCGGAAGGGGCATCTGCGCGACGGCACGGCAGCAGAGCCGGAGTTCGTCGCGCTGCATGCCTCGAACATCCCGGGCTGCTACGCCTACACCACCGCTGAGCTCGCGGGGGAGAAGCAGTTCCGGCCCGTCGCCGGCGGCGTCTACAACGGAAGCCGCTTCCTGCGGCAGGAGTGCTCATGACGACCCAGGCGCCGAGCTCGACCTCCATGGAGTTGCGGCTGCTTCACCGCCCGGAGGAGATGTCTGCCGCCTCCGAGCTCGTGGCGCAGATCTGGAAGGTCGAAAACACCCAGTCGCATGTCAGCCCGGAGCTCCTCACGGCGTTCGCGCACGCGGGCAACTACGTCGCCGGTGGTTTCCGCGGCCATGAGCTCATGGCGGTCTGCGTCGGGTTCTTCTACCCGCCCCGGGAGAATGCCCTGCACTCCCACATCGCCGGCGTGCGACCAGACGCGGCGGGGACAGGATGGGGCAGAGCCCTCAAGCACCACCAGCGCGACTGGTGCCTGGCCCGCGGTGTCACTCGCGTGACGTGGACCTATGACCCCCTGGTGGCCCGGAACGCGTACTTCAACCTCCACAAGCTCGGCTGTGAGGTCGAGGTCTACCTGCCCGACTTCTACGGACCGATGGGTGACGGGCTCAACCAGGGCCAGCACAGCGACCGGATCATGGTGGCCTGGCACATCGGGCAGGCCACGGCGCCCTCACGAGCCGAGAAGAAGCACGGCCCCGCCGTGCTGAGGTCCGTGGACCGGCGACCCCAGCTCGACCTCGGCCGGGCGGAGTCGCTGACCCGATGCGTCGTGGAGATCCCCTCGGACATCGAGGCTCTACGGCGCCACGAACCCGAGCTCGCGATCTCATGGCGGCTCGCGCTACGACGGGCGCTGGGTGGGCTGCTGGAAGAAGGCTGGGTCGTCGTCGATTTCGACCGCCGGGGTCACTACTGCCTCACGAGGAGCACCTGAGAATGCACATCGAGCGTGTCGAGCTCATCACGGTCCGGATGCCGCTGATCCACCCGTTCACCACCTCGTTCTCCACCCAGACGGAGCGCCTTCCGCTCCTGATCCGGGTCACGGCCTCAGACCACGGCGGCACCGTGACAGGGTGGGGTGAGTGCGTCGCCCTCGCCGAGCCGTTCTACTCGCCGGAATACCTTGAGGGAGCACGAGAGGTCCTGCGGCGATTCCTCGTGCCCGCGCTGTTCGAGTGGCAGGCCGCGGGTCACGCCGTGTCGGCATCGACGGTCGGCGCGGCACTTGAGCACGTGGTCGGCCACCGCATGGCCAAGGGCGCTCTGGAGATGGCGATCCTGGATGCCCAGCTGCGGCTTCGGAACATGTCGTTCGCAGCGCAGCTCGGTGTGACCCGCGTCTCGGTGCCCTCGGGGGTCAGCGTCGGCATCGAGAAGTCGATTCCCGACCTGCTCGGCCGGGTGGCCGACTTCGTCGACCAGGGCTACGCGCGCATCAAACTCAAGATCCAGCCCGGGTGGGACCTCGAGCCGGTCAAGGCGGTGCGCGAGCGGTTCGGCGACATCGCGCTGCAGGTTGACGCGAACACCGCCTACCGTCTCTCCGATGCCCAGCGGCTGCGCAGACTCGACCCCTTCGATCTGCTGCTGATCGAACAGCCGCTGGGCGAGGAGGACCTGCGGCAACACGCTCTGCTCGCGGGCCTGCTCACCACGCCGATCTGCCTGGACGAGTCGATCGTTGACGCGCGGTCGGCCGCCGACGCGATCGCGCTGGGGGCGGCGAGTGTCATCAACATCAAGCCTGGAAGAGTGGGGGGATACCTCGAGGCGGCACGCATCCACGACCTCGCGCTGGCGCACGGCGTCGCGGTCTGGTGCGGCGGCATGCTCGAAACCGGCATCGGCCGAGCCGCCAACGCGGCGCTGGCCGGGCTCCCGGGCTTCACGCTGCCCGGCGACATCTCGGGCTCGGATCGGTTCTACGCCCAGGACATCACCGAGCCGATCGTCATGAAGGACGGCGCGGTGTCGATCCCCGGCGGACCCGGGTTCGGCGTCGAACCCCTTCCCGCGGCACTCGGCGAGATGACCGTTCACACGCTCGACCTCACCGCCTAGCGACGAGACCAAGGATCAGGCCAGATGGGATCAGCAGGCAGCTACGACACCATCGTCGTCGGAGCGGGCTCGTCCGGCTCGGCACTCGCGGCACGGCTCGCCGACGCGGGACAGCGGGTGCTGCTGCTCGAGGCCGGCCGGGACTACGCGGCCTCGCAGCTTCCGGAGGCATGGAGGTCGCCGAATCCGTTGAACGCGATCCTGAACTCCGACTACAACGCGTTCTTGTGGGACGGGCATCTGGCCACCAGGACCGAGGCCCAGGAGCCCTACCTGTACTGGCGAGGCAAGGGCCTCGGCGGAAGCTCGACGGTGAACGGGCAGATCGCGATCCGGCCGCCCATCGAGGACTTCGACGAGTGGGCGGCCTCCGGTTGCACCGGATGGTCGTCCGCGGAGGTCATGGCGGACTTCGTCGCCCTGGAGTCCGACGCCGGCTTCGGCGACGAGGACTACCACGGCACCGCCGGCCCGATCCCCGTCTACCGGGCCCCGGTCGACACGTGGGGCTCGGTCGACCAGGCGCTCCGCGCGGCAGCGCTCGCCTCGGGTTTCGGGTGGGCCCCGGACGTCAACGCACCCGGCGCGACCGGCGTCTCTCCCTACCCCATCAACTCGATCGACCGTCGACGGGTCTCGTGCCACGACGCCTACCTGGAGCCACGTCGCGACAACCCGGGCCTCACCATCCGCGGCGACAGCCTGGTCGACGTGGTTCTCTTCGAACGTGCTCGGGCAGTCGGCGTCCGGCTGGCCAACGGATCGGCCTTCCACGCGAACCAGGTCGCGCTCAGCGCGGGCGCCACGGCCTCGCCCTCGATCCTCATGCGCTCGGGCATCGGCCCCGCCGATGACCTCCGACGGCTGGGCATCGAGGTCCGTGCCGATCTGCCGGTGGGCCGTGGGCTCCAGGACCATCCGATGGCCCTGATCGGCATCCCGCTCACCGAAGCGGCCTCGGCCGGCCCCGCCGACCGGCACACGAACTGCTGCGTGCGCTACAGCAGCGGCACCGTGCCCGGCGGGAACGACATGATGCTGGTCGCCCTCAACCAGAACGCGATGGCCATGGCGGCGGCCGAAGTGCGCGCCGGCGCCGGTGCCGTCGGGGTGTTCGTCAACCGGACCTACTCGCGCGGAACGCTGAAGCTTCGAAGCGCCGACCCGAGCACGCAGCCCCGGGTGGCGCTGAACATGTTGTCGGACGAGCGCGACATCGACCGCCTGGAAGCGGGCATCAGGCTCCTCGGCGACCTGGTGGCCCACTCCAGCTTCGCGGAGATCGCCGACGGCGATCTCTGGCGGGTCAATTCGTCGCTGCGCGATGCCCTGGACACACCAGGGCGACTGCGCGACTACCTGCGCGCCAGCGTGGTCGACACGCAGCACGCGACGAGCACGTGCCGGATGGGAGATCCGAACGCGCCGGAGACGGTCGTCGACCCCCGGTGCGAGGTCCTCGGTTTCGAGGGTCTCCGAGTCGTCGATGCCTCCGTCTTCCCCTTCGTCCCACGCGCCAACACCCATCTCGCCTGCGTGATGTTCGGCGAGCACATGGCCCGCAGGCTCCACTGAAGCCGGTTTCGATCCAGAAGGAACGAGCAGATGAAGCGCCTGAGCAACATCATCGACGGCACCCCGGTCGAAGCCGCGGACCCGGAACTCCGCAGCGTCGTCAACCCGGCCACCGAACAGGTCGTCGCACTGATTCCGGCCGGATCGGCCGCCGACGCCGCGGCGGCGGTGGAGTCGGCGCAGGCCGCGCACGCGGGCTGGGCGAGGCTCGACCTCGAGGACCGCCTCGGCCGGCTGAGCCGCACCGCCGACCTCCTCGAACGGCATGTGCGCGAGCTGGCGGAACTCGAGAACCGGGAGATGGGCAAGCCTGTCCCGCTCGCCGAGCAGTTCATCGCGGGCGGAATCGCCTCGTTCCGGCTCGGCATCGAGCGGGCGCGGTCCTATCCGTTCGTCGCCGACGTCACAGCTCCGGGCGAGTCCGGACGGACAGTGGTCATCCGTGAGCCGCTGGGCGTGCTGGCACTCATCGTGCCCTGGAACTTCACGGTGACCTCGATCCTGGGAGCCCTCGGCCCCCTGCTCGCCGCCGGCAACACAGTGGTGATCAAGCCCTCGGAGAAGGCGCCGCTGTCCGCGGCCCGGCTCGTCGAGCTGTGCGACCTTCCGGCAGGCGTGGTGAACCTTCTCCTGGGCGACGCGCGCGCCGGCAAGCCCTTGGCCGAGCACGAGGCGGTCAAGCTGGTGCACTTCACCGGGTCTGTCGAGGCGGGCCGCAGCGTCGCCGTCGCCGCGGCCAAGCGCCTTCAGCGAACGATCCTGGAACTGGGAGGGAACGACCCCGTCCTCGTCGACGCCGACGTCGACGTGGCCGCCACCGCCAAGGCGGTCGCGACGTCGACGTTCCTCAACAGCGGACAGATCTGCACGTCGTCGGAGCGGATCTACGTGCACCGCGCGGTCGCGGACGAGTTCATCGCCGCCCTCGTGGCCGAAGCCGAAGGCTGGACGATGAGCGACGACCCCTACTCCCCGGGCCTGGGACCACTGGTCGACGACACCCAGAGGAGGATCGTGCACGACCACGTCCACGAAGCCGTCGGCCGCGGGGCGACGCTGCTCTGCGGTGGCGGGCAACCAGACCGGCCCGGATACTTCTACCCCGCGACGGTGCTGACCGAGGTCACCTCGGACATGCGCATCATGAAAGAGGAGACCTTCGGGCCGGTCGCCCCCGTCACCGTGGTCGACTCCTTCGCCGAAGCCATCGACCTGGCCAACACCACAAGCTTCGGACTCGCGGCGACGGTCTATTCCTCGACCCCCGAGAACCTGCGGCGCTGCAGGGAGATCAACGCCGCTCTCGTGTGGATCAACGAGTGGCAACACGGTGGCGTCAACATGGTCTGCGAGCCGTGGGGGGTCAGCGGGATGGGTGCGACCGGGGCAGCGGCGTCGTTCGACGCCGCCACCCGCCCGGTGTCGATGCTCTACTCGCCGTCCACGAACCACGGGTAGTACGGGGCCGTGCTCCCGGCGGGGGTCGCGCCGGTCGTGGCGGCCTGAGCAAGGGCCCACTCCGGAGAGCCGAATATGAGTAGGGGCTACTCATGTCCGGCGGTGGGCCGCGGGACAGGATGCGATCACGGGGCTGGGAGTGCCCGCCCGCGATCCGTTCCTTGATCTCTCCCGGGGGAAGAACATGCTCACACGTTCCGGCAGGCTCGCGGCGATGACCGCGTCGGGATGCCTGGCGATGTCGGTGCTCGGTGTTACGGGGGCCGGCGCCGAGACCGCGTTCGCCCCTGACACCTGCGCCAGCGGGTACGTCTGGCGCGGCGCGCGGTCCAGCGACCACGTCTGCGTGGACCCGGCCGTACGCGACCGGACGCGGTCGGAGAACGCCTCCGGGGTCTGGCACGCGTGCACGACCGGGTTCGTCTGGCGGGAGGCGTACACCGGTGACTACCGGTGCGTGGTCCCCAGTTCCCGCTCCCAGGCGCGGCAGGACAACGGCAGCGCGGCCCGCAGGCTCGCCTGGGTCGTCATGATGAAGCGCAACCACGCCGGTAACGGGCCCTCGTGCGACGGTGAAACCTGCTCCACCACCAACGAGGGGCCGTACCAGACCGTGGGCGTCCGCGGCTACTACCTGACGCCGGGCACCCAGGTCGCCGTCCAGGTCAGGCGCGCCTCGGATGACCGGGTGCTGTGGCAGGGCCGGGCCACGGCGCAGCCGGGCGGTAACGGACCGGCGGGCAGCTACTCGGTCGACACGGGGCGGGTCCTGTGCGGTGGCAGCTCGTTCGCGGCGCCGCTCACCGCGTACGTGGTGGTGCGCGGCGACGGCGGGCAGTGGTCGCCGCGCGTGCCGATCGCCTGGCGGTCCTGCGGACTGGTGTGATCAGCGTGCCGGGGGTTCCGGCCGGGGCCCGGTGAGGATCCTCGCGTTGAGCACCGTGGTGACCTTGAGGGCCCATTCGCTGCCGTAGCGCAGCCCGTTGTCGTCCGTCCAGGCGATCACCGGCCGGCCCTGGCCGTCCAGGGTCATGGCCAGGCCGGCGCCGGGGCCGTACCGGATCCTGCCCACGGCGGCGCTCTCGCACCGGCCGTCCGAGCAGGCGGCCAGCATGATCCGGTGGGCGGCGAGGTCCTGGTAGGCCACCAGCGTCCGCCCGGCCGCGTCCGTCACCACGGTGGGAAGCGCGCCGCGGGACAGGCCCGCCGGCGCGACCGGGTCGATCCGGGCGCAGTCACGGTCACGGCAGTCGAGCAGGCTGACCGAGCCCGTCACGCATGTCGCGGTGGACGATGACCGGGCGACCGTCGGCACGCATGGCCATGGACACACCCCCGCGCATGCGGCTCTCGTACGAAGGTTCCGTGTCCCGGCCGTCCCGGGCCGTCGTCACGCGCGGCGTCGTGCAGTCCGCGTCGGCGCAGGTGATCACGGACAGGGCGCCGTTCCTGGAGTTGAGCCGCGCGGCCACCGGACGGTCGTCCGCGCCGACCGCCACCGCCAGGCTGCGATAACCGCTGTCGTCGAAGGGCGACTCCAGTTCGGCGGCCATCTGCCGCCGTCCGGGCGTACGGCGAGGGCCACGGAGCTGCCTTGCGGGTCGAAGGTGGGCTGGGACAGCGGCTTGCCGCCCGCCGGGGGCACGCACCCGTTGCCGTCGCAGATCAGCAGGCCGAGCCGGACGGCGTTCCCCAGGCGGCCCCGGACCTGGGGGTCCGCGTTCCAGGCGGTCAGGACCAGGCGGCCGTCGGCCAGCCGGGCGCTGGCACCGACGGGTCCCGTCTTGGTGCGCTCCTGCCTGGCCCACGCGAAGCCAGCGCGGGCACCCCCAGCACGCCCACGAGCAGCGCGACCCCGGCGTGTGCCAGCCGATCGCCGGCCAGGCGGTAGCCGCGGCCGCGAGCGTGGCGGGCGCGCGCCGCAGCGCGGCGGACGCCCGCCACGGAGCGGTCGAGCATCAGCCCCGCCGCCATCAGCACAGCCGCGGGCAGCACCACGGCGTGCGCGAGCATCGAGACGACCCCCATCGCGACCGTCCAGCCCACCAACGGTCCAGGGAGCGCGGACAGCAGCGCGAACTGCCCGTTGACCAGGCCGCCCGCATCCCCGACCAGCGGCATGGCCGCCAGGTACACCACGATGGCCACCGGTAGCGACGCGATGAGGGCGGGCCCCGCCAGGCGGGCCAGGTGCCGTACCGTCCATCGGGTGCTCTGCAACAGGACACTGGTGCGCCATATATGACCGACGGTGTCGGGGATTGTCATCCTGGAGATTCTGCCACCGGAGATCTTCGTCCGGCTGCGGGGCGCGTTATGCGATGCGGGCGAGGTCGCGCATATGGATCGGGTACGCCGGAGGCAGCCCCTTGGCGTACCGCTCGAGTTCGTCGAGGGCGGCCTCGGCGAGGCGATGGACCTCCGTGCCCATGGCGCCGGCGATGTGCGGCGTGAGCTGCACGTTGGGCAGCCCGAACAGCGGTGAGTCGACCGGCAGCGGTTCGGGGTCGGTGACGTCGAGGATCGCGCTGAGCCGCCCGCTCACGCATTCGGCGGTGAGCGCGCCGGTGTCGATCAGGCTGCCTCGGGCGGTGTTGATGACCGTGGCGTGGTCGGGAAGCAGCGCGAGGCGGTCGGCGTTCAGCAGGTTCCGGGTCTCGGGCAGCGACGCAGGTCAGAGACGGGTTCGTTGTTTTTTCGCGATTGCTACCGGGACCCCTACAGGCCGCAGACTTCGGGAGCGCGGGTGCTGCACACGTAGGCGGTCTCAAATGTGGACATTTGTCGACAAATGTAGCTATCGTCCCACAGGTCAATTCGCGCCGCGAGCCGTTGCGTCCCCGGAGGTCCGCATGTTTTCCTTAGCCGCTCATAAAAGAAGGGGGGTGTGGCGAGCCATCTCCGGCCTCGCTGTTCCTCTTTTTGTGGCCGGGTCCCTTAATTTCGCTGCCCAGCTCGGAATTATCGCCATTCTGGGGCGTATGGGGGGAGAGGCCATTTATGTGCGTTCCCTGTATCAGCCTGTCAGCCTCGTCGTCCTTGCCCTGAGTGTGGGCTTCGCGGTCTGCAACCAGGTCGCCGCCGCGATCAGCAAGGGGGCCGGGCGCCCCCAGGACGTCATGTCGAACGCCGCCAGCCTGGCCAGGGTTTGGCTCGGGCTCGGCGCGGCCCTGTACCTGGTCCTCGCGGTCGCGGCTCCCTCCCTGTCTGGCCTCCTTCATGTGGACGCCGGCCTGCGGGACACGTTTGCCTCCTTCCTGTGCTGGACCAGCGCCGCGAGTCTGCTGGCCGTCGGGGCGGAGCTGTGCGCGTCCAGCCTGCGCGGCTATGGGTATGTGCGGCAGGCCACCGTCCTGGTCATCTGGACGGCGAGCGTGAGGATCGGCCTCGTGGCCGGCCTCGGGCTCGGTGCCGGCATCGGGATCGCGGCGGTGCCCATCGCCGAGGCGGCAGCGGGTCTGACCGGCCTGACCATGGGCCTGGTGCTGCTGCGCCGCACCGAGTTGTGGCATCCGCCGGCCGTCCGGATCTGGCGGCGCGAGGTGTTCACCGACCTGCGCCGCATCGGTGTGCCCATCGCCATGTCCTTTCTCGTGCTCTCGGCGTACAACCTCGCGGTCATCGGCGTCCTCGGGAACTACGGGGAGAACGCCGTGGCCGGGTTCACGGTCGCTTCCACCCTGCAGGGCGTCGTGCTGCTGCCGGGCATGGTCCTGGGTACAGCCACAGCGATCACCATCAACCAGCAACGCGGCGCGGGCGAATGGCGGCGAATACGTGAATCGATGCGCGGTGGCATCGAGGTCACCGTCGTGACCTACGTGGTGATCGCGGTGCTGGTGTGGTCACTGCATGACCCGCTGGCGCGGCTGGTAGGCGGCGACGCCGGGGTGGCCGCAGCTACGGGCAGTTACCTGAGCGCCGTGGCGCTCAGCTACGCCGTCCAGGGGCCCGTGCTCGCCTCGCTGACCGTCATGGAGGAGACCGGCGGCGGCTTCCGGGCCATCGTGCTCAACGCGATCTACTTCGGCCTGATCGTCGCGGTCGGCGCGGCGGCGGCACACGCCGTCGGCAGCGCGGATGGCTTCTACGCCGCGGTGGCGTACTGCAACCTGATCGGCGTGACGGTGCCGCTCATCGCCGTACGACACATACGAAAACTGTCGGCCAGGGGCAGCGCCGCTCAGGCAGCCGTCGCGACCGGCTGAAGCACAACGGGAGCCGGCCTGCCGTTAAGGACGCTTGCTCACGTTGATCGCGCGGCGCGGGCCGAAGGTGTGTCCCGCCGGCAGCCCCATCGCGTGTCTCGCTGTGCTGCCGGATCGTCCTGCGTGATCCGGGGAGCAAATCCATGTCGCAGCAGTTCCATCCAACGCACCAAGATCGTTTCCCTCGCACGTCCGAGGCATTCCCCGCCGTTGTCGCCGACAAGCCGGACGCAGCCACCGCGAAAGCGATGCCGAACCATGACGTGCAGCCCGAACCCGCCAAGCTTTTCCTGATGGTCGGGCTCCCCGGCGCCGGAAAGACCACCCGCGCCGAAGAACTCGCCGCTGCGCACCGCGCGCTGCGGCTGACCCCGGACGAGTGGATGATCTCCCTGTTCGACGGGTCGCAGCCCGACGGCAAGCGCGACATGCTGGAAGGACGGCTCATCGCACTGGCCCTGCAAGCGCTGCACCTGGGCACCAGCGTCGTGCTCGACTTCGGGCTCTGGAGCCGCGACGAACGGTCGGCACTGCGCCGGCTGGCGACATCGGCCGGGGCAGACTGCCAAGTCATGTACCTGCCCATCGACAAGGACGTCCAACGCGCCCGGATCGCACACCGCCAGGCAACCGCACCGCACACGACATTTCCGATGAGCGAGGCGGACATCGACAAATGGCGTAAGCAGTTCCAGACACCAGATGCCGCCGAACTCGGCGGCGGCGACATCCCCGCTCCGCCACCGGGGTGGCAGAGCTGGCCGGAGTGGGCCGCCGACCGATGGCCCTCGCTTGCACACCGCAATGCCTCCGAGGCGCGGAAGCGACATCGGCCAGCGGCCGAGTGACGGATCCGTCGGCACCGGCAATCATGTCCGCCCTCGGCGGAGTCAGCGTGCCGGTCCCGGCGTCGCGGCCGCAGCACGATCGATCGCGCGGTAGAGCCGACTCAGAGATCTGAGGTCGCCTGGCCATCTGCCACCACCCGCGACCAGATGGCGAATCGACATTCAACCGGCTCAAGAAAGCGCGCCCAGCAGGCCACCCGGTCGCGATTCCGCAAGCAGGTGAAATGGCCGGATCAGGTGGACGCGCTCGGCGACACCGACACCTGGCCGGACGGCATAGCGCCGCCGAAGCTCGCCGACTTCCGGGGGAGGCCGACACCTTGTCCCGCTACGAGGCGGTCAAGCCGGTGGCGTTGCCGGCGTGCCTGACGCTCATGGCCCGGATGCGGGGCCTGAGATGACCTGGCCGAGGTGGACGAGGGCAGCCTGCCCCGCGGTGTGCGCGGCAACCTCGGCCATCCCGGCCATGGCGAGCGCCCACCCGGTGCCAGTACTGCGACGGCGGCAAGGCGTGGCTCACCCTCCTCGGCCACGACGTCAACGCCTGGATTGACGAGCCCATACGGCGACCAGTACTTCACGCGGCACCTGCTGGGCGGCGTCAGGCCCGTGCTCGGCATGGCGCCGTTGTGCCGGTGACCTGGACGTCACGGGCCGTTCGCCTCAATAATCGGGCCAGTCATCAAAAGGACCGACCGGGGGCCCGCCGTGAGACTGCTTTTCCGAACGGCCTTACTTCTGGCCCTCGTGACGGTCTCGCCGCTGGCGGTGGCGCATTCGGCTGACGCGCTCACCACGAAAAAGGTCTTCGCGCGTTACGTCGTCGACCCCTGCCCCATGCAAGAGGGCGAGCCCTGCACCGTATGGCGGCTGAGGCTGAGCGACGGCCGGATGATCCGCCTGGCCGACGCGGTGCTCCCCGTCCCAACGCCGCACGGCAGCCAGGTGGCCTACTACCGCAAGAGCGACGGCGCCCTGGTCGTCCATGACCTGACCACGGGAAAGATCCGCGCCGTCCCGGGCACATGGTCGCCCGACGCCAACCCGCTGAAACACCTCTCCCCGGCGGGCCGCTTCGCGGTCATCGGGCCGTCGTACCAGGTGGTGGATACCTATACCGGGCAGGTCCACACGCTGCCCTTCACGCCGGACCGGGCGATCTCCTTCAGCCCGGACAACGCTTACCTCATCGCCCGCCGCCCGCCCGTCGTCCGCCAGCCGGAGGTGGACGAGGTCTTCTCCACCAAGACGTGGACCGTGGTGCGTCGCGGTTCGAAGTTCGGCGCCCTGCGGATGGGCGGCGCGGTCGTCGCCTACATCGATTCGGAGACCATCGGCAAACCCGTCTCCATCCGGTTGTGGGACCTGACCGCCGACAAGCCCGTCGGCCCTGCCATAACGATCCCCATCAACGAATTCCCCCAAGGGCTTTTCTGGGACCGGGCCAACCATCTCGATGTCGTGAGCTACCTCCCCAAGAAATACCACCATGGAATGATCGTCCGCGGCAGCGGCTACCGCTGGCGCCGCGCGAACGACAAGCTCCGCATCCTGGACACCGTCATCCCCAAGGAACGCGGGATCAGCGTCGTCAAGGGCAGCGTCACCTATTGACCTCCTGGGTCCTCGTCCGACCCGGCCGCGCCGCGGGTGAGGGCGTTGCGGCGCCGCGAGGGCGTCCACCCGTACACGGACACCGCGGCCAGGACGGTGAGCGTGCCGGTGTAGAGCAGGCCGGGTCCCGCCCCCAGCACCTGGCCGCCACGTCCTCCTGCTCCACCTGATCGTCGAACCCGACCTGTCCCGGCGCCGACGGAAGGACGAAGACGAATATCTGCACGGCAGACGGCTCGGGCTCATCCACGATAAGGTGCACCGGCACGTCACCGCGGCCCGCGACGAGGTCGTCGGGCTCATCGCGACCCGGCAGGGCCCCTTCGCCAGCGACTGGTCACCTCCTGTCCACGAGCTGTGGCAGGCGCCGGCCCTTCCCGCCGACGCCCTCGAGCCCCTCTGACTCCCGCCCTCACGAAAAGCCCCGCGAAAAGTGCCGCGAGATGACGGTGATCCTGAGGCCGGACGCCACCCTGACGACACCCGGGCCGCCGAGCGGGTGGGGGAGCAGGCGACGAAGAGAGAGCCCTTCCACCGCCGGCGGACCCAACGCAAGGCCCCGACCGCACCTCGGCCACCACGCTTCCGGCACCCGTGCCACCACAAGCCCCGCCCCGATCAACCGGATGCGGCCCGAACCCGTCAAAGCCGCCCGCCAGGCTGGCCACCGCCGCCGCGCCCCGCGTAAACGCCTCACCAAACCCCCACGGCTCAGCCGTCAGGGGGTGATGGCCTCGTACAGACGTCTGGCCTCGTGCAGCACCAGGCTCGACCCCTTGCGCGCCGCCATCTCCGCCAGCCCGAAGATCTCGCCCTTCGCACCCGCGAGAACAGCCGCCCGCACGGCGACCCCCAGCAACTCGCCCAGCCCGGCACGCGGCCGCTCACCGGGGCCGGGCAGCAGCAGCGGCAACGCCACCGCCAGCGCCCGCCACACCTCGGCATGCGCACCCGCCGCCGCCAGGTCGTCCAGCGCCACGGTGATCCGCTTGAGCGTGACGAACTCGTGCCGGACCAGCTCCACGACCGCCCACCCGACCTCGGCGGCAGGGAACTGCCCGCGTGCGGCCAGCGTCAGCGCCGCCTCGGCCGCCGCCGCCCGCTGCGCGTCCCACCGGTGCGCCAGCCCGCCCGCGACCGCCACCGCGGTGGCGGCGCCCACAGGTCCTTCACCCTGGGCAAGGGCCGCCAGCGCGGCCATCCTGAAATCGTTCGAGGCAGACAGCCAGGGCATGCACCGCACCAGCCAGCCGGCCACGATCTCGCGGTGCGAGGGCATGATCAGCGGCCACCACACGGCATCGCTGCGGTCGGAGAGATAGGTGGAGCGCGCCTCCGACCCCCACAACTCCGCCAGCCAGGCCGGCAGCCCCGCAGGCGGCACGACCTTCACCAGAAGCCGGTAGGAGCCGCTGCGCAGGCCGTAGCCCGTCCGCTCCTGCCGGCGCACCTGGCAGTCCACGGAAGGGTCGGGCCACCCGCCGTCACGCAACCACGCGGCCAGCACCCGACCCGCCTGCGACGGCAGCTTGTCCGCCCGTACGAGCAGCTCAGGATCGACGTCCCGGGGCAGCCGCAGCAGCGCCTGCTCGAAGTCGGCCGCAAGCGGCTCGGCATCCCGCAGCAGCTCCATCCGCCCCACCAGGGACGCGGCGTCGACATGGCCGGTGGCCGCGGTCGGCGTCGCCAGCAGCCCGGCAAGCGTCCCTCCACCCTCCAGGAGCGCGATCACCTCCTCCAGGCGGCGCCGGAGCAGCCGCTGGGCCGGCCAATCACCGCAGGCGTGGTAGGCGTACGACTCCGCCACAGCCGCGCTCAGCCGCCGGCTCTCCTGCGGCGCCACGACCGCCAGCGCGCAACGCGCCAGCAGCGTATGGACGCCGCGATCGTGGACATGGCGGTCGAACACGTACACGTTCGGATCGTCGGCCTGCGGCCGGCTCTCCTCCCACCACGGCCGCAGCGCCGCCACCATGCCGTCACGGTCACGATGGGTCAGCTCGACGATCCCCGCCAGCACCCGCTCACACCGCTGCGGCTCCTCCGACCAGCCCAGCGCCCGCAACTCGGCGACCAGCTCGGCCGGGGAGGCGAACGGCGGCGCGAGGGCGGGCAGCTCAGGCGCCCGCAGGACCCCGGCGACCGGCTGCTCCGGCTCCGCCGAGGCGATCGCGCCGTAACCGGCGGCCACCCGCTCACGCAGGCCGGCGGGCAGCCGCGCCGCGGCCTCGCGGACCGCCTCCCGGCCGGCGTCGCCCGCGTGCGGGGCCAGCTTGACCGCCAGCCGCACCGCTCGCTCCCGCAACGCAGGAGTGTCGACGTCGAACAGGATCGCCAGCGCCGGCACCCCGCCGCCGCCCCGCGGCGCGGGCGTCCGCGCCAGCCACCGCACGACCGACTGCAGCAACTTCTTCTCCGGCCGGTACGCCAGCGCCCCCACGGCCTCGGCGAACAGCTCCTCATCCAGCAGGCCCGCACTCTCGGCCCGCTGCAGCTCCTCCAGCGCCAGCTCCGCCAGCACCAGGGAGGCCGACGGCAGCAGACGGACGAACTCCAGGACCGGAATCTCCTCCGCCAACGGCCGCAACATCCGCCACAACCGTACGAACGGGGCAATCTCCTCGGCCGGGCCGCCGGCCAGGAACCGGCCGGCGCAACCGTCGATCAACGTCCCGCGCGGCACCCGGCCCTCGCCGGCCAGCACGACCAGCTCGCCCAGAACGCTCCGGCCCACCCCCCGGCTCTCGTCCACGGCCAGCGGGCCGGCCACCCCCTGCGCCTGGAACAAGCGCGGCAGCAAGGCAGCGAGCAGCGGATCGCCGTCCAGGCGACGACCGTCGGCGTGCCGCCGCAGGACCAACCGCCAGACCCACCCGACGACGAAAGCGTCATCGTCCGGCGGCTCGAGGCCCGTCTGCGACATCAGCGCGGCAGCAACGTCCCAACCGGGCACGCCCTGGCCGCGCCGCCACCTGCCGCCGGCGGGCGGGCGCAGCCGCTCCGCCAACCGGACGGCCAGGTCACGACGCCACTCCACAGGGCGGCGCCGCAGCAGGAACACCAGCCGCTCGGCGTCCCGCTCAGGGTCACGCACCCAGCGCAGCTCCCTGCGGTTCAACCACGCCGCCACCTGCTGCGCCCCCGTGAAGCAGGCCGCCCCCGCCAGCCGGAATCCGGGCGCCAGGCCCTCGATCTCCCGCCGCGCCTGGAACCCGCCTCGCAGCTCCTCGGCCAGGTGACCCGGCAGCTGCACGGCGACCGCCCGCCGGCCCAGGTCGCTCAACCCGTCCAGGAACGCCGCCAAATCCTCCTCGTCGCCCTCCTCGATGCGGTCGAGGACCTCCTGCCAGGGATTCATGCGGACACCTCGTCCCACCGGGCACCGTACGCCGTCGCCGCGATCCGGCAGGCCCGCCACAAACAAGCGATCATGACGCGGACCCTAACCGCCGGCTCCGACAATCCGGCCGGCACTTCCCGCCAAGGGATCGGGCGCAAAGGTCAGTGAGAGGCGTCGCGGACGGCCCTCCCGGCGCTGTGGGATGGGGCAGCCGGGCCTGGGTGCCTGGGAAGGCCGCGAGAGCCGGGGCCGTTGTCCATGAACTCGCCGGCATCGACGATGTCAGTACCGGCGGCACGGTGGAGCCGGGCCCTCGACGACGGCGTAAATGGCCTCGAGGCCGGGTTTGACGTGGCGTATGGCAGCGCGTCGAGCAGGACGCGGCCCGGCCGGTGCGCAGGCAGACGAAGGAGCGGGCCGGCCTCAACCCTTGACGGCCTCCGCAATCTGCAGGGCGGCCTGGGCGGGCGTGAGATGCGTGGTGTCGACAACCTCGGCCTCGGCGTGTAGCCACGTGCGCGCCGCCTCGGCGTAGGGCTCAAGGTACTGGAGACGGAACGGGGAAGGGCCAAGAACAGTGTCCCCCTCGATCCGCCCGCGCAGCGTGTCTTGATCAGCGTGGAGGACGAAGTGCCGTACCGGAATGGCGTGGTGGGCGAGGCCCGTGCTGATCTCCCGCCAGTACTGCTCGACCAGGACAGTCATGGGGATCACCAGAGTGCCGCCGGTGTAGTCGAGTACGTGGCGGGCGGTCTCGACGACGAGCGGCCGCCACGGCGGCCAGTGCTGGAAGTTGCCCGTCCAGGGCAGCCCCGGCGTGATGTCCGTGAGTGTCTCGCCGACCTTCTCGGCGTCGAACACCCGTGAATCCGGGATCAGTGGCTGCACGAGCGCACTGGTCGTCGTCTTGCCTGCGCCGTGGGTGCCGTTGAGCCATACGATCATGGAGCCCAACGCTAGCGCAGCGGGCACAGCGGAAATCCGGTACGGCTTCGGCGTCGTCCCGGTGGCCGACGACGGTCCGAAGCGCTGGCCGTCGAAGGCCTTGCGGCCGCGGGTGGCGAGCGTCCCGGTGATCAGGCCGCCCTCGGGCCGCCCGGCCGCGGGTGGCGAGCGTCCCAGTGGTCAGGCCGCCTGCGGGCCGCCCAGTTCGCCGGGCCCCGCCCGCGTCACCGCGAACGCCGCACCGCGCTGTCTCCCGGCCCTGCTCCGGGTGGTGGGTCCACGCGCTCGAGCCGGGTCCAGCCCGTCCAGCCGCGCTCCTTCAACAGCTCGATCAACCGGCGGGCCGGCGGCGCCGTGTCGAACGCCAGATCGTCCATCAACTGAACGAACGGCGGCTCGACGCCGGCCACGTCGACGTAGTCCTCGCCCTGCTCGTCGGCCATCCGCGTGATGTAGGCGGCCAGCTTGTCCGCCAGCTCGACCAGCCCCGGATCACCGGCGCTGCGGTCGAGAGCCCGCCCCAGCGTGAGATAGAAGTCGACGAGCTGCGGATCGGCGATCTGCTCCCGCTTGCGCGCCACCCACTCCGCGACCCGCTCGGGGGAGTGCGCGGCCAGCGGGATCCAGCCGTCACGCTCGACCGCCACGATCCGCTCGTCGACCCCGAGCGCCCGCAGCCGCTCGAGAAACTCGACCACCTCCGGCGGCAGCACCAGCTGGTCCCCGGCGGCCAGCCGGGCGATCCGCTCCCGCAGCCGCTGCCGCTGCGCGATCTCCGCCCGCAACCGCCGGTCGATGTCCGCGACCGCCGCGGCGAACTCCTCCTCATCGGCCCGCAGCAGCTCCCGCACCCGCGCCAGCGGAACCCCGGCCGCGGCGAGCGTCCGGATCTTGATCAGCTCGACCACGGCGCCGGCGTCGTACCTGCGATAGCCGGAGCGGTCCCGCTCCGGCTCCGGCAACAACCCCTTGGCGTGATAGTGCCGCACCGCACGCACCGTCACCCCGGCATACGACGCCAGCTCGCCGATGGTCAGCATCAGATCAGTCTCCTAGCTCGCGGCGCGCGTCCGGCACAAGCGCCGCGAGCACCGCTTCATACCGCCCGAGTACGTCACCGCACGCCGATCCCCGGCAGCCACCGGCTGGAATCGCTCCGGCAGCCGCCCGGCCACATCCTCGGCGCGACGCCGATCGAGGTGACGACCCGGCGAACCCGGCCCGCCCGGCGTCCGCGGGCAACAACGCGGGCAACAACGCGGGCAGCAGCGCGGGCAGGATCCGGACCGCGGTGGTCTTGCCGGCCCCGTAGGACCCCAGCAGGCCGAAGACGGTGCCTGCGGGAACGATCAGATCTGCCCCGGCGATCACCGGACGCCTGCCGTGGCTCCGCCACCTCGATCCTCATGGTCATGGCGACCATGCTGAGAGATTGACCCTGCGTCAAGGTCAACCACCCCGGCCGCGCATGACCTCCGAGGGCGACCGGCCCGAAGCCGACGATGCTGAGCGCTCACGAAAAGACCCGCGGCCATGCGGAAGCGGCGGGGGAGAGCACCGCCACCTTCCCGGCCCGCAGGTCAGGTAGGGGCGGGAGTGGAGCGCGTGGCCAGGTGGTCGAGCGAGATGCCGAGCACGTCGGCCAGGGCGGCGATCGTGAAGAACGCCGGCGTCGCGATCCGGCCGGTCTCGATCTTGCGAAGGGTCTCGGCCGACATCCCCGCCGCAGCGGCGACCTCGACGATGCTGCGCTCGCCACGGGCCCGGCGCAGCACCAAGCCGAGCTGCTCGCCACGCAGCCGCTCCTCGGGGGTCAGCGGAGGTCGTACCATGACACCCACTCTATACCCACCGATACAAATACCGGTATAGTTATCGCTCCCATCGAGCGCGGCCCGGGAGACCACCTCACCGGCCGCGCAACAACGGATGAGCACGCATCGCCACCTCCAGCTCACCCGGCAGCTCATCCCGATACCGCCCCAACGTCGCCAGATCGCTGTGCCCCAGCACCCGCCGCACCGCGTCCATGTCCACCGCATCGGCCAGCAAATGCGTCGCCGTCGTATGCCGCAACCCATGCGGCGTCACCGAACGCTGCTGATCAGGATCCACCCGGCGCTGCACCCGATCGATCACCGCCTGCACATCGCCCCGCGCCAGCCGCCGCCCCCGCCACGACAACAGCAGCGCCTTCTCGGCCACCGCCGGCCGCCCCCGCGCCAGATACTCCTGCAACACCCCCGCCACATCATCCGGCAACGGCACATCCCGCGTCCGCCCGCCCTTGCCGAAGATCCGCCAATACCGCACCCCGTCGTTGGTGAAGAAATCCTCCACATTCGCCCGCACCAACTCCGACACCCGCGGCCCCACCGTCGCCAGCAACAGCACGATCACCGCATCACGCAACTCCGTACGCTGATCACGCCGCTTGCCCTCGGGCGGGGGATCGTCCCCCAACGTCCGCGCCGCCCCGATCAACCCCTGCGCCTGCTCCCGCGTCAACGCCCGCCGCTGCGGCCGCAACCCCCCACGCTCCTTCGACGTCACCGTCGAAGCCGTCATCGGATTGATCTGCACCCACCCCGCCAGCGTCGCATGCTTGAACAACGCCGAGATCGACCGCCGAAAACGCGCCTGGGACGACGGCGACTGCCCCCCGGCCGGAGTACGCAACCGCCCATCCGGCCGGCGGGCGAACGCCAGCAGCAGCGCATCCACATCCGCGCCGGTCAGATCGTCCAGCACCACATCCGCGCCGGCCAACTCCACCAGCGTCGCCACATCCCGCGCATACACCTCCGCCGTCGACGGCGACAACGCCCCCGTCACCGTCCGCGCCCGCACCAGCTCCACATAGCGGTCAGCCGCCTCCGCCACCGTCAACCGGTCGAGCTCCGCAGGCCGCACCGGCCACCCCTTCCCTCGCGCCACGAAGAACCAAGCACGACGGTAGCGGCAGGCACCGACAGAAACACCCGTCCGGGACCGGCGCCTCAACACCGAGGCGCCGGTGCCAGGGCGAGCGCCCTAGATGTCGCGGAAGGTCTCGATCCGCGCCCCCAGAGCGTTCAGCCGCTCCGCCAGATCCTCATACCCGCGGTTGATCACGTACACGTTCCGCAACACCGACGTGCCCTCCGCCGCCATCATCGCCAGCAGCACCACCACCGCCGGCCGCAGCGCCGGCGGGCACATCATCTCCGCGCTGCGCCACCGCGTCGGCCCCTCCACCAGCACCCGATGCGGATCCAGCAGCTTCACCGACGCCCCCAGCCGCGTCAGCTCCGTCAGATAGATCGCCCGATTGTCGTAGACCCAGTCATGGATCAACGTCGACCCCTGCGCCGAGGCCGCGATCGCCGCGAAGAACGGCACATTGTCGATGTTCAGCCCCGGGAACGGCATCGGATGGATCTTGTCGATGGGGGAGACCAGCTTCGACGGCCGCACCGTCAGATCCACCAGCCGCGTACGACCATTGGCCGCCGCGTACTCCCGCCCCCGATCGCAATCGAGGCCCATCTCCTCGAGCACCGCCAGCTCGATCTCCAGGAACTCCACCGGCACCCGGCAGATCGTCAGCTCCGACGACGTCACCACCGCCGCCGCCAGCAGGCTCATAGCCTCCACCGGATCCTCAGAGGGGGAGTAGTCGACATCCCGCTCGATGTCCGGCAGCCCGTGCACCGTCAACGTCGTCGTCCCCACCCCCTCCACCCGCACGCCGAGCTGCTCCAGGAAGAAGCACAGATCCTGCACCATGTAGTTGGAGGAGGCGTTACGGATCACCGTCACCCCGTCGTGCCGCGCCGCCGCCAGCAGCGCGTTCTCCGTCACCGTGTCACCTCGCTCGGTCAACACGATCGGCCGCGACGGCGCCGCCCCCCGATCCACCCGCGCGTGATAGAACCCGCCCGTCGCCGTGATGTCCAGCCCGAAATGCTTCAGCGCCGACATGTGCGGCTGCACCGTACGCGTCCCCAGATCACAGCCCCCCGCATAAGGGATCTGGAACTGCTCCGTACGGTGCATCAACGGCCCCAGGAACATGATCACGCTCCTGGTACGGCGCGCCGCCTCCGTGTCCATCGCTTCCAGCTCCAGCCGAGCCGGAGGAACGATCTCCAGATCGCTGCCCTCGTTGATCCACCGGGCCCGCACCCCGATCGAGGCCAGCACCTCCAGGATCCGGTAGACCTCCTCGATCCGCGCCACCTTGCGCAGGATCGTCCGCCCCGAGTTCAGCAACGACGCGCACAACAACGCCACGCACGCGTTCTTCGACGTCTTGACATCGATGCTGCCTGACAGCCGGCGGCCGCCCACCACCCGCAGATGCATCGGCCCCGCATACCCCAGCGAGACGATCTCACTGTCGAGCGCCTCACCGATCCGGGCGATCATCTCAAGACTGATGTTCTGGTTGCCGCGCTCGATCCGGTTGACCGCGCTCTGCGACGTCGCCAGAGCATCCGCCAGCTGCAGCTGCGTCCAACCACGGTGCTGGCGCGCATCCCGGATCAACCGGCCGATCCGTACAAGGTAATCATCTGACACAACACGAGACCATATCTCACATATGAGATGCCCCAGCCCCAGCAGGCGCCGACGCGCCGGACAACTCACTATGACGCACCAAATGCTCCGGAGTCGCCTCAGCCCGCACCTTGTGCACAAAAGCCCGCCGCGCCGCCCGGAACTCATGCCGATCATCGAACATGTCCCGGCTCATCTCCGCCAGCTCCTCAGCCCGGTACGCGTCCAACGGCCTACGCCGCTCATCCACCTCCCGAGCCTGCCGCCGACCGGCAAGCAGCCGATCATATCCCGGATCCGCCGCCAACCGCTCCGCGTACTCCAGCACCCGCCGCTCGAAGTCCGACCGCGAACCCCCCAGCATCCGATCCGCCAACCCCAACTCCACCGCCTCAGCGGCACCCACCGGCAACGCCTGCCGCGTCAACCGCCGCGCCGTCTCCGCCCCCACCCGCCGCGGCAACACATACGTCCAGAACTCACTCCCGAACAACCCCATCGTCCGATAATGCGGATTCAGCACCACCGAATCCCGGATGATCACCCGATCCGCCCCCAGACCCATCATCACCCCACCAGCACCCGCATTCCCCGCGATCGACGTCACCACCAGCTGACTCGTACACCCCACGATCTCCCGGCACACCCCATTGATCGCATTGATATTCATCCACGCCTCCAACTCCGGATGACGCGACGCCTCGATCACATTCAGATGAATACCGTTGGAGAACGTCTCCCCACCCCGCACCACCAACACCCTCGTGTCCTGCGCCACCGCATACCGCAACGCCGACGCCAACCGCCGACACTGATCCGACGACATCGCCCCGTTGTAGAAGTCGAAACTCACCACCCCCACACCATCACTACGGTCATACGTGATCTCGCTGTACCCCGAACGCTCCGGCGCCGAAGCCACCCGATCACCCAACGCCAACGCAGCCGGAAGCTTGATCGCCCCCTCCTGCTCCAACCGCACATGCCCCACCCACACCGACCCATCACCGGTGTTCACCAGCACAGCACCCTCACGCCGCGCCGCCACCTCACCCGGCCGCCCCCCAAGCTCCGGACCCCGATACACGTCGAACACCCGCACCGGCACCTCACACAACACCGACCGCCCACCAGGCGCACCATCAGCCGCCCGCACCCGCCGAACGATCTCCTCCGTCGACTCCTCCCACGAAAACTCCCGATCAGAGTGCCGCATCGCCCGCCGCAACCGCCCCCGCACCTCCGGCGACCGGTAATCCAACGGCACCGGCGCAAAAGACGGATCCGCCGCCTTGGCAGCCACCTCCACCACCAACTCCACCGCCGCATCCGCCACCGGCCCGTTGTACAAAGCCGACTTACGCGGCGCCTCCGACGGCATCGCAAACGTCCGAAAACCCCAGATCGGACCCGCGTCCATCTCCTCAACCGCCTGCAACGCCGTCACCCCCCACTCGGACTCGGCCTCCAAAATCGCCCAATCCAGCGACGACGGCCCCCGGTCCCCAGGAGGACCCGGGTGAATGATCACCGTACGATGCGTCCGCCACAGCTGCTCAGGCACCCGATCCTTCAGGAACGGGCAGATCACCAGATCCGGCTTGGCCAGCTCGGCCGCCTCCACCATCGCCTGCTCCGACACGGCCAGCTCGACGCCGACGTCATGACCGGCCCGGCGCAACTCCAGCCAGCAACGCTGGGTCAGGCCGTTGAACGAGGAGCACAGCAGCAAGATACGCAACGGGGGACTTCTTTCCAGGCAAGGAGAACGACACGGAGTTCAGGGGCAGGGGACCGCTAGCGGGAGGGGCGTTCCATCCGGCCCCACGCATTTAAGACAGTCCCATATGGCCCATACATACCTTTGATGCTGACACGGATCGTCCACTGCTGGTGACGGTTCTCCGCAAAAACCCGCCCTGACCAGCCCCAATTGACCCACTTTGCCCGAAACATCCGCTGTGGTGGGAGCGCGACCGTACGTGACGCCCGAAACGAAACCCCCCATCCGGGAGCTCCAACCCGGGGGAGCGGGCCGCGAGAGGAGGCCCTGCGCGGCCATGACGCAACCCGCGCAGCCTCGACGGCGTCCGCGACTGCCGCCATCCTGCGAGCGCGTCGGCGGGAGCGGACACGGGGGAATGGCGTGACCTGACGTCGCAGCCCTTTAGGCGCTGTTTGCTGCTTTATATCCCATACCAGACAGAATTCAGCTTCTGTACGGTATGGGATGAAATGTCGAGTTCAGGGCCGGGAGGGGGTCACAGGCGCTTGACGAAGCGGGCGGCGGCCCGCTGGCTCATGCCGGTCTCGCCGCGTACGAAGAACACGGCTTCCTGCATCTGGCCGAGCGCCTTGAGCTCGCGGGCTTGATCAACCATGTCCATGCTGACGCCGGGCCGGTTGCGCGGGTTCCTGGTGAGCCGGACGGCCAGGATGATCAGCCAGATGGCCAGGGCGGTGATCACGCCTGTGAGTGCGACGAGACCGGGGGTTGTGATCTCCAAGGCGGGCATGTTAAGGCGTCTTCCCACGCTCGGACGGTTCATGCCGATTGCTTGATAATGAACATTATGTCAAGTAGCAGCTTTCGGGAGGGGTCTGCCGCTCCCCTCGGCGGGTGGGACCGGTGGGTCTGATGGGATTTTTTCCCGGCTGCGCGGTCGGGTTCCAGCCGGTGGGTCGGGGGCCGGTTTCGGGGGTTGAGCGGGGGTTTCGTGTTCTCGCGCGGTGGTATGGCGGGCTTCCCTGGGCGCTTACGGAGAGTTTGACGTTCTGTTGATTCGCTGTCCTTGGCGCGAGGTGTGGTTTTAAGGTGGAAGTCCTGCTATTCGCGCCGCGAGAGGAGCAGCACGTGGGGAGCCAGTCGGTGTTATGCCCGGTGTGTCAGGGGGTCGTGCCTGCGACGGGTAAGGAGGCATACACGCCGCTGCGGGGGCGCCTCATTCTGACGAACGGTTACTGCGCGGGTGGGTGCGCGGAGCGGCGTGCTGAGGAGCAGTCCCAACAGCAGTCCCAACAGCAGACGCAGCAGATGGTGCGTCCGGAGCCGGCTGCGGCGCCTGTGCCTGTGCCGGTGGCGGCTGCCATGCCGGTGCGGACGCCGCTGCGGGTGGTGCGCTGATCGTTCAGGCGTGTTTGTCCCGCGCGGGGGTGCGGGGGCCGGCTGTGCGGGCCGGTGGCCGGGTGCGGGGTGACCGGGGTTATTGGTGGCCGTCGGCGGTGTGCCAGTAGTCGCGGGTCTCGGTGGCGAGGCCGTCGGGGTCGAAGCGGGCGAAGACGCAGCCTGCGAGGGTGATGGGGCGGCCGTTGTCGTGGGCGTGGACGCGGAATTCGATGGCGGCCGTGTCGCCGTCGACGATGGGGTCGGCGAAGGTGACGTGGGGGTTGGTCTCGCCGGTGAAGGACCATTGGATGTAGTCGGCGATGGCTTGTTTGCCCTGGTGTGGGGGTCGGAAGGGCATGCTGGTGTGGACGGCGTCGTCGCGGTAGAGGGTGATGATGGCGGCGGTGTCGTGGTGGGTCCAGCCGTGTTGCCAGGTGTCGGCGAATCGTTGGGCGGCCGTTCGGGTGTCCATGGTGCCCATTGTGGGGTTGGCCGGGGTGCGCGGGTGGGGGTTTGCGCGGGGTCGAGGTGGGTGTCCGCTCCCCCGTGGCGTCACGCTGGAGGAATGTCCATGTCCGGCTGGGAGGGTGGCCCCGTGGCGTTCCGCTCCCCTGCGGTGTCACGCTCCCCTGTGGTGTGACCAGGGGTGTACGGCGGTTACGGCGGTGATGGGCAGGGGCCCGTACAGGTGGGGGAAGCCGTTTTCGAGGCGGACGTCGAGACCTGTGGGGTCGATGTCGAGGATGAGCAGGGGTTCGGTGACGTGGGCGTAGAAGGTGGTGTGGACGCCGCGTAGCTGGGTCAGGTCGCGGCTGCAGTGGATGAAGCCGATCTCGTCGAGGGTGTGGCCGAGGGTGGAGATGCGGTACTCCCCCGCTTTCTGGGCGGTTTCCCAGTCGGTGCGCAGGGCCAAGTGGTGGATCATGGGGTCCATTCGGCGTGGAGGATGGCGTAGATGGTTTCGCTGGTCCATTCGCCTTTGACGTATTCGTTGTCGATGAGGGTGGCTTCGCGGCGCATGTGGAGTTTTTCCAGGACGCGGGCGGAGGCGGTGTTGCGGGCGTCGAGGCGGCCGGTGATGCGGTGCAGGCCGAGGTCGTCGAAGCCGAGGCGGAGCATTTCGCGGGCGGCTTCGGGGGCGTAGCCGTGGCCGTGGTGGTCGGGGTGGAGGATGTAGCCGATTTCGCCCTGGCGGTGTTGCCTGCTGGTCCAGATGAGCAGGGTTTGGCCGATGAGCCGGCCGGTGTGGCGCAGGGTGATGGCCAGGTCGATGGCGTCGCCTTCGTCGTGGAGGGCGGTGCGGGTGGCCCTCTTGTCGAGGAAGGTTTTGGCGGTGTCGCGGTCGCGGGGTTCCCAGTAGAGGTAGCGGGCGACGTCGGGGCGGGATTCGTAGGCGTGGACGGCGTCGAGGTCGTGGGGGGCGAAGGGGCGCAGCAGGAGGCGGTCGGTGATGATCGGGTAGCGGGGTTTGAGCACGGAGGAAGTGTAGGGAGGGGTCAGGGGGGCGGCAATGCGTTTTCGGCGGTTTTGACGGCGAGGGTGAGGAGGGTGCGGGCTTCGTCGAGGGGGCGTTGCTCGACGACCTGTTCGAGCCAGAGGGCGCTGAGGGTGGCGTAGAGGAGGCGGACGCGGGTGTCTGTGGCGGGCAGGTGGAGGGTGTCGGCGATGATGGCGATGCAGCCGTCGGCCCAGCGGCGGGCGATCTGCTGGAGGGCGGGGTCGCGGCCGGCGTGGACGTAGAGCTCCCAGAGGCCGAGTTGGCGGGTGCGGTCGGCGGTGGCGATCTGGTCGGTCAGGGCGGTGAGGCCGTGGTCGGTGATCCAGGTGCGGGTGGTGGCGAGTTCGGTTTCGACGAGTTGGGCGAAGGCTTCGGCGAGGAGGTGGTCGCGGGAGGCGAAGTAGTAGGTGGTGGCGGCGAGGGGGAGGTTGGCGTGGTGGGCGACGGCGCGGTGGGTGACGGCGGCGAAGCCGCCTTGGGTGAGGAGGTCGACGGCGGCGGCCAGGAGGGTGGCGCGGCGGCGGCGTCCGCGTGCTTGTGCGGGTGTGGCGGGTGGGTGGTGCCGCTCCCCTGCCGGGTGGTCGTCCTGGTGCGGGTTCAATGGCCACCTGCGAGGTTGAGGACTACGACGCCGCCGATGATGAGCAGGATACCGCCGATCTTGAGTGGGGTGAGGGTCTCTCCCATGAAGGTGGCGCCGATGAGGGCGATGGCGGCGGTGCCGGCGCCGGACCAGACGGCGTAGGCGGTGCCCATGTCGAGGTGGTGTTTGAGTGCTTGGGACAGGAGGGTGAAGGAGGTGATGTAGCCGGCGGCGACGGCGATGGTCCAGCCGAGGTGGGTGAGGCCGTTGCTGAGTTTGAGTGCGGTGGTGGCGAGGACTTCGGTGGCGATGGCGAGGGCGAGCAGGAGCCAGGGCATGGGGGTCCCCCAGACTAAAAGTGGTACGTTCGTGCCATTTTAACTGGGGTCCGTGGCGGGCGCGGTTGTGCGGAACTGCTTGAAAAGGCTGTCGAATGCGTGTTCCATTGGTGGGTGTGGGTTGGGACGCGCTTGCGCTTGTCGACGAGGCCGCTGATGAGCGTCCGCTGATCGAGCGGCGTGCGGTGGTGCGAGACGGTTTTTACGAGTTGCAGGCCCGCACGATGATCGAGCGGGTGCCGCAGACCGCGGGCATCGCGCAGGGGTGGGCGGTCTCCCCCTACCGTGGCTGCGCCCATGCCTGCCGCGGTTGCGGTGCCCGCGCGGGTCATGGGCGGCTGGGGCTGGATGCGGGGCGGGATTTCGACACGCGGATCGTGGTGAAGCCGAACGCGGTGGCCCGGTTGCGGGCGGAGCTGGTGCGCTGGGACGGTCAGGAGCTGGCGGTGGGGGTCAGCGGCGACTGTTATCAGGCGGCCGAGGAGACGTATCGGCTGATGCCGGGGGTGATCGGGGCGCTGTCGCAGGCGGCGGTGCCGTTCACCGTTTACACCAAGAGCGCGCTGGTGCTGCGTGATGCCGCTTTGCTGGCGCGGGCCGGGGCGCGGGTGGCGGTGTCGATCGCGTTCGTGGACGAGCGGATCCGGCGGGCGGTGGAGCCGGGGGCGCCGACCGCGCAGGCGCGGCTGGAGCTGGTGTCGGCGCTGGTGGAGGCCGGGGTGGAGTGCCGGGTGCTGATGGCGCCGGTGCTGCCGTTGCTCAGTGACGCGGCCGATCAGCTGGGTGCCACGGTGCGGCGGATCGCGGCGGCGGGGGCGCGGGCGGTGGAGCCGGTGGTGTTGCGGCTGCCGCCGGGGACGCGGTCATGGTATGTGGAGTGGCTGGCGGGGGCGCATCCGCAGTTGGTGGAGCGCTATGAGGAGTTGTACGACCGGGCGGGGCTGCCGTCGCCGGATTATGAGCGGCGCATCACTGGGCAGATCGCGCAGTTGTGTCAGGTGTACGGGATGGGGTGCGGGGCGCCGGAGGTGGGGCCGCGGCGGCCGCAGGCGGCGCAGCTGGCGCTGGTGTGAGGCTCTGGCGGTCCGGGGGGCGCAGCCGGCGCTGGTGTGAGAGGCCTTGGGGGTCCAGGTGGCGCGGGTAGGGTGCCGCTATGGAGGAGCAGGTTGAGCGGTTGCTGGCGGGGTGCGCTCCTGCGGTGCGGGAGCTGGCGGTGGCGGCGACGGCTCTGATCGAGGAGGTCGTGCCGGATGCGGTGGTGGAGGTGGACGCGTCGGCGCGGCTGATCGCGTACACGTTTCAGCCTGGTACGTATCGGGGGGTGGTGGCGGCGATCGCGTTGCACGGGGCGTACGTGAACATCATGTTCGGCCGGGGTGTGGAGCTGCTGGAGCATGACGGCGAGGGGTTGCTGGAGGGGACGGGCAAGGCGGCGCGGCACATCAAGGTGCGGCGGGTGGAGGATGTGGCGCGTCCTGGGGTGCGGCGGCTGATCGCGGCGTCGGCGGCGCTGACGCCGCGATCAGGCTAGAGGCGGCAGGCTAGAGGCGGCGGTGCAGGAGCATGCCGGGCCACTCCCCCACGGTGAAGGGGGCGGTGCGGGTGAAGCCGCAGCTTTCGTAGTAGGTGACCAGGCGGCCGTCGTCGCCGGCGTAGCAGTCGACGCGCAGCAGGCCGACGCCGCGTTCGGCGGCTTCGGCGACGGCCCAGTCGAGCAGGGCGCGGCCGACGCCCTGGCCGTGGTAGCGGCGGTCGGTGACCAGGGCCTGGATGTAGAGTTCGGGTTCGGTGGCGGGGGCGACGTAGTCGTGGGCGCCGCCGACGACGATGCAGCCGGCGGGGTGGTCGTCGAGTTCGGCGATGCGCATGCCGCCGAGTCGGAGCCAGCCGGTGATCTGGCGGGTGCGGCGGTCGTTGCCGGTGAAGGGGTTGGTGCCCCATTGGCCGGTGCGTCCTCGGGCGGTGAGCCAGGCGACGGCGCTGTCGAACATGCCCAAGACGATGGGGACGTCGCCGTCGCGGCCTTCGCGGATGCGCAGCAGGGTGTTGTTGGGGTGGGGCATGTCAGGCCTTGGTGTTCTTCAGGGCGCTGCCCTTCTTCCACTCTTTGAACGGCAGTTGCCAAAAGCCCCAGCCGTTGTTCCATTCGAGTTTGCGGGTGGTGCCGGTGATGTCGACGACGTCGCCGCGCTGGAAGTTTTCGTAGAACCATTTGGCCTGGTCGGGGCGGGCGTTGAGGCAGCCGTGGCTGACGTTGCGGACGCCTTGGGCCCAGACGTTGTCCTTGGCGTGGACGTATTCGCCGGAGTTGGAGATGCGGACGGCGTGGTCGATCATGACGTCGTAGTAGCCGGGGTCGCCCTTTTTGCGGCCTGGGGAGATCATGCGCACGGGGTTGCCGCGTTCCATGGTGAGGTGGACGCCGGAGGTGGTGGTGTATTCGCGGGTGGTGGCCATTCCGGCGCTGATGCGCATGGTTTGGACGCGTTTGCCGTCTTTGTAGACGTACATCATGTGCTTTTTGGTGTCGACCTTGCTGATCTGCCTGGCGCCGATCTTGAGGGTGGCGGTGTAGTCCTTGACCCCGTACAGGCCGTCGCCGCCCTTGATGCCGGTGATGCGGGCGTTGAGGGTGACCTTCTGGTGGGCGGGCCAGTATTTGGCGGTGCGGTAGATGGCGACGGTGTCGTTGATCCAGCGCCAGGCGCCGGTGACGGGCTTTTCGGCCTCGACTTCCAGGGCGCGTTCGATGGTGGCCTTGCTGGTGACGGGCTGGTTGAAGGTGACGATGATGGGGGCGCCGACGCCGATGGTCTCGCCCTTGGCGTGGGGGGTCACGTCGGCGATCTGCAGGGCGCGTTCGGGTTTGGCGGTGGTGAACGTGCTGGTGGCGGTGGTGGCGCCGGCGGTGGCGTTGACGGTGTAGTCGGTGGAGGGCTTGAGTGCGGTCTTGGAGACCCACTTGGTCTTGTCGGTGTTGTACTTGCCCTCGACCTGTTCGCCCGAGGCCTCGACGGTGACATTGTCGAGGGCGCCGCCGTCAGCGGTCACCACGATCTTCTTTTCGGGGTTGACCTTGCCGCTGCCTTCGGCGGGGCTGATCTTGACGGTGGGGGCTTGGGGGGTGGCGGACGTGGTGGCCTCGGGCGCGCCCGCTCCCCCGCTGCCGCCGCCGGGGGTGGTGCCCGATGAGCATGAGGCCGTCAGGGCGGCTGCGGTGAGCAGCGCGACTGCGGTGGCGGGCTTCCTCCAAGCGGGCGTAACGTTCAACACTGTCCTTTCCCCCATGACACCAAACGCACCTCAAAAACCTTAATGCTGATGCATGTAAGACGACGAATCATTTGGGAGAGTTCGGTCACATTTCAATCACTTGTGACTGGGAAAGGGCCCGTCAGAGGCGGTGGGTCAGGCCGGTGTGCCGCCGTCCGGCTCCCTTGGTGCGGACGGCCTGGGCCAGGGCGCGGCGGGAGCCGACGATGACGACGAGTTTCTTGGCCCGGGTGATGGCGGTGTAGAGCAGGTTGCGCTGCAGCATCATCCAGGCGCTGGTAGCCAGCGGGACGACGACGGCCGGGTATTCGCTGCCCTGGGAGCGGTGGATGGAGACGGCGTAGGCGTGGGCGAGCTCGTCGAGTTCGTCGAAGGCGTAGTCGACGGCCTCCTCCTCGTCGGTGACGACGGTGAGCTTGTGCTCGTCGGGCCGGATGTCGGTGACGATGCCGACGGTGCCGTTGAACACCCCGGCGGCGCCCTTGTCGTAGTTGTTGCGCAGCTGGGTGACCTTGTCGCCGACGCGGAAGACGCGGCCGCCGTAGCGGCGCTCGGGCATGCCCTCGCGGGCGGGGGTGAGGGCTTCCTGCAGGGCGGTGTTGAGGGCGCCGGCGCCGGCGGCGCCGCGGTGCATGGGGGCCAGGACCTGGACGTCGCGGCGCGGGTCGAGGCCGAAGCGGCGGGGGATGCGGCGGGCGACGACGTCGACGGTCAGGGCGGCGATGTCCTCCGCCTCCTCGCAGGGGAACAGGAAGAAGTCGTTCATGCCCTGCAGGATGGGGTGGTGGCCGGTGTTGACGCGGTGGGCGTTGACGACGACGCCGGACTCCTGGGCCTGGCGGAAGATCTGGGTCAGCCGTACGCGCGGGATGTCGTCGGAGGCGAGCAGGTCTTTGAGGACCTCGCCGGCCCCGACCGAGGGCAGCTGGTCGACGTCGCCGACGAACAGCAGGTGGGCGCCCGGCGCGACGGCCTTGACGAGTTTGTTGGCCAGCAGCAGGTCGAGCATGGAGGCCTCGTCGACGACGACGAGGTCGGCGTCCAGGGGGTTGTCTCGGTCGAAGGTGGCCTCGCCGCCGGGGCGCAGCTGCAGCAGCCGGTGGACGGTGGTGGCCTCGTGGCCGGTCAGCTCGGCCAGGCGTTTGGCGGCGCGGCCGGTGGGGGCGGCCAGGATGACCTTGGCGCGTTTGGCGCGGGCCAGCAGGACGATGGAGCGTACGGTGAAGCTCTTGCCGCAGCCGGGCCCGCCGGTCAGGACGGCGACCTTCTCCGTCAAAGCCAGGCGGACGGCCTGGCGCTGCTCGGGGGCGAGTTCGGCGCCGGTCTGGCCGTGCAGCCAGGTCTCGGCGCGTTCCCAGTCGACGTCGGCGAAGGCTTTGAGACGGTCGTGGCCGGAGCGCAGGAGCGAGAGCAGGCCGGAGGCCAGGGAGTTCTCGGCGCGGTGGAAGGGCGGCAGGTAGACGGCCGGTACGACGTTGTCGCCGGCCGGGATGGGTTCGCGTACGGCGCCTTCGGCTTCGATGAGGTCTTCGAGGCAGGTGGTGACGAGGTCGGCGGGGACGTCGAGGATCTTGACGGCGTCGGCGACGAGGTTGGGGGCGGGCAGGTAGCAGTGGCCGTCGTCGGCGGCCTGGGACAGGGTGTAGCGCAGGCCGGCTTTGACGCGTTCGGGGCTGTCGTGGGGGATGCCGACGGCTTGGGCGATGGTGTCGGCGGTCTTGAAGCCGATCCCCCACACGTCGTCGGCCAGCTGGTACGGGCGGGTCTTGACGACGGAGATCGACGATTCGCCGTACTGCTTGAAGATGCGCACCGCGATCGAGGTGGACACGCCGACGCCCTGCAGGAAGATCATCACCTCTTTGATGATCTTCTGTTCCTCCCAGGCGGCGGCGATCATCTTGGTGCGTTTGGGTCCCAGTCCCGGCACTTCGACCAGGCGCTGCGGCTGTTGTTCGATGACCTCGAGGGTGTCGGTGCCGAAGTGGTCGACGATGCGCTCGGCCATCTTGGGGCCGATGCCCTTGATCAGGCCGGAGCCGAGGTAGCGGCGGATGCCCTGGATGGTGGCGGGCAGGACGGTGGTGTAGGAGCGCACCTCGAACTGGCGGCCGTAGCGGGGATGGGAGCTCCAGCGGCCCAGCAGCCGCAGCGACTCGCCGACCTGGGCGCCGAGCAGCGGGCCGACGACGGTGAGCAGCTCGGAGCCGGAGCGTTCGGTGGCGACGCGGGCGATGGTGTAGCCGGTCTCCTCGTTGGCGTAGGTGATGCGTTCGAGGACGGCATCCAAGGATGAAACGGGTGGACCATCCGCGCCGGCCTTCACACAAACCCCTCTCCCGCCTGCTTTGTCGCAAGAGTAAACCAGCTCGGGCAAGCCGCCGCGCGCTCAGCGGATCGCCCGGCACGCGAGGCGTCTATCGGCCGGCACGCGAGGCGTCTTTCGGCCGCTCGTACGATCCCCGAAAGATCCGGCCGCATCCGCGACTACTCCCGGCGTCGTAGTCAGGCCGGTGGCTGGTCCCGGCGCGGTAGCGGCAGATGTCTTCGCCTGCAGGACGCCCCCGAGCAGCAGCTGGACGACGATTGCGGTCATGAGAACCCCAGCCGCTACATTCACCGGACTGCCGGGCTGCTCCCCCGCCCGCATCGCGGTTCGAAGGACTGAGTCGCGTTGACCAGGAGACAATCAGCAGGTGTGAGCGTGCCCGGCGAGCCGGGTGCCCGGCCGGGGCTCACCCTCGCCGCGGTGGCCGTGGTGCAGTTCATGGTGTCGCTGGATCTGTCGGTGGTGAACGTCGGGCTTGCGCAGATCGCGGCCGGCCTCGGTTTCAGCGCGGTGGGCCTGACGTGGGTGATCCACGCCTACGCGCTCACCTTCGGCGGGCTGCTCCTGCTGGGCGGCAAGGCCGCCGACCGCTACGGCCGCAAGCCGGTCCTGCTGCTCGGGCTCGCCCTGTTCGCTCTCGCCTCGCTCGCCGGCGGTTTCGCCCAGGATCCCGGCCAGCTGGTCGCCGCCCGGGCCGCGCAGGGCATCGGGGCGGCCGCGCTGGCTCCGGCCGCGCTGGCGCTGCTGACCACGACGTTCCCGGCGGGCAAGGCCCGCGTGCGGGCCTTCGGCGTCTGGAGTGCGACGAACGCCGCCGGGGGCGCGCTCGGCGTCCTGATCGGCGGGCTGCTCACCGAGTACGCCGGCTGGCGCTGGGTGATGTTCGTGAGCGTGCCCATGGCCGCCGGCGCGCTGGCGCTGACCTGGCGGGCTGTGGCCGCCGGGCCGCCCGCGGCGCGCGGTGGCCGTCCGGACGTGCTCGGTGCGGTGCTGGCCACGGCGGGCATGACCCTGCTGGTGTTCGGGATCGTCCGCACCGACCAGTACGCGTGGACCTCGCCGGTCACGGTGACGACGCTGGCGATCGCCGCCGGGCTGCTGGCCGCGTTCGTCCACGTCGAGCGGACCACCGGCCGCGAGCCGCTGATCCGGCTCGGCCTGTTGGCCAACCGCTCGGTCGCCGGCGCGAACGCCTTCAACCTCCTGCTCGGGGCGGCCATGGCCGCGGCGTTCTACTTCGCCTCCCTCTACCTGCAGCGCGTGCTCGGGACGGGGCCGGCCCTGACCGGGGTGCAGTTCCTGCCGTTCGCGCTCGGCGTGGTCGCCGGCTCCGTGCTGGCCGTCCGGCTCGGCTATCGTCTCGCGCCGCGCACCCTGCTGGTCTTCGGTGGGCTGCTGACGGCGGCCGGGTTCGCCTGGTTCGGCCTGATCAGCTCCGACGGCGCGTTCGTCACGGACGTCCTGGGGCCCTCGATCCTCGCCAGCGTCGGCTTCGGGCTCTGCCTCGGACCGGTCGTCTCCACCGCGACCGTCGGCGTCGCGCCCCGCGAGAGCGGTACCGCCTCAGGCCTGCTCAACAGCTCGCGCCAGATCGGCGCCTCGCTCGGGCTGGCCGTTCTCGGCACGCTCGCGCACCGCCGCACCGGGCCGACCGTCACGCCCGAGACCCTCAACGACGGTTACGCGCTCGGTCTGAGCCTTGGTGCGGTGCTCCTGCTCGGCGCCGTCCTCATCGCCCTCACGGTCCTGCGCCGGGCCAGCACGCCCCCGCAGCCTGAGCAGGCCGATGACCGTGCTTCGCTGTCCGTCCGGGATTGACGGGCGATCCGACAACCGTAGAAAGGGGCGTCCCGGCATGACTGTCAACCGGATCGATCTCTTCGCGTCCTCCGTTCACCTGCGCCAAAGCGGCAAGATCCACACCGGGAAAGTCGCAGCGGACGCCGACCAGGACGGCTGGCAGCTGACGGCCTTCCACGCCAAGACCGGCGCCGACGTCCATGCCGACCACTGGGAGGTGCATCCCGAGGCCGAGGAGGTCGTCTCCTGCCTGGTCGGGAAGATCCGCCTCTACCTGCGGCCGGAGCGGCCGGGGCAAGAGGAGGAGGAGATCAGGCTGACAGCCGGGACCGCCGCCATCGTCCCGCGGGGGCGATGGCACCGCATCGAGCTGGACATCCCCAGCAACATCATGGCCGTCACCCTGCCGCGGGGCAGCCGGCTGGAGAAACGCGCCGAAGCCTAGGCGAGGTCACCGCAGGTGGCATGAGCATGACATCACCCTAGATCGCCACCGCCGCCCGCCGGACGCGCCGTCGTCTCGCGGGTGGGGCCCACTCCGGTGAGGGCGAGGTCGAGCAGCCGGTCGGCCTGGGCCGCGCCGTCGGGTTCGTGTTCGACGGCCAGGCAGATGGCGTTGACGAGGGTGAGCAGGTCGACGATGGCGACGTCGGCTCGTACGGCGTTCGCGCGGCGGGCGCGGGCCAGCAGGCCGTCGCCGGCGTTCACGATCATCGTGTGGCAGGTGGCGCCCAGGGTGGAGTCGCCGTCGTGGGCGCCGCGCATCAGCGAGGCCGCCAGGCCGCGGTTGGAGACGACGTGCGTGGCGACGGCGCCCAGCCAGGTCACCAGCGCGTGCCCCGCGTCCGGGTCGCCGGCCAGGTCGGCGGCGGTGGCGCACAGGGCCTCGACCTTGTCCCGGAAGACGGCCTCCAGCAGCTGCTGGCGGGAGGGGAAGTGCCGGTGCAGCGTGGCCGAGCCGACGCCGGCGCGCCGGGCGATCTCCTCCAGGGACGCCTCGGCTCCCTGCTCGGCGATGGCGTCGGCGGCCGCGGCCAGGAGGCGGTCGTAATTGCGGCGCGCGTCGGCGCGCATCGGCCGCTCGGGCGACGTCGTACGGCTGTCGTGCGGCATGGGGGATCTCCAGCGGGCTTGCAAAAACGGGGTGGCCCTCCATATCGTACTCACCCAGAAACGGAGGGCCACCCCGGTTAGGTGGGTGGCCTCCGCATGCCTATCTGGGGAGACACCATCGTGAAGACCATCGTGGTGATGGGGGCCACCGGCCTGCAGGGCCGCGCCGTGACGGCCCGGCTGCTCGCCGACGGCTGGCAGGTACGGGCGGTGACGCGCGACCCGGCCGCCGCCGGGGCCCGGGCCCTGGCAGCGGCGGGCGCCCGGCTCGTACGCGCCGAGATGGACGACCCCGCCTCGCTCACCGCCGCGGCCGAGGGCGCCTACGGCCTGTTCAGCGTGCAGCCCACCGTCGGCTCCCCCGGCACCCCGCCCGGCTTCACCGCCGATGACGAGGTCACCTGGGGCCGCAACGTCGCCGACGCCGCCCACGCCGCCGGCGTGCAGCACCTGGTCTACGCCTCCGTCGCCGGCGCCGGCCGCCACAACACCGAGAAACTGCCGCAGAACGTGGTGAGCAAATGGCGGATCGAGCAGCACATCACCCGGCTGGGCCTGCCCGCGACCTTCCTGCGCCCGGTCTCGTTCATGGAGAACTACACCGGCGCCTACCACCTGCACGACGGCGCTGTGACCACCGCGTTCGAGCCCGCCGTGCCGCAGCAGATCATGGCCGTCGACGACGTCGGCCACTTCGCGGCGCTGGCCTTCGCCCGGCCGCAGGAGTGGATCGGCCGCGCCGTCGACCTGGCCGGGGACGAGCTGACCCCGCTGGAGATCACCGCGGCCATCTCCGAGGCCATCGGCCGGCCGCTGCCCTACGTCCAGCTGCCGATCGAGGTGATCGCCCGGGCCGGACAGGAGTTCGCCTTCGCCTACACCTGGCTCAACGAACGCGGCTGGCGCGCCGACGTCTCCTTCGCCCGCGCGCTGCACCCCGGCCTGATGGATCTGCGCACCTGGCTGGCCCGCACCGGCGCGGCCCGGATCGGCGGCTTCCTGAGCGCTCAGAGCGCCCGATGAACGCACCCGAGCTCGGACAGGTCGGCATCTGGGCGGGCGAACTGGACCGCTACCCCGCCCCCGTCCTGCGTGAAGCCGCCGCGGCCGTCGAGGACCTCGGCTACCCGGCGCTGTGGTTCCCCGAGACGACGGGCCGCGAGGCCATGGCCCAGGCGGCCCTGCTGCTGTCGCTCACCCGGCGGACCGCCGTGGCCACCGGCACCGCCGCCATGTACGCCCGCGACGCCGTCACCACCGCGGCCGCGCAGCGCACCCTGGCCGAGGCCTTCCCCGGGCGGTTCCTGCTCGGCCTCGGAGTCGGCCACCCCGCCCTGGTCACCGACGTACGCGGCCACCGCTTCGGCCCGCCGGTCGCGACCATGCGCGCCTACCTGGACGCGATGGACGCCGCCCCGTTCGGCCCGCCGGCCCCCGCGACCCCCCGCATCCTGGCCGCGCTGGGCCCGAAGATGCTCCGGCTCGCCGCCGAACGGGCCGCGGGCGCCCACCCCCTGGGTATGCCGGTCGCGCACACCCGCCACGCCCGCGACCTGCTCGGCCCGCGGGCGCTGCTCGCGGTCACCCAGCTCACCGTCCTGGACCCCTCCCGCCGCCGCGCCGCCGAGCTGGCCCGCGCCCACGCGGCCGCCGCCCTGCCCAACCGGCTCACGCTGCTGCGCCGGCTGGGCTTCGACGACCCCGAGTCGCTGGAGGAGCGGCTGGTCGACGCGCTGGTGGCCAGCGGCGGCCCCGAGGACGTCGCCCGCCGCGTCGGCGAGCACCTCGAGGCCGGCGCGGACCACGTCAGCCTGCACGTGCTGACGGCCACACCGCAGCGGCCGCCGCTGCGTCAATGGGAGGAGCTGGCCGCGCTACTGCTGTGAACGGCCGTCACCGGCAGCACGGGTGGCCGGGCGGGTCGAAGACGGGCTCCCCGTCGGCGGCGCGGTCAGCGAGGGGTCGGTACGGTTGGCCGCGTGCGCGGTCAGAGCGCCGATCGCGCACAGCGGCGCGAGCCCGAACAGCACGTACCGCGCCGAGTCGAGCATCGACCCGCCGCCCAGGTTGACCAAGGCCCCCGCCACCGCCGTGCCGAACGCGATCGACAGGCTCGTCACCGTGGCGATCCCCGCGGCCGCCCGCCCGCCCTCCTCCGGATCCCGCGTACTGGACATCGCGGCCACCGACAGATGCGGATAGGCCAGCCCGATCCCCGCCCCCGCCACGAGCAGCACCGGCACCCACACCGCCACCAGCCAGAGCGGCGCCTGCTCGCGCTGCAGCAACCCCTGCGCGAACAGGCCGGCGGCCAGCAGCACCGGGCCGAGCAGGCACAACCGGCGCACCGCGCGCCTGCCCCGTCACCGCCGAGCTGCCGAGCTGGGTGAGCGACCAGCCCAACGAGACGGCCGCGGCGAACAACCCCGCGACGAGCGGCGCCAGCCCGGCCAGCCGCTGAGCGAACAGCGGCAGGAACGACTCGGCCGCCACCCCGCACGCCAGCAGCCCGAGCGTCAGATACACCCACTTCAACGACGAACCGCCCTGGTAGGTCGCATGTGGCAAGACCCGCAGCTCACTGCCCCGCTCATGCATGACGAACCCGGCCACCAGCACCGACGCCACCCCGATGCCGGCCGCCTTCGCGACCGTGCCCGGCAGCACCCCCGCCACGCTCACGGCCCCGGCCGCCGCCGTGACCAGCAGCAGGGACACGACCGGGACCGGCCGGCGTGCGTCGCCGTGGCCGCTGCGCGGCAGCACGCGCGGCACGAGCACGCCGCACACCGTCGAGAGCGCCGCCATCACCGCGAACGCCGGCCGCCACGAGCCCAGCTGGGCGAACAGGCCGCCGAGCGCCGGACCGGCGAAGTTGCCGGCACCGTACATCGCCGACATCAGCGCCGTGCCGCGCGTCCAGAGCCTGGGCGGCAGCGCCGACCGGATGACGGCGAACCCCAGCCCGGACAGCAGCCCCGCGCCGAGCCCCTGGACGCCGCGCGAGACCAGCAGCACCACCATCGCCGGGCTCAGCGCGCAGGCCAGCGAGCCCGCCGTGAAGTCGGCAGCAGGCTCGCCGCGAGATAGATGTTGATCGCACCGACGAGCACCCCGCCCGCCGGCACGATCATCGGGCCCAGCAGCCCCGCCCCGGGCCGGGACGCACCGGCCATCGATTCGTCGTCGTCAGCACTCATGGCTTCAAGGCTGTCGTTGAACCGATCCCGGAGAGTTCGCGCCGCCCGCCGGGCGACGGCGCTGGGCCGGCGGACGGGAGAGCTTCAACCCGTGGTGCAGCCCCGCCCGGCGCGGCCCGTCAGCCGAGGGCCTCGAGCAGCTCGCGCTCCCGCTGGGTGCTGAGACCGGCCCGCCGCGTGCGCTCCAGCCCCTGCTCGCGCTCCCAATCCAGCGTGTCGGCCAGCATCTGCGCCCTCGGCCGATGGTGCAGACCCGCGGCGCGTGCCGCGGCCCCGGTCCGGGCCGAGAACCCTTCCCAGCCCGGCTCGGCCAGCCACATCGGCAGCGACTCGGGCCCCATCCACTGCGCGACACCGTTGGCGAGCAGCCAGGCCGGGTCGGCGGTGACGACCGGGCCGGTGTGCCCGCCGGCGGTACGCGACAGCTCCAGCCACTCCCCGAACGAAACGACCGGCCCGACGGCGTCGAACGTGCCGACGATGCCCTTCTCCCCGGCATCCAGCAGCCAGGCGGCCAGATCCCGTACGTCGATCGCCTGCGTCGGCAACTGCGGAGCGTCGGGCGCCAGCATCGGCCCCTGCCGGTCGCGGGCGGCCCGGCTCACCCAGTAGCCGGTGCGTCCGCTGTGATCGCCCGGGCCGCCGATGAGGCCCGCGCGGGCGATGAGCAGGCGCTCGCCCACGGCCGCCACGGACGCCAGCTCGCAGGCGGCCTTGGCCTCGCCGTACAGGTCGCGGTCGACCTCGTCGCGATCGGTCGCAGGCAGCAGGGCCGTGGACTCGTCCGCGTCGGGCGCGGCATGGAAGGCGTAGGCGCTGACGGAGGAGACGTAGGCCCAGTGCCGGGCCCGGCCCCCCAGCGCGTGCAGGGCCTCCCGGACGAAGCCCGGCTGCCATGACACCTCGATGACGGCGTCCCATTCGCGGTCGAGCAGCGGCTCGTACGCCGAAGGGTCACGGCGGTCGGCGGCCACCAGCCTCGCTCCCTCGGCGACCTGCCCGCTTTCGCCGCGCGCCAGGCACGTCACCCGATGGCCGCGCTCGATCGCCTGCCGCGACAGCTCGCGGCCCAGCCACGCCGTTCCCCCCAGAACCAAGATTTCCATCCCGACACCCAATCACCGCCAACGCCGCCCACCCGGCCGGGTTCACTGACAGCGCACCCGGTTCGCCCACAGCGGAGGGGCGGCCTGCCCGGGACCACGTCCCGGGCAGGCCTGATGAGCGTCAGACGCCGAAGGGCGCCGGGTAGACGATGGTGCCGCCGGGCACCGGGACGGACTCGTCGAGGACGAGCGCCATCATCGCCTCGTCGGGCACCTCGAAGGAGGGGCGGATCCCGTACGCCGAGGCCGGGGTGAAGCCGAAGCGCGGGTAGTACTCGGGGTGGCCGAGCACGAGGACGAGGTTCTCGCCCTTGTCGCGTGCGGCCCGCAGGCCGGCGCGGATGGCGGCCGAGCCGGCGCCGGTCCGCTGGTACTGCGGCAGGACCGCGCACGGGCCCAGCGCCAGGGCCGCAGCGGTGCCGACGTGGCAGCGGGTCAGCAGCGCGTACCCGGCCACGGTGCCGTCGGGCGCCTGGGCGACGATCGACAGCTCGGGCGACCAGGCCTCATCGACGCGCAGCGCCTCGATGAGGTCGGCCTCCAGCGGCGTGGGGAAGGCGCCGAGGGCGACCGCGCGGATCGCGGGGATGTCCTGCGGGGTCTCGGGCCGGGTGATCCAGGTGTGTGACATGGTGTGCTGGTCCTTCGTGGGTCATGGGGTTGGTGGTTGCGGTACGCGGGGCGTGACCGGTGCGGGCGTGGCCGGCGGCGGGCCGGCGGCGGGCCGGCGGC